>JBGPHD010000131.1:0-8849 GCA_041484135.1 Gemmatimonadota bacterium
CGCCGGCGCGCGCCGCTCGAGGAGCTCGGCCTGCGCGAACCCGCGCACGTCGTGCCGCGCGGCGAACGTCACCGCCGGGAGGTCGGGCTGGCGCGTCTGCACGATCACCCGGCCCCCGCGCGGGCCCCGCCCCGCGCGGCCCGCCACCTGGGTGAGCAGCTGGAAGGTGCGCTCCGCGGCGCGGAAATCGGGCAGGTTGAGCGCGATGTCGGCGTCCACCACGCCCACCACCGTGACCCCCGGGAAGTCCAGCCCCTTCGCGATCATCTGCGTCCCCACCAGCACGTCCACCTCGCCCCGCTCCACCGCGCCGAGGATCCGCTGGTGCGCCTGCCGGCCGCTGGTCGTGTCCATGTCCATCCGCGCGATGCGCGCCCCGGGGAAGCGCGCCGTGACGAACTCCTCGACCTGCTGGGTGCCGACGCCGCGGAACCGCTGGGTGACCTCGCCGCAGCGGCGGCACGCCGCGGGCGGCGGCTCGCGGTGGTCGCAGTGATGGCAGCGGAGCAGCGGCGGCGAGCGATGGTAGGTGAGCGTGATGCTGCACGAGGGACACGCCCAGACCTCGCCGCACGAGGGGCACTGGACGAAGACGCTGAAACCGCGCCGGTTGAGCAGGATCATCGCCTGCTCCCCCCGCCCGAGCGCGCCCGCCACCGCGGCGTCGAGCGCGTCGCTCCAGGGCACCGGGCCCGCCTCGCGAGTGCGTGGTGCCGCGCGCAGGTCCACCACCGCGACCGGCGGCAGCGGCCGCGCGCCGATCCGCTCCGGCAGCGCCACCAGCCGGTACGCGCCCTGCTCGGCCGCCCACGCGCTCTCCAGGGACGGCGTGGCGCTCCCCAGGATCACCGCCGCTCCCGCCAGCGCCGCGCGCCTGACCGCCACGTCGCGGGCGTGGTAACGCGGCGCCTCGTTCTGCTTGTACGAGGCATCGTGCTCCTCGTCCACCACGATCGCGCCGAGCCGCGGCACCGCGGCGAAGACCGCCGAGCGGGCGCCCACCGCGACCCGTTTCGCTCCCGAGCGGAGCGCCCGCCAGGCGTCGTAGCGCTCGCCGTCGGAGAGGGCGCTGTGCAGCACCGCGACCTGGTCCCCGAAGACGCCGCGGAAGCGGGCCACCGTCTGGGGCGTGAGCGCGATCTCGGGGACCAGCACGATGGCGCTCCGGCCGGCGTCCACCAGGCGCCGCAGGACCTCGAGATACACCAGCGTCTTGCCGCTCCCCGTCACGCCGAAGAGCAGCGCCACGCCCCCCGCGCCCAGGCTGCCTAACGCCGCCACCGCTTCGTCCTGCTGCGCGGTCGGCGGCCCGGGGGGCGGGCTCCCGGGCAGCGCGGCGAACGGGTCGCGCTCGCGCCGCACCCGCTCGACCTTCACCAGGTCCGCGGCGATGAGCGCCCGCAGGGCCGTGGCCTTGACGCCCGCCTTCTCGAGCTGCGCCGCCGGCGCGCTCCCCCCGGCCCGCACCAGCGCGTCGTACGCCTCGCGCTGCCGCGGCGCCTTCCGGAACCGCGCTTCGAGGTCCAGGAGGTGCTCGAACCGCTGCGTCACGCTCACCATCCGCTCCTGGCGCTCCGGCGGCGCCGTCCGCGGCGGCTGCGTGACGATGCGCGCCCGGCCCTCCGCCGCGAGCCGCTGCACCAGGCGGACGCCGGCGTTCCCCGCGCTCCGCCGGATGAGGCCGAGGGGGATGCCACCCGTCTTGCCCGCCAGCTTCCGCAGCGCGGGCCCGGCCCCGCCGTCGGGGAGGGCGCCCTCCTCGACATGCACTACGGGCCGGCCCACCGAGAAGAGCGGCGCGGGGAGCATCGCCCGCAGCACCAGGCCCGGGGGCGACGCGTAGTGCGCGCCGATGTGCCTGGCGAGCGCCAGCAGGGTCCGGTCGAGGAGCGGCTCGGGGTCCGGCGCCGCGATCACGGCGCGCGAGCTGGCGCTCGGCGCCTCGCGCCCGGTCGCGACCACCACGCCGATCATCTCGCGCCCCTGCACCGGCACCACCACGCGCGCGCCCGCGACGGCGCGCCCGACGAGCTCGTCGGGCACGCTGTAGGTGAGAGGGGTCGGGAGGGCGAGGGGCAGTGCGACGTCGACGAACCACGCGCTCATCGCTGCCTAACGCCGAGCCCCGGACCGGTGGGAAGGGTGAGCCGGCCGCCCGCGATGGACGCGCCGGTGAAGGGGTCCCGCTTGCAGAGCGCCGCGCCGTCGAGGTCCACCACGTCGAGGAGCGGCGTGAAGTGCGCCGCCGCGGTGATCCCAAGCGACGTCTCGATCATGCAGCCCACCATTACCATCATGTGGTGCGCCCGCGCCACCGCGATCATCCGCAGCGCCTCACGCAGCGAGCCGCACTTGGCGAGCTTGATGTTGATCCCGTCCACCGCCCCCGCGAGCCGCGGGATGTCGGCCGCCGTCCGGCACGACTCGTCGGCGATGATCGGCAGCGGCGAGGCGCGGCGCACCGCCGCGAGACCCTCCAGGTCGTCGGGCGCGACGGGCTGCTCGATCAGCTCGACGCCCATCTCCTTGAGCAGCGGCAGCCGCGCGATGGCCTGCTTCGCCGTCCAGCCGCAGTTGGCGTCCACCCGGATCGGCACGCTGGTCACCTCGCGCACCGTGCGCAAGATCGACTCGTCGTCCTTGGTCCCGACCTTGACCTTGAGGATGCCGTATTCGGCCGCCTCGCGGACCTTGGCCTTGAGCACTTCGGGCGTGTCGATGCCGATCGTGAACGACGAGGCGGGCGCCTTCGACGGGTCGAGCCCCCACAGCTTCCAGAGCGGCACGCCGAGCCGCTTCCCCACCAGGTCGTGCAGCGCCGCCGACAGCGCCACCTTCGCGGCCGCGTTCCCCTTGAGGCTGGCGAAGAACCGCGCGTCCGCCTCCTCCAGCGCGAAGGGATCGTCCGGCAGGAGGGGCTCCAGCCGCTTCAGCGCCGCCACCACCGTGTCCACCGTCTCGCCGTAGAACGACGACGGGGCCGCCTCGCCCCACCCCTCCGCGCCGTCCGCGTCGGTGAGCCGCACCCACACCACCTGGTATGCGCTCCGCGTCCCCCGCGCGATCCCGAACGGGTGCGCGGTCTCCAGCTCGAGGATCTCGTGCGTCAGCCGCAGCATGTCAGACCCAGCCTTGTCTGCGGAGGAAGGCATAGATGGCGAGCGCGGCCAGCACCATGATGCCGAGGCCCCAGAAGAACCCCAGCGGGTGGTGGATCAGCGGCATCTGCGAGAAGTTCATGCCGAAGATCCCGGTCAGGACCACCAGCGGCAGCGAGATCGTCGCCACGATGCTGAGCTGCTTCATCACGCGGTTCATGCGGTTGGACGTCTGCGTGAGGTAGGTGTCGAGCACGGTCGCCACCAGGTCCCGCACCGACTCCAGCGATTCGACGATCCGGATGGTGTGGTCGTAGACATCGCGGAAGTAGATCTGCGACGACGCGGTGATGCAGGTGTGCGGCCGGTTGGTGAGGACGTTCAGCACTTCGCGCAGCGGGCCGAGGTGGCGGCGCAGCTGGACCACGAGCCGCTTCACCTGGAAGATGTCCTTGATCGCGCCCTCGTCGTACTTCTCGAACAGGCTCTCCTCGAGCTTGTCCACCAGGTCGTCCACGTGATCCACCATCGGCAGGAACTCGTCCACGGTGACGTCGATGACCCCGTGAGCGATCATCTCGATGCCACGCTCGAGCAGGTCGGGGCTCCGCTCCAGCCGTTCCCGGACCTCCTCGATGGCGCGGGCCGAGGCGCTGCTGACCGTGACGAAATAGTGGGGGCCGAGGAAACAATAGACGTTGACGGTCTCGAGGTCGTACGGGTTGTCGGTGCGCACGTCGAGCCGCACCGCCCGCACCACGATGAAGAGGTAGGCGCCGTACTCCTCGAGCTTGACGCGTGTCTTGGGGCTGAGCGTATCCTCGATCGCGAGGTGGTGGAAGCCGAAGACCTTCTCCAGCAGGGCGTGCTGGCTGCGGTCGTTGGAATCGATGTGCGCCCACAGCTGCCCACCCTCCTTTAGCGCTTCCATGAGCCGCTGCGGCCGCAGGCACCACTCCACCGCGCCGGTCGGGCCGCGGTAGACGCTGTACGGCACGCCCCGCTCACGCGGTTTGGCCGGCTCCGTCACGCTCCGCTCCCCGTCATGCCCGGTCATCCGACCCAACTTACGGCCGCCGCCCTAAGGGGCAAGCGCCGCGGCGTGAACCGCCGCCGCCTCCGCGAGGCGCGGCGGATCGTAGCCACCTTCGAGCACCCCCATCGCCGGCGCCCCCGACGCGCGCTCGCCGATGGCGCGGGTGATCGTGCCGTAGTCCGCGGGCTCCAGCGTGAAGCCGCCGAGCGGATCCCCACGCAGCGCGTCGAACCCCGCCGAGTGGATGAGCAGCGACGGTCGGAACCCGTCCACCGCGCGGTCCACCGCCTCGAGCAGGTCGCGCACGTACGTCGCCGCGGGCAGGCCCGGCGCGCGCGGCACGTGGAAGAGATTGCCCGCGCCGGTGTCGTCTGCGAGGCCCGTGCCGGGGTAGTACGGCCATTGGTGCAGCGAGACGTACCGCACACGAGGCTCGGACCGGAACGCGTCGGCAGTGCCGTTGCCGTGGTGCACGTCCCAGTCCACGATGAGCACCCGCTCGGCGCCCAGGCGCGCCAGCGCGGTCGCGGCGGCGATGGCCGCGTTGTTGAGGAGACAGAATCCCATCGCGCGTCCGGGCGTGGCGTGATGCCCGGGCGGGCGGATCGCGCAGAAGGTGGGACCGTCGCCCCGCATCGCGCGCTCGGCCGCGTGCACCGCGGCCCCCGCCGCGCGGCGCACCGCCTCGAGGGAACCCGGGCCCATCGACGTGTCGGGGTCGAGCGCGCCGCCTCCCGCGGCATCCAGGCGCTTCAACCGTTCGAGATGCGCCGGCGTGTGCACGCGGAGGATGTCCTCATCGTTGACCAGCGGCGCCTCGGCCCAGGCGGCCCGGCCGGTCGCCACCAGGTCCGCGTCGAGCCGCCGGCGCACCGCGTCGAGCCGCCGCGGCGACTCCGGGTGTCCGGGGCCGTTGTCGTGCCTCAAGCAGGCTTCGTGGGTGAGCAGCGTCAGCATGGTCGGAGGATGTGTCGTCGGGAAGCGACCGGCGGTCCGGTCAGTCGTCGCGATGCCGGCCCGCGCGGGCATCGCCCAGGGCGCCCCGGAGCGCGCCGATCTCCGCCTGGAGCTCGCGCCGCGCCTCCGCGATGTCCGCGAGCGCCTGCAGCCAGCGTCGGTAGATCAGGGCGAAGACCGCCGCCGCCAGCACCAGCACCAGCCCGACCACCACCAGGGCGCCCCGCCCCGCTATCTGGCCCAGCCAGATCGCCGCGGCGCCGTCGAGCAGCAGGATCACGAAGCCGACGCCGAAGACGAAGCGGCCCGACCGGGCCGTGATCATCGCACCGGCCGCCGCCGCCGCGAGAGCACCACCAGGGAGGAGCCGCTCCGCACCCCCAGCTCGCCGAGGGTCCGCGTCTCGTCGCGCACCAGCGCGCCGCCGAACTTCACTTCGTAGACGGGCGCGCCCGCCGCCCCGATGTGGGCACCCGCCAGCGCCCGCGCCTTCACCGCGGCCATGCGCTCGTCGGCCCCCGCCTCGATCACCGCCGGTGTCCACGTGTCGCCCACGGTGACCCGGAGCAGCAGCCGGCTCGTCGGCGTGGTCGTCATGCGGCCCCCGCTTCCACCGGCGCCGCGAAGGGCAGCGTCGTCAGGAACCGTTTCACCTGCTGGTCGAAGAGCAGCGAGGACCCGCGCACCGCCGAGCCGCCCTCGACCGGCACGCTCGCGATCACGATCTCTTCGCCCCCCTGCCCCCTGAGCACGATGTGCCGGGCCGTCTCCCGCTCGACCGACGCGCCGGTGGCCGGCACCCGCTTGGTGAAGAACTCCCGCGCCCGCCGGACGACTTCCTCCGGCGCAAGCGACGTCATCATCTCATGCGTCATGAAACTCGCCACCCCTGGCCGAAAGGGACCGCCGAACCGAGCGGGAAAGGTACGAACTTTCGGAGGAGGTCGCACCTGTCCGGCGCGCTCGGCCGCGCTCGATCACGATCCCTGTCGAGAGCGCGTCGCGCGGGCTTCGGCCCGGCCGACGACGGCCCGGCGGATGAGGTCGACGGCGCCGGGCCGCCGCCTCACCACCAGGACCAGATCGCCGGCGGGCTCGGGCGTGATCCGCGTGACCACGAGGAAGAGCACGTCCGGCAGCGACTCGGGCAGCCGCACCTCCCAGGTCTCCCCGTGCCACGTGAACGGGAGCGCGGTCCCCGCCGCGCGCTTCCACGCGCGGCCCGCGAGCACGATGTCGAAGAACACGTCGTCCTCGACCCTCGTGATCCCGGGGGCGATGCGCTCTCCATCCAGATGGAACAGGGCCGCGAACGGCTCGCCGTCGTGCCGGGCGTAGTTCGCCTCGGCCGCGTCATCGAGCGCCTCCAGCTCCGGCGCGCGGGCCCGCCACTCGAGATGATGCCGGACCTCGTGGGTGAGCGTCTCCCACGCCTCGTGCCGCCAGTCGAAGCCGGGGTCGGTGCGCGCCAGCGCCGCGAACGAGCCGTAGTGCAGCTCTACGCTCGAGCGGAGGCCGGGGCTCTCGTCGCCGGGGGAGCCGAATTCGTGCGGAGTGCATTCGCCCATCGTATACACGTCGCGCCGGACCGGGTGGGGCACGGTCTTGGGCGTCACGACGATGTCCACGATGCCGTCGAGGAAGTCGGGAGGGAGTTCGCGGGCCATGCCGCGGACCATGGCCTCGAAGTCACGGCGGCGCATGCGCGCCGCTCAGCTCAGCGCCGCCTCGCACGCCGCCACCAGCGGCGCGAAGGTCAGCTCCGCTCCGAGCGCGGACCGCGCGAGGGTGGTGGCGTCCTCCCGCTGGCCGCGCACGAGGAACCCCGCCACCGACGGGCCCGCGCGGGGATTCCGGAACCAGTCCTCGTCGAAGCGGGCGATGAGGTCCGTGCGCAGCGCCGCCTCCAGCTGCCAGGCGCGGAGATACCGCGCCGCGTAAAAGCCGTCGTCCAGGTCGAGCAGCGCGTCCTCGTCCGCGTAGCGGAACCCGGTCGCGGCCGTGAGGATCTCCGCGTAGCGCCGGGCGCCGGCCTCGAGCGAGGGCGCGCGGTGCAGCTCCAGCTCGTAGCGGAGTTTGGCGGCGTAGCGCCGCACGATGGCGAGGAGCGCGAAGTGCTGGGCGCGCACGAACGTCGCCAGGCGCTCGCCCCGGAGCGCGGTGTAGCGCGACAGCCAGGGCCGCGTCATCAACTGGAACTCGAACAGCATCGCGTAGGACTCGGTCACCGAGTTGTCGCCCAGCCAGCGATGCTCGAACGCGAGGTCCCGGCCCGCGTTCGCGAAGTGGAGCGCGTGCCCCAGCTCGTGCCAGAAGGCGCGATAGTCCACGTGGCCGCCTTGCGGCCGGATCACCAGGTAGACCTCCTCCGGCACCCGGACCGGCGCGCAGAACGCCCGCGCCCGCTTCCGCTCCCGGTCCTCGGTGTCGTAGCGGATGCGGCCCGCCGCCTCGGCGTCGAGCCCCATCTCGGCCACCTGGCGCCGGGCCAGCGGCACCAGGTCCGCCCCCGGGAACACGTCGTCGTACGCGGCACCGCGGAACAGGTAGGCGCCGTCCGACCGGTCCGCGTCGCCCGGCGCGAGCTGGAGGTCCTTGCGCAGCCGCTCCGCGAGGAGGTCGAAGTAGAGGTCCTTCGTGGCGTCGAGGAACCACCCCGCCGCTTCGCCGAGCTGGACGAGGTCGATACCCATCAGCGTGGCGCGCGCCGCGACCGGGTCTCCCGCGCCGAGCGGGGCGATCAGCTCGCGCTCGCGCTCCAGCCGCTCGCGGCGGAGCGCGGCCGGCTCTCCCAGCACCCGCCGCCTGGCGGCGTCCAGCTGGAGCCGGCGGGCGCGGATCGGCTCGTTCGCGATCGCGATGGCCACCCGCTGGTACGGCATCCGCTCGCCGCCGTTCACGGCGACCTCCGCCGCCGACTCCCAGGCGTGCAGCTTGTCGTCGAGCGTCGCCACCGCGCGCCCCACCCGCGTCTCCACCACCCACTCGAAGAGCGCCGGGGAGCCGCGCGCCGCCGTCCAGGCCGCCTCGTCCGCCAGGTCGGCGTACCGGCGGAAGATCTCGTCGAAGTGGGTCTCGGCCACGAGCCCGGCGCCCGCGCGGTAGCTCTCCCGGCCGAGCTCCTCGCACATGGCCTCGCCGCGCCGGCGCAGCGCGTCCGCGGTCACGCCTCCTGCACCCGGTCGGTCACGTACGCCACCACCCGGTCCTGCCCGATGCGCTCCTGCGCCAAGGTGTCCCGGTCCCGCACCGTGACCGTCCCGTCCTCCTTGGTCTGGCCGTCCACCGTTACGCAGAAGGGCGTCCCGATCTCGTCCTGCCGCCGGTACCGCCGCCCGACCGACCCGCCGTCATCGTAGAACGCGTTGACCCGGCCCTTGAGGTCGTGGAAGATCCGCTCCGCGATCTCCGGCAGGCCGTCCTTCTTCACCAGCGGCAGCACCGCCGCCTTCACCGGCGCCAGCCCGGGCCGGAACCGCATCACCACCCGCGGCTCCCCCTCGACCACGTCCTCGGCGTAGGCGTCGCACAGAATCACCAGCGCCGTGCGGTCCGCGCCCACCGACGTCTCCACCACGTACGGCAGGTAGCGCTCGTTCCGCGCCTGGTCGAAGTACTCGAGCTTCTTGCCCGAGTGCTGCTGGTGCCGCGAGAGGTCGAAGTCGGTCCGGTTGTGGATCCCCTCGAACTCGTGCCACCCGAACGGGAACTCGTACTCGATGTCGTACGCCGCCTTGGCATAGTGCGCCAGCTCGTCC
>JBGPHD010000132.1:0-8829 GCA_041484135.1 Gemmatimonadota bacterium
AATTGGCCGTGACCTTGATCTCGGCCAGAAAGCGCTCGACGCCGAGGACGGCGCCGAGCGGTTCCTGCATGAGATCAAGACCACCGCCAATCTCCAGCATCCGCACATCCTGTCGCTGTTCGATTCGGGCGAAGCCGACGGTCTGGTCTTCTACGTCATGCCCTTCGTCGAGGGCGAGTCCCTGCGTGATCGGTTGACGCGCGAAAAGCAGTTGCCGGTCGAGGACGCGGTGCGCATCGCGCGCGAAGTGGCGGATGCGCTGGACTACGCCCACCAGCACGGCATCGTGCACCGGGACATCAAACCCGAGAACATCCTGCTGCACGGCGGCCACGCGATGGTGGCCGACTTCGGCATCGCGCTCGCGGCCAGCCGCTCCGAGGGCGCGACGCGGATGACCGAGACGGGGATGTCGCTGGGTACCCCGCACTACATGGCGCCCGAGCAGGCGATGGGCGAGCGGGAGATCACCCCCAAGGCCGACATCTATGCGTTAGGGTGCGTGCTGTACGAGATGCTGACGGCGGAGCCGCCGTTCACGGGCGCCACGGCGCAGGCGATCATCGCGCGCGTCATGACCGAGGAGCCGCGTTCGCTCACGCTGCAGCGGCACACCATCCCGCCGCATGTCGAGGCGGCGGTGCGGAAGGCGCTGGAGAAGCTGCCGGCCGACCGCTTCGCCTCCGCCCACGAGTTCGCCGAGGCCCTGGAGGGAAGAGGTTTCGCGCCGTCCGCCGCTGGGACCGCGACCCGGACCGCGACGGTGCCCCAGGCAACGGCCGTCGGGTGGCGGGCCCGCCTGCGGGATCCCATCGTTCTTGCGCCCACGCTCGTCGCCGTGGTGTCGCTGGCGGTGGCGATCGGCCTGGCACGGCGACCGGCGCCGCCCGGGTCCGTCCCTCCCATCCGGTTCGTGCTCGCCGCGACGGACAGCACCAAGCCCATCGCCAACTTCCCGTGGCCGGCCGCCATCTCGCCCGACGGCGGATCGGTGGTGTATGCGGTCGGCCACGCGGGCTCCTCCATGCTCTACCTGCTCCGGACCGACCAGCTGGAGGCGCGACCGATCCCGGGCACGACGGACGCCGCGCAGCCCTACTTCTCTCCCGACGGCCAGTGGCTCGCGTTCGAGGCGGGCGGGAAGGAGCGCAAGGTCCGGCTGGACGGGAGCGCCCCGGTGGCGATCGTGGACGCGAACGGCGCCAACGGAGCGGACTGGCTGGTCGGCGACGTCCTCGTGCTCGGCGCCCAGGGGCGTTTCCATGGTCTGTCCCAGGTGAGCGCCGCCGGCGGCGAGGCCGTCGCGCTGACCGAGATCGACACGGCGAACGGCGAGCGCGATCACCTGTGGCCCATCGGCGCGCCGGACGGCAGGGCCGTCGTGTTCACCGTCTGGGCGGGCACGCTCGCCACCGCACGGCTGGCGATCGCATCAGTGAGCGACGGCCGGGTCGTGCCCCTCGGCATTCCCGGCATCCGTCCGCTCGCGGTGCTCGACGGCCTACTGGTGTACCTGCAGGCCGACGGTGCGGTGATGGCGGTGCCGCTGGATGCGCGCGGGAGGCGTCTGGCCGGCCGGCCGATCCCGGTCCACGACCCCATCCCGGTCGGATCGGCGAACAACGGGAACTCGGGCATCTTCGTCTCGCGTGGCGGGGCACTGGTCGTGTCACGCGGTGGGGCCCGCGGCAGGCTCTCCTGGCTCTCGCTCGATGGGCGCGCCGAGGCGGTGTTGCCGCAGGCCCGCGGCTACCAGACACCGCGGCTGTCTCCCGACGAGCGCCGGATCGCCGTCGTCGTCGGGGAGGGAGGGAGGAACGACGTCTGGATCTACGACCGGATCCTCTCGACGTTCTCGCGGGTGACGTCCGCCGGGACGGTGACCGCCGTGGAATGGAGCACCGACGGCTCGCGCGTGCTGTTCTCGGCGGCGGGCGAGGCGGCGCGCGGCGCGGTGTGGTCGCAGGCCGCGTCGGGCGGATCCCCGGCGGTGCAGCTCATCGAGAACGCGGACCTGATGCCCTACGCGACGATGTCGCCGGACGGCAAGTCGCTCCTGGTGGAGGCGCTCCTGGAGTCCTCCTGGGACATCCTCCGGGTCCCCCTCGACTCGGCACAGGCCGTGCGGAGCTACGTGGCGACCCGCGCGCAGGAGACCTCGCCGCAGTTCGCACCTAACGGCCGGTGGGTGGCCTTCGTGTCGGACGAGTCGGGGCGCAACGAGGTGTACGTCCGCTCGTTCCCCGACCCATCGTCGCGGATCCAGATCTCCGTGACCGGCGGGCTCGAGCCCTCCTGGTCCCGCGATGGCAGCCGGCTGTACTACCGGTCGGGACGCGCGCTGCTCGCGGCCCGGGTCTCGTTCGCACCGACCTTCACGCCGTTGGCGCGCGACACCGTGCTCGCCGACGTGCCGTTCCTGAGCAACGACTTCTACGGGCCGAGCTACGACGTGACGCGCGACGGCCGGCACGTGCTCGGGAACGTCTCGGACGCGGACGACTACCAGCTCGTCGTGTCCCCCAACTGGATCACCGAGCTGCGGCGGCGCGTCGCCGAGAGCGGCGGCAGGCATTAGCGTGGCTACCGTGAGAACGGTGAGCGCCGCGAATCTCCGGACGCTGTTCCTGTGCGTCTGCGCGTCTGCCGCGTCTGCGCGTCCGTCATTCTCGCAGTGCCCCGACGGCACGCCGCCGCCGTGCGGGCGCGCCTCGGCCGTCGCCGCGGCCCCGGGCGCCAACAGCGTCGGCGTGATGCTCTTCAGCAACCTGACGCGCGACACGACCTACGCCTATCTGTCCGACGGCCTCGCCTCGGAGATCGCCACGACCCTGGCGCGCGTGCCGCGCCTCGAGGTGCGCAGCCCGGGGGCGGTGCGCAGCGCGCAGCGCGGGGTGGACCCCGACCCGCGCCTGATCGGCCGGCGGCTGAACGTGCGGTACGTGGTGGAGGGCGATTTCCAGCGGGGCGGGGACCGGATCCGCGTTTCGGTGCGTCTCGTGGCGGTGCCGAGCGGCACCCAGCGCTGGAGCGAGTCGTACACGCGGCCGGTGACTGATCTGCTCGCGGTGCAGGAGGAGATCGCGAGCGCCGTAGCGACGGCGATCGCGGGTCAGCTCCTGCCACAGGAACGGACGGTGCTGGCGGCGCGGCCCACCACGAACGCCGAGGCGTACGACCGGTTCCTGCGCGGCAACTTCCTGTTGGCGCGGCGCACCCCGGACGGGGTGGCGGGCGCCGTCGCGGAGTACGAGGCCGCGACACGGCTCGACGCATCCTTCGCTCAGGCCGAGGCGCGGATCGCGCTGGGGTACGCCTTGTACCTTGACTGGGGCTGGGACTTCGCCGGCATCCCGCGCGACAGCCAGCTGACGCGCGGCGAGCGCGCGGCCGACCGGGCTCTGACGCTCGACTCGCTGTCCGCCGATGGCTGGATGGCGCGCGGCTACCTCCGCAGCTTCCGCTACCCGCGCACCATGGACGGCGTCATCCCGGCGCTGGAGCGCTCGACGCTTCTCGATCCGCGCAACGCCGAGGCGTGGCACCAGTATGGCTCGTTGTTGTCCGTCGTTGACCGTCTGGAGGAGGGGAATGCGGCGGCACGGCGGGCGCTGGCTCTCGAGCCGGGCCGGCCCGTCTCCTGGCTCCAGCTGGGCAACAATCTCGAGCTGCTGGGCCGCGACGCGGAGGCGCGCGCGGCGTACGACAGCACCATCGACCTGGACCCGGGGTTCTATCCCGCCTATGCCTTCCGCACCTGGGTTCGGCTCAGGGCCGGCGACGTCGCGGGTGCCCAGGCGGACGCCGAGGCCGCGCTGCGTTCCAGCCCGCCGGGCGAGACCTACTATGGGAGCGCGCCGCTGGCGGCCGTCGCCGCCTACCGCGGCGATACCGCCACGGCACGCCTTCTCATGGCACAGGCGATGGCTCCCTTCACGATCCGCGCTCCCTCGCCGCTGGTCGGGCAGATGCTCGCGCTCGGGCTCGTCGCCGCGGGCCAGCCCGACGAGGCCGTGGCGGTGCTCGAGCGGACCGTGCCGCAAGGCGCCCTGCTGTGGATCTCGGTGCGGACCCCGGCGTTCGAGCCGCTGCGGCACCGGGAGCGGTTCCAGCGGCTGCTGGAGCAGATCCGCCCGCCGGGGGCCCGATGAGTCCGCGTCGTGTGACGACATCGCGTGCGGCCGCCGTGCGCACATGACCGACGCCCTGGCGCGTCTCACCACCGCACTCGTGGAGCGCTACCGCATCGAGCGCGAGCTGGGCGCGGGCGGCATGGCCACCGTCTACCTCGCGCACGACGTGAAGCACGATCGCAAGGTCGCGCTCAAGGTCCTGCGCCCCGAGCTCTCCGCCATCCTCGGCGCCGAGCGCTTTCTCGCCGAGATCAAGACGACGGCCAACCTGCAGCATCCACACATCCTGTCGCTGTTCGACTCGGGCGAGGCCGACGGCCTGGTCTTCTACGTGATGCCGTTCGTCGAGGGCGAATCGCTGCGCGATCGGCTGACGCGCGAGCGGCAGCTCCCGGTGGACGACGCGGTGCGCATCGCGCGGGAAGTGGCCGGCGCGCTCGACTACGCGCACCGGCACGGCGTCGTGCACCGCGACATCAAGCCCGAGAACATCCTGCTCCACGACGGATCGGCCCTGGTCGCGGACTTCGGGATCGCGCTGGCGGTGAGCCGCAGCGACGGCGGCACGCGGATGACCGAGACGGGGATGTCGCTGGGGACGCCGCACTACATGAGCCCCGAGCAGGCGATGGGGGAGAAGGAGATCACACCCAAGGCGGACGTGTACGCGCTGGGCTGCGTGCTCTACGAGATGCTGGCGGGTGAGCCGCCCTTCACCGGTCCCACGGCGCAGGCGATCATCGCGCGCGTGATGACCGAGGAGCCGCGCTCGCTGACGCTCCAGCGCCGGACGATCCCGCCTAACGTCGATGCCACGGTCGTCAGGGCGCTCGAGAAGCTCCCGGCCGACCGGTTCGCCTCCGCGGCCCAGTTCGCCGAGGCGCTGGACAGCCCGGCGTTCCGGGGAAGGACGGGGACCCGCGTCCCGGCCGCCGCGGAGCCGCGGGCCGAGGGCGTCATCGGCGTGAGGACGCTGGTGCGGCGGCCGTGGGTGGCCACCGTCGCCACCGGGGTCATCCTGGGTGTGCTGGGCCTGCTCGCCGGCATGCGGTTGGCGCGGCCACGCGCCGAGCCGCCGCGCCCCGTCCGCTTCACCCTCGCGCTCCCGGACTCGGCGCGCTACGTGGACACCTTCGGCCGCTCGATCGCCATCGCTCCCGACGGCTCGGCGCTGGTCTACTCGGGCGGCACGCCCGCGAGGCGGCAGTTGTGGTTGCGCCGCCTGGACGAGCCGCGGCCCACGCCCATCGACGGGACCGAGGGCGCCTACATGCCGTTCTATTCGCCCGACGGCGCCTGGCTGGGCTTCGTAGCGAACCAGCGGCTGATGAAGGTGCGGCTCGCCGGCGGCTCGCCGATCACCATCGCGCAGCTGCTCGGCAATACGGTGTCCGGCGCCTCGTGGGGGGCGCACGACGTGATCGTCCTGGAAGACGTCTCGGGTCTCTCGCGCGTGAACGCGGCGGGCGGGAGGCTCGAGGTCCTGACCTCCCTGGACTCCACCAACCGGCTGGTGGAGTGGCCGACCTTCCTCCCCGACGGCGAGGCGTTGCTGTGCGCGGTCACCAGGAACGACGCCACGTACCTCGGGCTGGTGAGGCTGGGCGACGGTCGCGTCACCGTGTTCGACGACTTCGAGGGCAGCGATCCCCGTTTCATCGCACCCGGCACGGTGGTCTGGACCACCCGCGAGGGTGTCGTGCTCGCGGCGCCCTTCGACGCGCGCCGCCGGCGCTTCACCGGCACGCCGATCGCGGTGCTCGAAGGTGTGCTGTCCGACGGCGGCGCGGCGAAGATCGGCATCGGCCCGCGCCTGGCCGTGCGGGTCGAGGGCGGCCAGCAGCGCTCCCAACTGCTGCGGCTCGACCGGCACGGCGTGGCGCGCCCCGAGCGCTCCGAGCTCATGAACTACCTCCTGCCCCGGTTCTCGCCGAACGCGCGGCGCATCGTCGTCGTGACCGGACTGAACGAGGGGATCGGCGTCCAGGGAGAACTCTGGGTGCTCGATCGCGCGCGGGGCACCCGGCAGCGTCTCACCCTCGGGTACGCGGTCGCCGCGGCGGAGTGGTCCCCGGACGGCCAGCGGCTGGCGTTCGCCTATCTGCCCGGTGCGAGCTGGGACGTGTACGCGGCCCCCGCCGACGGTTCCGGCGCCGCGGATTCGCTCGTGGGGGGCCCGGGGACGGACATGCCCGGCGGCTGGGCGCCTGACGGCTCTTTCATCTTCTGGCGCCAGACGCAGAATCGCGGCGACATCATGGTCCGGGGCCCGAACGGTGTCGAGCGCGCGTTCGCGGCCACGGCGGCCAACGAGCTCACGCCGACCCTCTCGCCCGACGGGCGCTGGCTGGCCTTCGTGTCGGACGAATCGGGCCGGCGCGAGGTGTACGTCCGGCCTTTCCCGACCGGCGAGGGCCGCTGGCAGATCTCCTCCGACGGCGGGATCGAGCCCCGCTGGTCGAAGAACGGCCGCGAGATCGTCTTCCGGAGCGGCGACTGGTTCCTCGCGGTGCCGGTGACCGCGGGGCCGGGGATCAGCACCGGCGCGGCGGACTCGCTCTTCCACGGCCCCTATTCGACCACCGCGCTCCGCACCCAGTACGACGTCTCGCGCGACGGGTCGGAGTTCATCATCGTGGGCGCGCCGGCCGCCAACCGCACGCTGGCCGTGACGCTCGATCCGTTCGACGGGCTGCGTCGGCCCGGGCCGAGGGCCGCGAGCCCATGATGCCGGGGCGGGCAGGGACGCCACCGCGGGCTTTCCGCTTCGACTAGACACCCCTCCGTTATGGCCGTAAGCTAGGGCGCCAATTCGACAGGAAGGGGGCTCCGTGAGTGAGCCCCAAGTGACGGCGGGGCAGGTGCTCGGCGGCCGGTACGTGCTCGAAGAAGAGATCGGGCGCGGGGGCATGGCCACGGTCCACCGGGCCCTCGACCGCCAATGCGACAGCCCCGTCGCCGTCAAGATCCTCTCGCCCGATCTCTCCCCGCTGCTCGGGGCCGATCGCTTCACCCGCGAGATCCGGATCGCCGCGTCGCTCCAGCATCCCAACATCGTCCCGCTCTATGACTCCGGCAACGAGAACGGCGAGCTGTACTACGTCATGCCGCTGATCGAGGGCGAGACGCTGCGCGCGCGGCTCAAGCGCGAGACCCAGCTCCCGCTCGCCGACGCGATCCGCATCGCGCGAGACGTCCTCGATGCGCTCGGCCACGCGCACGCGCAGGGCGTCGTGCACCGGGACATCAAGCCCGAGAACATCCTGCTGACCGCCGAGAAGGCGATGGTGACCGACTTCGGCATCGCCAAGGCGATCGACGTGGCCGGCGGTGAGCGTTTCACGTCGAGCGGACTGACGGTGGGGACTCCCCCCTACATGAGTCCCGAGCAGTCGGGCGGCGAAGGGGTGGTGGACGGCCGGTCCGACCTCTATGCCCTGGCGTGCGTGCTGTACGAGATGGTGGGCGGCGAGCCGCCGTTCACCGGTCCGACGCCTCAGGTGATCCTCGCGCGGCAGATGCACGAAGCCCCGCGGTCGTTGCGCGTCGCGCGGCCGACCGTGCCGGTGGCCTTCCAGGCGGTGGTGGAGCGCGGGCTGGCGAAGGTCCCGGCGGACCGGTTCGCCTCGGCCGCGGCCTTCAGCGAGGCGCTGGCCGACGCGCTGGCGCGGCCGGGGTGGGCCGGCACCGGGCGGGTATCGCGGTGGGCCGCGCGGACGCTGATGGGGCTCGGAGCCGCCGCGGTGGGCGGGCTTCTCTGGTGGGGCCTGATCCGGCCGCGTCCCCTGAACGCGAACTGGGTGGTCGTCTACCCGCTGGTGTCGCGCGGCATTGCGGGGCAGGCGGGTGAGGACGTCGCCCTGCTCATCGGCAGCGCGCTGGAGCACACGGAGCCGCTGCGGTGGATCGACGGCTGGGGGCTCCTCGAGCCCGGGGTCCGCGCGGACGCCGCCGCGCTCTCGTCGCGGGTGGCGCGCCGCATCGCCCGCGGCCGGCGCGCCCGCTGGTACGTGGACGGGGACGTGCTGCGCTCGGGCGACTCACTGACCGTCGTGGTGCGGCTCAACGACGTGACCGGCGACTCGGTGGTCGCGCGGGAGAGCGCCGGCGGACCGGCCGACGCGGTGCCGGCGCAGCTCGCGCTTGGCGCCGTCACCCGCCTTCTGCCGAAGCTCGTGGGCCGCAGCACGCACGTCGCCGAGCAGTGGCTGGCCGGCCATCGCCCGGGCGCGGTCGCGCTCTGGCTCCAGGGAGAGCGGGCCTACCGCTCCGGCCGCTACGCCGATGCGCTCGCGCTCTACCGTCGGGCGCTGGTCGATGACCCGGCGCTGACGGTGGCCGCGGTGAAGGCGGCGATGTCGGCTTCGTGGATCGAGCAGTATCCGTTAGGCGACACGCTCGTGCGCCTCGCGCTCCGCGCCGAGTCGGGGCTGCCGCCGCGGAACCAGCGCCTCCTGCGGGGGCTGGGGTTCTTCTTCGCGGGCGAGGCCGATTCGGCCCTGGCGTGGTTCCGGAGCGCGGTCGCCGCGGATCCCGAGTGGAGCGAAGGCTGGTACGGGGTGGGCGAAGTGTACCTGCACCTGCTCCCCTCGGGCACCGGCATCGACTCCCTCGCCGAGGACGCCTTCGCCCGCGCCGTCCAGATCGATCCGACCTTCGCTCCCGCCGTCTTCCACCTCGCCGAGTTGAAGTTGGC
>JBGPHD010000133.1:0-8720 GCA_041484135.1 Gemmatimonadota bacterium
ATCAAGGCCGACCAGGGCGGTCCCGCCGAAGCGCTCGCCGACGCGCTCTCCCAGCTCTCGACCGGCGAGGTGCGCGTCGAGGTGGTGCACCGCGGCGTCGGCGCGATCACCGACAGCGACGTGCTCCTCGCCAAGGCCGCGGGCGCCATCATCATCGGCTTCCACGTGCGGCCCGACTCGAACGCCCGGGCCTCCGCCGCGCGCGAGCACGTGGATATCAAGGCCTACAAGATCATCTACGAAGCGGTCGAGGACGTGCGCGCCGCCCTCGAGGGCATGCTGAAGCCGGAACAGAAGGAAGTCGTCCTCGGCGACGCCGAGGTCAAGCAGATCTTCAAGATCTCCGGCGTCGGCGTGATCGCGGGCTCCTACGTGCGCAACGGCGTCATCCAGCGCAGTGCCAGGGTCCGCGTCATCCGCGACGCCGTCCCGGTGTACGAGGGGGCCCTCGCGTCGCTCCGCCGCTTCAAGGACGACGTCAAGGAGGTCAAGGACGGCCTCGACTGCGGCATCGGCATCGAGAACTTCAACGACGTGAAGGTCGGCGACGTGATCGAGGCGTTCCGCGTCGATTCCGTGGCGCGCAGTCTCGAGGCCGCCGGGCCCGCGCGCACGGAGTAGGGCCGTGGTCGTCGGGGTGATCGCCTGGGAGCTCCACCTCGCCGGCTGCCAGTCGGTCAAGGACAAGCGCCGCGTGGTGACGAGCCGCAAGGACCGGCTCCACCACCGCTTCAACGTCTCGGCGGCCGAGGTGGACCACCTGGACGTGTGGCAGCGGGCGTCGCTCGCGGCCAGCGTCGTCAGCAACGACCACGGTCACGCCGAAGAAGTGCTCACCTCCTGCGACCGGCTCGTGCAGAGCGAGCCGCTGGCGCACATCATCAGCTGCGAGACCTCGTTCCGATGAAGACACCCGGCCGGCGCCCCCAGCGCGTCGCGGAAGCGATCCGCGAAGTCGTCGCCGTCTTCCTCGCCGAAGAGGCGCGGGATCCCCGCATCGGCCTCGTCACGGTGACCGGCGTGCGCGCCACGCCGGACCTCAAGCGCGCCGTCGTCACCTTCGTCGCCCACGGCGACGAGGCGGCCCGGAAGGCCTCGCTCGAAGGGCTCACCGCCGCGGCCGTCGCCATGCGCTTCCATCTGGGCAAGCGGCTGCGGCTGCGCGTCGTCCCGGAGCTGGTCTTCGAGCCCGACGTGGTGATCGACAAGGCCGCCCGCATCCACGAGCTGCTCGCCGGCCTGCGCCGCGAGGGCGAGGGCGACCCGTCCTGACCGATGGGGTGCTGCTCGTGGACAAACCGCGCGGCCCGACGTCGCACGATGTGGTGCGCGCGGTGCGCCGCGCCCTCGACATGAAGCGCGTCGGGCACGCCGGGACGCTGGACCCCGCCGCCACCGGGCTCCTCGTCGTGCTCGCGGGGCGGGCGACCCGGCTGGCGCGGTTCATCGCCCAGCTTCCCAAGCGCTATTCCGGCACCGTGCGGTTCGGTTTCGAGACCACCACCGACGACGCCGAGGGGGAGCCCACGCTGCGCGACGAGGCGTGGGTCCCGCTGGACCTGCCCGGCGCCCGCTCCCATGCCGAGGTGGAGGCCGCGCTCGCCGGGATCGCCGCGCGGAGCGAGCAGGTGCCGCCGCCCGTCTCGGCCAAGAAGGTCGAGGGGGAGCGCGCCTACAAGCGGGTCCGGCGCGGCGAGACCGTGACCCTCGAGGCGGTCCCGGTGACCATCCACCGGCTGGAGATCCCCGAGCCGCGGGACTGGGGCGGCGACCTTGCCATCGCCGTCGAGTGCTCCTCCGGTACCTACGTGCGCGCCATCGCGCGGGACCTCGGCAGGGCGTTAGGCAGCAGGGCGCACCTGGCCTCGCTCCGCCGGACCGGCATCGGCCCGTGGGACGTGCGGGACGCCGTCTCGCTGGACGGCGCCCTGGCCGAGACGGCGCCGCCGGCGCTCCGGCCCATGACCGAGGCGGTCGCGCACCTGCCGGCACTCCGGGTGGGCGCGGAAGAGGCGACGCTCTTCCGGCACGGGCGGAAGCTCCCGGCCGCGGAGGGGCACGAGGGGTTCGTGGCCGTGTACCAGGACAGCGAGCTGCTCGGGGTCGCGGAGTTCCAGGGCGGGACCTGGGCGCCGGTGGTGGGACTGGCGTCGTGAGCCCCACGGTCCTCACCGTCGGCACCTTCGACGGGGTCCATCGCGGCCACTGGGCGGTGCTGGAGGAGATCGCCCGCCGGGCGCGGGAATCGGGGCGCACCAGCGTGCTCGTCACCTTCGAGCCGCACCCGCTCGAGGTGGTGAACCCGCAGGCCGCGCCACCCCTGCTCACCCTGCCGGGCGAGAAGCGGATGATCCTGGCGCAGTCGTCGGTGGACCGGGTGGCCTTCCTCCCGTTCACCGAGGCGCTCCGGGCCTACCCGCCGCGGCGGTTCGTCCGGGAGATCCTCGAGGAGCGCTTCCACCTCGCCGAGCTGGTGATCGGGCACGATCACGGCTTCGGCCAGGGACGGGTGGGCGACGTGGACCTGCTGCGCACCATCGGCGCCGAGGACGGCTTCGCGGTGGACGTGGTGCCGGCGGTGATGCTGGACGGGCGCCCGATCAGTTCGACGATGATCCGGCGGTTCGTGGCGGGCGGGGACCTGGGGCACGCAGCGCGGGCATTGGGACGCCCGTACTCCACCAGCGGCGTCGTGGTCCGGGGAGCCGGACGGGGCCGCGGGGTCGGCGTCCCGACCGTCAACCTGGCGCCGGCCCACCCGCGCAAGCTGCTGCCGCCCGACGGCGTGTACGCCGCGACGGTGGCCTGGAGGGGCGGGGAGCACGGGGCGATGCTCAACCTCGGGCCCCGCCCGACCTTCGGCGAGCAGGCCCGCGCCCTCGAGGCGCACCTGTTCGGCTTCGACGGCGACCTCTACGGCGAGACCGTGACGGTCGAGTTCCACCAGCGGCTGCGCGATACCGTCCGTTTCGCCTCGGTGGATGCGCTGCGCCGCCAGCTCGATGTGGACCGCCGGGATGCACTCGCCGCGTTGAGTATGGCCGGTCGCCCCGTTACCTTGTAAGCCTTGTCAACTTCTATGGTTACGAAATGTTCGATTCGATAAGGTCACGACTCGTCACGATCGCCGTCCTGGTCGTCCTCTCGGCCTGGGCCCTCTGGCCCCGCACCGTGATCACGCGGACCGAAGGGACCGATCACGTCATGCGTTCCGACACGGTCCGCCGCATCAACATCAACCAGGGCCTGGACCTCCAGGGCGGCATCCACCTCGCACTCGAGCTCGACCAGAGCCGCGGGGCCGTGCCCAATCCGGCCGACGCGATCGACCGCGCCCTCAAGGTCATCCGCACCCGCATCGACGAGTTCGGCGTGGCCGAGCCGCTGGTGCAGAAGCTCGGCACGAGCCGCATCGTGGTGGAGCTTCCGGGCCTCAAGGACCCGGCGCGCGCCATCGAGATCGTGCAGCGTTCGGCGTTCCTCGAATTCCAGATGACCGACAAGGACAACCTGTTCCGCCAGGCCATCCCGGCCATGGACCGCGCGCTCGCCGCGGCCGGCGTGACGGAGCGCAGCATGGGGCGCCAGGTGGCCGACAGCGCCGCCCGCGCCCCGGCCGCGCCCGGCTCCGCCGTGGAGGACATCCTGAGCGGCAACCGGCCCGCGGCCGACACCGGCGCGGCGGCGCGGCAGGACACCACGCGGAGCCGGCGGGACACGTCCGCCGCCCGGCGCGACAGCGCCGCGGACACCGTGGGCGCCAACGCCAACGGCCTGCTCCAGCAACTCCTCTTCGGCGGCGGGATGGCGGGGCAGTACCTCGTCCCCGAGGAGAAGGTGCCCACGGTGGACCTCATCCTCGCGCGCCCCGAGGTGCAGCGCCTGATGCCGCGCGGCATCGTGTTACGGTGGGGGGCGGAGTCGCTCTCGCGCGGCGCCCGCGCCTTCCGGCCGATCTACGCGCTGGTCGAGCGCCCCATCATGACGGGCGAGTACCTCACCAACGCCATCGCCCGAATCGATCAGCTCACCAGCGGCGCGGTGGTGGACTTCACGCTCTCACGCCGCGGCGGCCGCGTCTTCGAGCGCGAGACGGGACGCCATATCGGCGACTTCATGGCGATCGTGCTCGACCAGAAGGTGCAGAGCCAGCCGCCGGTGATCCGCGGACAGATCGGCGTGCGCGGGCAGATCGAGCTCGGCAACGCCAACCTCCAGGAAGCGCAGGACCTCGCGCTCGTCCTCAAAGCGGGCTCGCTCCCCGCGCCGCTCCAGATCGTGGAGCAGCGCTCCGTGGGCGCGTCGCTGGGCGAGGACTCGATCCACAAGGGGTTCCTCGCCGGCCTGGTCGGCGTCGGGCTCGTGATCGTGATCATGATCGGTTACTACCGGTTCTCCGGCGTGCTCGCCGTCCTCGCGCTCGGTCTCTACATGCTCTTCACGGCGGGCGGGCTCGCGGCCATCAGCGCCACGCTCACCCTGCCCGGGGTCGCGGGTTTCGTGCTGTCCATCGGCATCGCGGTGGACGCCAACGTGCTGATCTTCGAACGCATCCGCGAGGAGATGGTGCACGGCAAGTCGCTGCGCCTCGCCATCGACGCCGGCTTCCGCATGGCGATGAACGCCATCGTGGACTCCAACGTTTCGACCATCCTCACGGCGGCCTTCCTCTTCCAGTTCGGCACCGGGCCGGTGAAGGGCTTCGCCGTCACGCTCATCCTCGGCATCATCGCTTCGATGGTCACGGCCATCTTCGTGACCCGTACCTTCTTCATGATCTACCTGGAGCGCCGGCCCGGTGCTCAGACGGTGAGCATCTAGATGATCCGCATTTTCCATAACGCCAATTACGACTTCATCGGTCTCCGGAAGATCGCCTACATCGTGACGGCCGCGATCATCATCCCCGGCATGCTCCTCCTCATCTTCCGGGGGTTCAACTACAGCATCGAGTTCACCGGCGGCACGATGGTGCAGGTGGCCATGACCGGGCAACAGTCGGCGGGCGACCTCAGGGCCGCGCTCGACCGCGGCGGCGTTCCCGGCGCGGAGATCCAGAGCTTCGGCACCGGCAACGAGTACGTGATCCGCGCCAGGCTGGCCGCGGCCGCGGCCACCGCCGTGAACCAGACGGAGGCGCAGCGGACCGTCGCTCAGGTGAGGACCGCGCTCACGCAGGCCTTCGGGGCCAGCGCCTACCGGGTGGACAAGTTCGAGGCGGTAGGGCCGAAGGTGGGCGGAGAGCTGCGCCAGAAAGCGCTGATGGCGATCCTGCTGTCGTTCCTCGCCACCCTGGTGTATCTGGCCTTCCGGTTCGAGTTCCGGTTCGGCGTCGCGGCGGTGATCGCCACCGCGCACGACATCATCACCACACTGGCGTTCATCTCGTACATGCACCTCGAGGTGTCCCTCGTCGTGGTGGCGGCCATCCTCACGGTGGTAGGCTACTCGCTCAACGACACCATCATCATCTTCGACCGTGTCCGCGAGAACCTGCACAAGTACAAGCGCGACGACCTCGAGGGGATCCTGAACCGCAGCATCAATGAGACGCTGCCGCGCAGCGTGCTCACCCACGGGACCACCATCGCGACGACGCTGGCGCTGCTGGTCTTCGCGGGCGAGGTGATCCGGCCCTTCGCGTGGGTGATGGCTTTCGGTATCTTCACCGGGACCTTCTCCTCGATCTACATCGCCTCGCCGGTCCTGCTCGCGATCGAGAAGCGCTGGCCGGGCCACGAAGCGCGCGGGGTGAAGGCGCACGTCGCGCCTGCCGGGTCCCCGGGCCACGTGCCCACCAGCACCTAGGTCCCCGTTGCTCGTCGACTCGCACTGCCACCTCGCCGATGCCGCGTTCGACGCGGACCGCGAGGCGGTCATCGAGCGGGCAAAGGCGGCGGGAGTGGTCGGGATCGTGGTGGTGGCCGACACTGTGGCATCGTCGGAGGCCGCCATCGCCCTCGGCCGGAGCGTGGACGGCCTCGCCGCGACCGCGGGCATCCACCCCCACCAGGCCGCCGGATTCGACGACGCGTCCGCCGCCCGCCTCGAGTCGTTCTTCGATGACCCGGCCGTCGTCGCGGTGGGAGAGACGGGCCTCGACTACCACTACGACTTCTCGCCCCGTGAGCGGCAACGGGACGCCTTCGCCTGGCACCTCGCGCAGTCGGCGCGGTGCGGCAAGCCCGTCATCATCCACTCCCGCGAGGCCGACGACGACACGGCCCGGCTCATCGGGGATGCGCCGGCGGGACTCACCGGCGTGCTGCACTGCTTCAGCGCGGGCGCGGCCGTCTTGGGCGCGGCGCTGGCGCGCGATCTCTATGTCTCGTGGAGCGGCATGATCACGTTTCGCAACTGGGATGCGGCGTGGGCGGTGGAGCGGGTCCCGGATGATCGCCTCCTGATCGAGACCGATGCGCCGTATCTCGCGCCGGTGCCTAACCGCGGGAAGCGGAACGAGCCGAGCTTCCTCCCGGCCACCGCAAGTCGGCTCGCGGAACTGCGCGGCAGCACCCCGGAACGGATCGCCGAGCTGACCACGGAGAACGCGCGCCGGTTGTTCGGCCTTCCGGCGCCCCACACCCGACACCCCATACCCCACACCCTGGCCTTATGACCGTCCCTTCCGATATCGCCATCGCGCAGGCCGCCAAGATGCGGCCCATCGCTGACGTCGCCCGTGACCTCGGGCTCACCGACGACGAGCTCATCCTCTACGGGAAGTACAAGGCCAAGGTCGCCCTGTCGGCGCTCGAGGCGCGAAAGCCCAAGGGCCGCCTGGTGCTCGTCACCGGCATCACGCCGACCGCGGCGGGGGAAGGGAAGTCCACGGTCTCCGTGGGCCTCACCCAGGCGCTGCGCAGGATGGGCAAGAACTCCGTCGTGTGCCTCAGGGAGCCAAGCCTCGGGCCGGTCTTCGGGGTCAAGGGCGGCGCCGCGGGCGGCGGCTACGCGCAGGTCGTGCCGATGGAGGACATCAACCTCCACTTCACCGGCGACTTCCACGCCGTCTCCTCCGCGCACAACCTCCTCTCGGCGATGCTGGACAACCACATCTACCAGGGGAACGCGCTCCGCTTCGCGCTGCGCCGCATCACCTGGCCGCGCACCATGGACATGAACGACCGCGCGCTCCGCACCGTGATCGTCGGCGTGGGGGCAAGCGCCAGCGGGCCCGCGCGCGAGGACCGGTTCGTCATAACGCCCGCCAGCGAGATCATGGCCATCCTGTGCCTCGCCACCAGCCGCGAGGACCTCGAGGAGCGCCTGGCGCGCATCATCGTCGGCACGACCCACGAGCGCACCCCCATCCGCGCCGCCGACCTCAAGGCCTCCGGCTCCATGGCGCTGCTCCTCAAGGACGCCGTGATGCCGAACCTGGTGCAGACCCTCGAGGGCGGCCCGGCGTTCGTGCATGGCGGGCCGTTCGCCAACATCGCGCACGGCTGCAACTCGGTCTTGGCGACGACGACGGCGCTCAAGCTCGCCGACTACGTGGTGACGGAGGCGGGCTTCGGCGCGGATCTCGGCGCCGAAAAATTCTTCAACATCAAATGCCGCAAGGCGGGCTTGAAGCCCGCCGCAGCCGTGATCGTCGCCACCGTCCGCGCGCTCAAGATGCACGGCGGCGTCGCGCGCGAGGCGCTTGGCGTGGAGAACGTCGCCGCCGTCGCCAAGGGTTGCGCCAACCTCGCCCGCCACATCGCCAACGTGAAGCGGTTCGGCGTGCCGGCGGTCGTGGCGCTCAACCGCTTCGACAGCGACACGGACGCCGAGATCGAGGCGGTGAAGAGTGCCGCGCGCGAGCACGACACGGAAACCGTCGTCTGCACGCATTGGAGCGACGGCGGCAGGGGCTGCGCCGACCTCGCGCGCCACGTCGTCGACCTCTGCGATCACGACGGCGTGCTGTTCCGGCCGCTCTATGGCGACGACATGAAACTGTGGGACAAGGTGGCGACGATCGCGACGTCGCTCTACGGCGCTAGCGAAATCGCCGCCGACACCAACGTGCGCCAACGGTTTCGCGAGCTCGAGGCGGAAGGCTTCGGCAAATTCCCGATCTGCATGGCCAAGACCCAGTACTCGTTTTCGACCGACGCACGGCTCAAGGGCGCGCCTTCCGGCCATGTCGTCGGCATCCGCGAGGTGCGGCTTTCGGCGGGTGCCGAGTTCGTGGTCGTCATCACCGGCGACATCATGACCATGCCCGGCTTACCGAGAGAGCCTTCGGCCACCGCGATGCATCTGAACGACGCGGGCGAGATCGAGGGCCTGTCCTGATCGGCCGGCAGCTTGACACTCTTCTCTTCGGACGAGGCCGTGCCTTTCTCTGCGTTGGTTGCGCATGGGCGTCAGCCAATTGGCGCGACGTCTTTCCCAGATTTTGGCGAAACGACATCGGCCGCTCGGCCCCGCTTTTTCATCGAGCAGGTTGACCGAATGTCTCGACGCCGTAGCGGACTTAGTCTGCCTTCGGCACTTTCGTATCGATAAAGCGGGCGCGCAGGCCGTCGACCGTGGCGGCGAGCGCCTTCCAATCGGTGAGTTCGAGGTCCTTGCCTGGCTCCAACTTCAGGTTCTTTTCCCACGCGACGAGTTTCATCAACCAATGCTTGAAGAAATCGTACTCGGTGACGCGGAATGCGCCCGCGACGTGATGGACCTCGGCGTCGGTCCAACCCGTGTAGGTCTTGAAATTCTCCGTGCAGGTCGCG
>JBGPHD010000134.1:0-8713 GCA_041484135.1 Gemmatimonadota bacterium
AGGACAACGCCTTCTACGTCTACACGCCCGACAATCAGGCGGCGCCGCTGGCGGTGACGCTCACGCACAGCGGAACGCAGCGCGCGAGCACCTTCGCCAACCTGTCAACGACGCCCATCACGGGTGTCACGATCCCCGCGGGGAGTTACTACCAGTACTTCCGCCTGGCCGGCCTCTCCACCGGGACCGACACGCTCATCGCCTCGGCTACGTCGCCGCTCCACAACCCCGACACGGCCTACACCGTGGTCGGCCCGGGACTCATCGATCCGCTCCAGGGCTGGCCCGGCACGATCAAGGCGGGTGACTCGGTGCTCGTCACGCTCTACGCGCGCGACCCGGCCGGCAACGCCGGGCGGTACGTGCTGGCGGCGACGACGTTCACGCTGACGCCCAACGCCAACATCGAGTACCGGTCCGGCGGCGCCGTCATCACGAGCGCCACCATCCCGGTGGACGGGTACTACGTCCAGTTCTACCTCAAGGGCGTGAGTCCGGGCACCGGCAGCACGACCATCACGGCGACGAACTATGTGACGTACTCCAACACCCTCACGGTCACGCCATGAAGACCATCGGATCGCTGGGCCTGACGTTCGCACTGTCGTTAGGCGCTTCATCGGCCATCGCGCAGTCGCCGCCGCCCGCACCGCCCCCGCCTCCCCGGCCCGTGCCGGCCCAGGCGCCCGCGCTGCAGCGCCCGGCGATCCTGCCACCGCCGCCCGCACCCGCGCCCGCCGCGGCGCCCGCGGCCCGCGGGGCGCCCGTGTTCGCGCCGGTCCGAGCCGCCGGGCGCGCCAGCGCGGTGCCCGATTCGGTCCGGCGGGCGGTGGTCGAGCCGAGTGTCACGCCTCCGGAGGGCGCCGTCGCGCAGTGCGGGGACGGGACGTTCATCGTGGCGCCGGCCGCGGCCTCGGCGTGCGCCACCCGTCGCGGGGTACTCGTGCTGATGCCGCGCCGCACGGAGCCGCCGCCGGCACCGGTGAGGGCCAACCGCGCCGCGCCCGTTGCGGCCCGCGCTGCGCCCCCGCTCGAAGCCACCCCGCCCGCGGGCGCGACGATGCGTTGCAAGGACGGCCGCTTCCTCACGGGCGCCGCCGCTCCCGGCCGGTGCGACGCCTTCGGTGGAACGGCCGCGGTGCTCGTCCCAGGACGCGTGGCGCCGGCTCCGCCCACGGCGACGCGGCGCCCGTAACGCCCGTGCGCTGATCGCCGTCGCTGTGGGGGGGGGAGCGGTCCCGAGCGGCCGGCGTCTTCGTCTCGCCTTCTTCCTCGCCGGGGCCGCCCTCTTCGCATTCCTCGTCCGCGAGATCGGCCCGGGGAGGATCCTCGCCAACCTCCGGTCCACCGGCTGGCTCCTCGTCCCCATCGTACTCCTGTACGCCGTGGTATACGCCTGCTACGCCGGCGCATGGCACCTCATCATGGCCCACGAGCCCCGGCGACCGTCGTTCGCCCGCACCTGGCTCATCTCGGTCTCGAGCTTCGCGATCAACTACGTCACGCCCCTCATGCAGATCGGCGGGGAGGGGTTCCGCGGCACCGCCGTCGCCCCATGGTTAGGCGCGCGGCGCGCCACCGGCTCCGTGGTCACCTACTACCTCCTCCACGCGCTCAGCAACATGCTGGTCTGGCTCCTCGCCGTCGGCCTCACGCTCGCCCTCTACGTGCGCGATCCGCGCCTCGCCCTCGGGTTCGCGGTCCTCGGCCTCGGCATCGCGCTGATGGCCGCGTTCATCCTCGCGCGCCACCGCGGGGGCCTCTTCGCGGACGCGCTCGCGCTGCTCGAGCGCCTCCCGTTCGCGCGGCCTCTCGCGCGGCGCCTGGCCGCGAGGAAGGACACGCTCCTCGCCCTCGACGAGCAGATCGCCGACCTCTACCTCCGCGACCGGCGGCGCTTCCTCCTCGCCCTCGCGCTCGACCTCGCCGGCCGGCTGGTGGGGGTACTGGAGTTCGTGCTCATCGGCCGCGGGATGGGGATCGCCGTGGGATACGTGCCGGCCCTCGCCATCACGGGACTCGGCGCCTTCGTCATCAACGCCCTTTCCTTCATGCCCCTCGAGATGGGGGCCAAGGAAGGGGGCCTCTACCTCATCTTCGCGCTGCTCGGCCTCTCCCCGGCGCTCGGCGTCTCGGCCGCCATCGTGATGCGCCTGAGGGAGCTGGCCTGGATCGCCACGGGACTCGGCCTCGTTGCCCTAACACCTTCGCAGGACTAGCTTTAGGCATGACAACCTCGACAGGTACACCGATCACGTGGAAGGACGGCGCCTACGTCGTTCCCGACGATCCCATCATCCCGTTCATCGAAGGCGACGGCACCGGCCGCGACATCTGGCGTGCCTCGCGCAAGGTCTTCGACGCCGCCGTCGAGCACGCCTCCGGCGGCCGCCGCCGCGTGGCCTGGGTCGAGACGCTGGCCGGAGAGAAGGCCTTCAAGGAGACCGGCAGCTGGCTTCCCGAAGCCACCATCGAGACCATGACCAAGTACCGGGTCGGCATCAAGGGACCGCTCACCACCCCGGTGGGGATGGGGATCCGGTCGCTGAACGTCGCGCTCCGCCAGATCCTCGACCTCTACGCCTGCGTGCGCCCGGTGCGGTGGTACGAGGGCGTGCCCGCGCCCGTGAAGCGGCCGCAGGACCTCAACGTCATCATCTTCCGTGAGAACACCGAGGATGTCTACGCCGGGATCGAGTACGCCGCGGGGTCCAAGGAGGCCGAGCGGCTGCGGGAGATGCTGGTCGGCGAGTTCAAGGCCAAGCTGCGGGAGAAGAGCGCCATCGGCATCAAGCCCATGAGCGAGTTCGGGAGCAAGCGGCTCCAGGCGCGGGCCATCAAGCATGCGGTGGAGCGCAAGCTGGCGAGCGTCACCCTGGTGCACAAAGGGAACATCATGAAGTTCACGGAGGGCGCCTTCCGCGACTGGGGCTACCAGCTGGCGAAGGAGAAGTTCGGTGACGTGACCATCAGCGAGGCGGACCTCGCGGGCGGCGCGCCAGCCGGGAAGGTCGTGATCAAGGACCGCATCGCCGACAGCGTCTTTCAGCAACTCCTGCTCCGGCCGCGCGAGTACTCGGTGCTGGCCACCCCGAACCTCAACGGCGACTACCTCTCCGACGCCTGCGCCGCGCAGGTGGGGGGCCTGGGCATCGCGCCCGGGGCGAACATCGGCGACGGGTTCGCCATCTTCGAGGCGACCCATGGCACCGCACCCAAGTACGCCGACCTCGACAAGATCAATCCCGGCGGCGTCATCACGTCGGGCGTCATGATGTTCGAGCACCTGGGCTGGGAGGACGTGGCGCACGCCATCAGCCACGGCCTGGCCGGCGCGATCCGCTCCAAGTACGTCACCTACGACCTCGCCCGGCAGACCGAAGGGGCCACCGAGGTCTCCACCTCCGCCTTCGCGGACAAGATCATCGAGTGCATGTGAACTACGAGCTGGTGGCCGCCGCGCCGGAATCGCTCACGGTCCCGCTGCTGGCGGTGGCTGTGCCGAAGCAGACGAACAAGACGCTCCCCGCGGCGCTCGCCTCGCTCGACACCCGGACCGGCGGGGTGCTCGGTGGCCTGTTCACGGCGGGCGACTTCAGCGGTGCCCGCGACGAGACGGCGGTGGTCCACCGCACCGGGGACGCGCCGCGCCGCGTGCTCCTGGTGGGCGTGGGGAAGGCCGAGGACGTGGGGCGCTCCGCCGTCCGCCGGGCGGCCGCCATCGCGGCGCGGCGCGCCCGCGGCCTGGGCACCGGGGCCGTGGCCTTCGCCATGCCGGCGGCCTTCCGTGGCGCTCTCTCCGCGGCGGACTTCGCCCAGGTCGCGACGGAAGGCATGGGGCAGGGCGCCTGGCAGTTCGACGAGCTGAAGACACCTAACGATGACAAGAAGCCGCCCGTCTCCTCGGTGACCGTCGTCGTGGCGCCGGCCGAGCAGGCCGACGCCGAGCGCGGCTTCGTGGTGGGACGGGCCATGGCCGAGGGGCAGTCCCTGGCGCGGCGCCTCCAGTTCCTGCCCCCCAACCAGTGCACCCCTCAGTACCTCGCGGAGACGGCAGTGCGGCTGGGTGAAAAGCACGGCTTCACGGTCACGGTGCTCGACAAGGCCGCCATCGAGAAGGAAGGGATGGGGGCGCTCCTCGCGGTGAACCAGGGCTCCGTCATCGAGCCGCGGTTCATGACGCTCGAATACCGCGGCGCCGGTGCGGAGGACGCACCGGTGGTCCTGGTGGGGAAGGGGATCACCTTCGACACCGGCGGCATCTCCATCAAGCCGGCCGCCTCGATGGAGGAGATGAAGTACGACATGTCGGGCGCGGCGGCGGTGCTGGGCGCGATGGACATCATCGGGCGGCTGAAGCCGAAGCTCAACGTGGTCGGCGTCGTCCCCTCGACCGACAACATGCCCAGCGGCTCGGCGATCCGCCCCGCCGACGTGGTGAAGAGCCACTTCGGCAAGTTCATCGAGATCGTGAACACCGACGCCGAGGGACGGCTCATCCTGGCCGACGCGCTGTCGTACGTGCGGCGCTTCAAGCCGGCCGCGGTGCTCGACGCCGCCACGCTCACCGGCGCCGCGCTCTTCGTCACCGGTCACGTCGCGACCCCGATCATGGGGAACGACGAGGCGCTGGTCGAAGAGGTGCGCAAGGCGGGCGAGCGCGCCGGCGACCGCTGCTGGCCGCTCCCGATGTACGACGAGTTCCGCGACCAGAACAAGTCCGACATCGCCGACGTGAAGAACAGCGGCGGCCGCCCCGCCGGGACGATCACCGCCGGCTGGTTCCTGCGCGAGTTCGTGGACGGGTACCCCTGGGTCCACCTCGACGTGGCGGGCACCGCCTACACCGAGTCGGACTCGCCGCCCCTCCCCAAGGGTCCCGCGGGCGTCCCGACCCGGCTCTTCGCGGAGTTCGTGCTGGGGCGCGCCGGCTGAGGCTGCTTCTCGTGCTCGCGGCGGTCCTCGGGACGGCGGACCTCGCCGCCCAGAACCCGCCGCCCGCGCCGCCGCCCGTTCCCGTCCCGGCCGCCCCGCAGGATTCCGCGCGCCCGCACCCGGCCGATTCGCTCCGCCCGCGCCGCGACTCGGTCGCCCTCGCCGGCGGGCCGGCGCGGCGCGACACCATCCTCCCCGACTCGCTCTCGCCCGACAGCTTCCGCGCCGCGCTCCCGCTCCTGGGCCCGCCGCCGGGGCCGCTCTCCCGCCGGGCCCGCATCGTCTTCGACGAAGACTCGCTGCACTACCTCGGCGCCCTCACGTTAGGCGAGCTGCTCGTCCGGGTCCCCGGCGTCTTCCTGGTGCGCGCCGGCTGGTTCGGCGAGCCGGAGGTGATCGCCTACGCGGGGCAGGGCGCCGCCTCGATCGAGGTGTACTGGGACGGCTGGGCCATGGACCCGATGGGGGAGGACAGCAGCGCCATCGACGTGGGGCGGGTGAGCCTCGGTCTCGTGCGGCGGGTGGAGGTGGAGGTGCTGCCCTCGGTGCTCCGGGTGTACCTCTTCAGCGACGTCCAGGGCGTGCGGCGCGCCCGCACCGAGACCTCCTTCTCCACCGGGGACGCGCAGACCAACACCTATCGTATCCGCTATCTCAACCGATGGAAGGACGGCACCGGCCTCGGGGTCGGGGTCAACTGGTTCGGCACCAACGGCCCGTCCACCGCCGCGTCCGACGTCACCCACCTCTCGATCTGGCTCAAGGGGACCTGGAGTCCGTCGCCTCTGGTCGGCGTCGAGTACCAGGTCCTCCGGCAGAACGTCAGCCGGGACCCGCTCACGGTGACGACCAGCGGGGCACAACTCCCGAGGGTGGACGTCCGCCGCACCGACGGCTTCGTGCGGGCCTACGCGGCCACCCGGCCCGACGGCCTCGGGCTCCGGCTCGACGCGCTGTTAGGCAGCGCGAGCTACCGGGACAGCTCGGCGGGCACGAAGCAGAGCCTGTCGCAGGGGGCCGCCGTGGTGGCCTACCGCGCCACGCGCTGGTCGGCGGAGGCCACCACGCGGATCCGGGACGCGCGGACCCCGCTCGACCTCCAGCTGCGCGGCTCGTGGGTGCCGATGGGCTCGCTCACCCTGTCGGCCTACGCGCTGCGGCGAACGCATCTCGGGGACCGGCGGTCGGTGGAAGCGGGGGGGACCGCGGAATTCCACTTCCTGCGCGCGCTCGTCTTCCGCGGCGGGCTGAGGTGGCGGGACGCCGTCGCCTCGCCCGCGATGCTGGCGGACACGAACCAGTCCGAAGTGGATTGGAGCGCCGGCGGGGGGATCCACCTCGCGCGGCTGGACCTCGACGTGGACCTCACCCGTCACGACAACTTCTCGGCCCCGGCCTTTGGGGTGTTCACCACCCAGCTCCCCGCCGGCTCGTACCTCCTGGTGCGGACGGTGACCGCGGCGCTCTCGGCGAGGCTCACCCGGTCCCTCACCCTGTCGGGGTGGTACCGCCATCCCCTCGACCCCCTCACCGCCGCCTTCGAGCCGCCCCACCACACCCGGGCGGCGCTCACGCTCCGGTCGAAGTTCCTCCCGACCTTCCGGCGCGGGATCTTCGACCTGGTGGCCCAGATGGGGGTCGAGGGCTGGAGCGACGGCGTGGCGGGGACCGACAGCTCCGGGACCGACATCCAGCTCAAGGGCGCGGTCACGGTGGACTACCTGTTCGAGATCCGGCTGGTGGGGGCGGTGCTCTTCTGGACGATGCGGAACGCCCAGCTGGAGCGGTATGGAGAGGTCCCCGGCTTCGAGATGCCGCGCGGGCTGCAGCGATTCGGAGTGCGTTGGGAGTTTACGAACTAGGCACGCCCGGGTAAGATTCAAGGTTCCACCGGAGACAGGGTCCATGGCGCTTCGCAGCATGACCGGGTTTGGGACCGCCGAGGGCGCGGTGGCGGGAGGCCGGCTCCGACTCGAGGTCCGGACGGTCAACCACCGGCATCTCAGCGTCCAGCTCAAGCTCCCGGGCGAGCTCCAGACCCTGGAGGCGGACCTCCGGGAGCGGCTCCGGGCCCACATGGAGCGCGGCCACGTGACCGTCGGGGCGCGCTGGGTGGAGGAGCCGCCGCAGGCGGCGGGCGTCCGGGTGGACGTGGAGCGCGCGGGGGCGCTGGTCGCGGCGCTCCGCGAGGTCGGCAAGACGCTCGGCCTCAAGGGAGACGTGGACCTGGCGACCGTGGCGCGGCTCCCCGACGTGGTGAAGGTCGTGCATGAAGAGGCGACGGTGGACCCGGCCGCGGTGCTGGGGATCCTCGACGCCGCCGCGGCGGCCTGCGTGAAGATGCGCGAGCGCGAAGGCAGCGCGCTGGTGGCGGACCTGCTGGCGCGGCTCCAGCGGCTGTCGGGCTTCGGGGCCGTGATCGCGGCGCGGGCCCCGGCGCGCGTCACGGCCGAGCGGGACCGGCTGGCGGCGGCGGTGAAGGAGCTGGCGGGCGGCGTGGCGGTGGATCCGGGCCGCCTGGCGCAGGAAGTGGCCTTCCTCGCCGACCGGCTCGACATCACCGAAGAGCTGGTGCGCTTCGGGACGCACATCTCGGCGATGGAATCGGCTCTGGGGAACGGGACGGCGGCCGTCGGCAAGCAGCTCGGCTTCCTGTTGCAGGAGCTGGGGCGCGAGGCCAACACGGTCGGCTCCAAGGCGAACGACGCGGTCATCGCCGAGACGGTGATCGCCATCAAGGGCGAGCTGGAGAAGATCCGGGAACAGATCGAGAACCTCGAGTGAACCCGTTCCCGCTGGTCCTCTCGGCGCCCTCGGGCGGCGGCAAGACCACCATCGCGCGGGCGCTGCTGTCGGCGCGTGAGGACCTCGGGTACTCGGTGTCCGCGACGACGCGGCCGGCGCGCCCGGGCGAGGAGAACGGCAAGGACTACTTCTTCGTCTCGCGCGACGAGTTCAAGAAGAAGGTCGACGCGGGCGAGTTCCTGGAGTGGGCCGAGTACGGCGGCCAGCTGTACGGCACGCTGAAGGCGCAATTGGACGAGGTCCTGGCGTCGGGGCGCCACGCGGTGCTCGACATCGAGATCCAGGGCGCGCGGGCGGTCCGGAATCTGTACGCCAACGCGGTACTGGTCTTCATCGTCCCGCCCTCGGCGGACGAATTGATGAAGCGGCTCGGGGGGGCGGCGGGCACCCGGGCGGCGACGCTCCAGCGGCGGTTGCGCCGGGCCGTCGAGGAGCTGACGGAAGCGCTCGAGTACGACTACGTCGTCGTCAACGCCGAGCGGACCGAGGCGGTGGCGGAAGTGGCGGCGATCCTCGACGCGGAGGCCCGGCGACCCGGCCGGAATCCCGAGTTGAAGGATGATCTGGATGAGCTGGGCAGCGAGATCCGCGCGCTCGCGGACTCGCTCGACACGGCCAGGGAGGCCTAGATGCGGGTGTTCACACCGGTCGAGATCGCGAAGCAGGCGGGCAACAAGTACGTCGGCGTCCTCGTGGCGGCGAAGTTCGCCCGCTTCGTCAACGACTTCCCCAAGGACCGCTCCTACGAGCGGGAGAAGAAGCTCACGACCACGTCGCTCGAGGAGCTGTCGAGCGGCGGGCTGCAATACAAGATCACCCGGCGGCGACGGCAGGAAGCATGACCCCGCTCGCCGGCCGGCACGTCGTTCTTGGCGTGACGGGCGGCATCGCCTGCTACAAGGCGTGCACCGTCGCGCGGCGCCTCACCGAGGCCGGCGCGGCCGTGGACGTGGTGATGACCGCCTCGGCGGCC
>JBGPHD010000135.1:0-8689 GCA_041484135.1 Gemmatimonadota bacterium
CCGGCGAGCGAGGCGGCGAGCCAGGCCGCGAGCAGCGCGCCATACGCGGTGATGACGAAGGCGCCGCGGGTGAGCCAGCTCCGCCACTGCGGGCGGGTCATGATGGTCCAGAACCGCTCGGGCCGCTTGAGGTCGGAGACGAGCAGGGCGCCGGTGAGACCCAGGAAGACGAGGCCGAGGAGCGGGAGGAGCCGCTCGACGAGCGCGCTCCCTTCGCTCCAGCCGGCCATCCGGCCGATAGCGGTGACGAGGCCCGCCCCGGCGGCGATGCTCTTGGTGAGGATGTAGGCCGAGACTCGGCCGCCCCAGACCCGCTGGCGCGGGACGTCGTAAGCCACCCGGGCCCGGAGCTGCGGGGGCCGCTGCGTGGCGCCGTGGTCGCCGTTCCCGTTGCCCGGACGCCCGTCGCTCCACATGTACGTCGGCTCGTGCTTCGCGGCGAGCGGCTCGAGCGCGGCGTCGTGGGCGCCGATGTAGAAGGCCTTGGGCCGGGTGCGCTGCTCGGGCCGGCGCACGGTCACCGCGTGGGCGCCCAACGCGCGGCTCACCTTCGAGCTGGGGTCTTCCAGGTCCCCGAAGAGCAGGGCCTCGACCGGGCAGACCACCACGCACGCGGGCAGCAGCCCTTCGTCCACGCGGTGGGAGCAGAAGTTGCACTTGGCCGCCGTGTGCGAGGCGGGGTCCATGTAGATGGCGTCGTAGGGACACGCCTGCATGCACGCCTTGCAGCCGATGCAGCGCGACTCGTCGAAGTCCACCAGGCCGTCCGCGCGCTGGTACATCGCGGTGGTGGGGCAGATCTCGACGCAGGGGGCGTCCTCGCAGTGGTTGCAGCGCAGCACGGCGAAGTGGCGCCGCACCGCGGGGAAGGTGCCCACGTCCACGTTCTTCACCCAGGTGCGGAAGACGCCCACGGCGACGTCGTTCTCGGACTTGCAGGCGGTGGTGCAGGCGTGGCAGCCGATGCACTTCGTCTGGTCGATGACCCAGGCCCATTTCGTCACGGCGATACGCGGCTCATCGCAGGATGTCCCACCACATCTTGACGGCCACCGCGCCGATCAGGGCGGCGAGGAGCCATTTGAGCTGGCCGGCGCGCAGCTTCTGGCTCGCGGCGGCGCCGAGCTGGGCGGCGGGGAGCGCGCCGGAGACGAGGGCGAGGGCGGGCCAGCCCGGGATCTGTCCGGTGAAGAGCTTGCCGGCCGTGCCCGCCAGCGCACCGGCGAGCACGATCGCCAGGGAGGTCCCCACGGCGTCACGCGGCGGGATGCGCAGCACGTAGATCATCAGCGGCATCATCAGGAACGCGCCGCCCGCGCCCACCGCGCCGGCCAGCAGGCCGACCGCGAGCGCCATCAGGAATCCGACCGGCTTGCGCCACCGCTTGTAGGTCTCGGTCGCGGGGGCGGGCTCCGGGTTCCGGAGCGTGATCATCATGAGGGCGGCGGCGGCCGCCATGGCGGCGAAGGTGCCTTGCAGGATGTCGCCGTGGACCCAGCGCGAGCCGACCGCGCCGACGAGCGAGCCGAGCATCATCCCGGCGCCTAACGTCGCGACGACGCGCCGGTTGACGTACCCCTCGCGCAGGTGGCCCGCCACGCCCGAGGCCGAGGCCGCCATCACCTGGACCATGGTGACCCCGGTGATGTCGTGGACGGAGAGGTGACCGGTGCCCAGGAGCGGCGGGATATAGATGAGGAGCGGGATCATGACGATGGCGCCGCCCACCCCCAGCAGGCCGGCGAGGAAGGCGCCCCCCGCGCCGAGCGCCACCAGCGTGGCGAGGAGCGGGTCGGAGTGCATGACCAGGAAGACGGCCGCGATCCACGCGAAGACCAGCGCGGTCGCCGGCTCGAGAACGGCCTCGAGGGCGCGGGCGGGAAGGCGTTGCGGTTCGAGGTCGGTCACGGGAGCGCAGAGAAGCTAGCGCCGGACCGGCCCGCCCGCGACCGGTGACCGGCTTGAGAAACGCGGCCCAACTGGCGACCTTAGCCTCCCCACGGCGCCGTAGCCAAGTGGTAAGGCAGAGGTCTGCAAAACCTCCATTCGGCGGTTCGACTCCGCCCGGCGCCTCCTCGAAACGACAACGCCCAGCCTCGCTGGGCGTTTCGCGTTCCCGCTACGGGTACCGCTTCTCCCACGCCGGGATCGCCGAACCCACTAGCGCGCCCATTCCCGCGCCCGCTCCCGCGCCCAGGCCGAGCCCGTACCAGACGTAGCCGTGCCGTTGGCAGACCGCCACCCCGTCGCACGCGAGCTGGTCGCCCACCCAGCCGAGGAGCGCGCCCGCCGCGCCCACCAGCACAGCGCCCACGAGCGCGCCGGCCTTGGTGGCGTGCCCGCGCTCCCACACCGCCTGTACGTTCTCGAGCCGGATCGTGCGCGGCGCACCTGAGGTCGCGATCACCAGGCTCTCCGGTGAGACACCGAGAAGACGGCCCTGCGTCTGCCAGACGCCGGGGGGCCGGGACCAGGCGCGCACCTGGGTGCCGGGCCGGAGCCGGGCGAGGGCGGCGACGCGCGTGGTAGTGAGGACCGTATCCTGGGCTCGTGCGGTCTGGCCAGTGGCGAGGGCGAGGAGCAGGAGGCCACCCAAAGGCCTCAAGGTCTTGACCGGCGTCGTCTTCAGGGAGGGCTCCCGTTCGTTGTGGCGATACGATACGGGAAGGCCATCAAGTGGGAATCAAGGACGGGAAATGGCTCCGCGCCGCCACTTGGGAGAGGTTCGGCCTCAGGGGTTGGTGGGCCGGATGTCCAGCTCGGAGACCATCGCGCGCTCCGGGACCGCGAGCGCGTCGAGCACCACCTGCGCCACGTCCTCCGGGGCCAGGATCTTCTCGCGGTTGGGCTTCATCGGCGTCTGCCGGTCGAAGAAAGGCGTGTTCACCGAGCCGGGGCAGACCGCCACCACGCGGATCCCACGCTGGCGCACTTCAAGCATCAGGCTCTTCGAGAATCCGAGCACGCCGTGCTTGGAGGCGCTGTAGGCCGCGCCCTCCACGAAGCCGTTCCGGCCCGCGAGCGACGCCATGTTGACGACGGCGCCTCGCCCCGCCGCGAGCATCGCGGGAAGGAAGGCGCGGGTCACGAGGAACATCCCGCGCAGGTTGACATCGAGCACCTCGTCCCACAGCTCGGTCGTCATCTCGGCGACCGGCGCGAACCGCCCGACGCCGGCGTTGTTGATGACGATGGTCGGCGTGCCGGCTTCCTTCAGCACCCGCTCGGCGAACGCGCCGACGTCGCGTTCCTCGCGGACGTCGCAGGCCATGCCGAAGGCGGTGGAGCCTCGTTCGCGGAGTTGGGCGGTGAGGTTCGCCACCCCGATGGCGTTGCGGGCACAGACCGCGACCGCGGCGCCGCGGTCCGCCAGCCCTTCGGTGAGGGCCTTGCCGATGCCGCTCGTCGCGCCGGTGACGACGGCGAGCTGAGAGGACCACTCCATGCTCATCCTCCTCGAGGTCTCGCGCCGACCACCAGGAGCGCGCCGGGGCCTGAAAGCTCGATCCCCGCGTTCTGGACCACCAGCCTGAAGTCGCCGGGCCGAGACACCCTCGCCGCCTCCACAGGGCCGGCACGCCGGGGCCACAGCGTGTCGTCGAGCCAGGCCCGCGTCTCTCCGTTCTCCAAGCGCACGCGCAGCCGGTGCGCGCCCACGATCGGCGCGCGCTGCGTGACGAGCCGGCGGTCGGTGAGGCCGGTCCCGCTCCGGTGCGAGGCCCACTCGACCCGCCCCAGGGACCACAGGAAGAGCACGCGGCACGGCTCAGCCGCCGGGCACCAGGCCACGCCGATCCCGGCGTCGTCGGCGGGCCGGGACGTTATGCGGAACGCGAAGTCGTACTCGATGGGCTCACCGATGGCCGGCGGTTCCGCCACGCTCCACCAGCAGTTGTCGCCGCGCGCACCGTCCTCGAGCGCCACCAGGTCCCCTCGGCGCTCCATGACGCAGCCCGGCGTGCCGCTCGCCTCGAGCGTCAGGGGGCCGCCCGGAAGCACCGCGTCCACGGTCTCCCCCAGCGCCCGCTCCACGTCCCGCCGCAGCGCGTCGGGCCAGATCGAGAGGTCGTCCAACACCGGCCCCAGACTGTCGGCGATCCGCTGGTCCGTGCTGGCCTGGACCCTGGCCGCGCCGGCGAGATAGTCGGCCGCCGTCAGGGAACCGCCGGCGAAGCCGGCGGCGAGGGCCCGCAGGCTGTCGGCCACTCCGGTGTACGCGACGTTGACGGCCACGGCCTTGCGCTCCCACGCCTGCAATTCCTGACGCCGCGTCCACATCCACCAGCCGCCCGCGCCCACAACGCCGACCACGAACAACGCGAGCAGAACGGACACGGTGACGACGCGCCGCCGCGTCCGGCGCGGTGCCGGCGCGGCCGCCGGCGCTCCGGGCACGCCGACGGGCGGACTCTCCACGAACGTCAGGGAGCCGGCGGGCGCGTCTCCGCTCAACGCGGCGAGCAGATCGTCGGCCGTTTGCCATCGTTCGCTTGGCTTCTTGGCCAGGCAGCGCATCACCGCGTGTGCCAGATGCGGGGGCACCGTTGCCACGCCGGCCAGCGGCTCGGGGGGAGTGAACACGTGCTTGGTGAGGATCTCGCGGGCGGTCTCGGCGTTGAACGGCAGCTTGCCGGCGAGCATCCGGTAGCCCACCACGCCCAGGGAGTAGATGTCGCTCCGGCCGTCGAGCGTGCGCTCGCCGGTGGCCTGCTCGGGGCTCATGTATTCCGGCGAGCCCATGACGAGGCCCGCGCCCGTGAGCTCGCGGTCCGCGTCGTCCCCCGACTGCGCGATCCCGAAGTCCATGAGGATGACCCGCCGGTCCGGGCCGTCGAGCATGAAGTTCTCGGGCTTGAGGTCGCGGTGGACGATGCCGCGCCGGTGGGCCTCCTTGAGCGCGGTCGTGGCTTCGGTGAGGATGCGCGTGGCTTCGCCGGCGGTGAGGCGGCCCTCGCGCTCGAGCGCGGTCTTGAGGGTGGAGCCCTCGACCAGGGGCATGATGAAGTAGACCAGGCCCCCGGCCTCGCCCACGTGGTAGATGGGGACGACGCCCGGGTGACGCAGCTTGGCGACGGACCGTGCCTCGCGGCGGAACCGTTCGCGGAAGGAGGCGGAAGCAGTCAACTCGGGCCTGAGGACCTTCACGGCGACGGACCGGCCGAGCTTGAGGTCGAGCGCTTCCCACACTTCGCCGAAGCCGCCGCGGCCGATCCGCCGGCGCACCTCGAACCCGTCGCCGAGGGCCGCCTGGATCCGGTGCCGCATCTCCTCGGGGGACGTGGTCTCGCCGGTCGCCGTGTCGTGAGATGGGGAGACGATCTCGGTGGGAGCGGACGCGCCGCAGGCGGGACAGTACAACACCCCGTCGGGGAGCGGGGTGTCGCAGGACGTACAGCGGCGTTCGGCCGGCGAGGTCACGCGCTAGTATGGCGCGCGACCCCCCTCAGGCGGAAGGCAGGACGCCCGGAAAACGGTCGGGACGCGCATCGAAGCCCGGAAAGACGGCGTCGAGCTGCGTCACACCGAGATGCCGCGACGCCACCTCCGCGAACAGGTCGCGGAAGTCGGTCGTGACGGCGAGATCGCGCCCTTCGAAGAGCTGCTCGCGCGCGAGCCCGGGCCATCGGCCCGCCACCCGGCCGCCGCGCACCCCGCCTCCCATCACCATCATCGCGGTCGCGTGTCCGTGGTCGGTGCCGGCGTTGCCGTTCTCGGCCACCGTCCGCCCGAACTCCGACATCGTCATGACGACCACGTCGGCCATGCGGTCCCCCAGGTCCTGCGCGAAGGCCGCGAGCGCGCCGCCGAGCTCCGTCAGGCGCTGCGCGAGCTGGCCCTGACCCGCGCCCTGGTTGATGTGGGTGTCCCAGCCGCCCACGTCCACGAAGGCGATCTCCACGCCGAGGTCGGCCTTGATGAGCTGGGCGACCTGGAGCATCGCGCGACCGAACGGCGCGCGCGGGTAGTCGGCGCCGTGCTCGGGCTGGTAGCGCGTGGGGTCCGCCTGGCGGAGCTGCTGGACCGCCTCGAAGCTCTCGGCCGCGGTGCTGGCGATGACGCCGGTCTCGCCGCCGCCGTAGAGCGCCTCGAACGCGGCCGTCAGGCGGTCGCGGACCGCGCCCTGCGGCGCGCGGATCCCGAACGCCTGGAGGTCGCTGATGGCGAGCGCGGGCGCGGAGCCCTGGAGGGCGCGCGGAAGCTGGGTACCCATGGCGACACCGCGGAACGGCGTCTCCCGGTGCTCCGCCGAATGCCGCAGCAGCCGGTTCACCCAGCCGTCATGCGTGGACTTGAGCCCCGGCGTCCCCGATTCCATGTAGTCCTGCGCGTCGAAGTGCGAGCGGGTGCTGTCCGGCGAGCCGACGGCGTGGACGAGCGCGAGGGAGCCGTTGTCCCACAGCGGCTTGAGCGGCGCGAGCCTCGGGTGCAGGCCGAAGTGCCCGTCCAGGTCGATGGCGGCATCGGGCCCGGCGCCCGGCCGCGGGATGGCGATGCGGCCGCGGCCCTGGTGATACGCGGCGTCGGCGTGCGGCACGATCATGTTGAGGCCGTCCACCGCGCCACGCTGGAAGACGCAGACGAGGATCTTCTGCCCCGTCTTCCGCCCCGGCCTCCGCGCCGCATACGCCGCCCGCGCGAGGAACAGCGGATCGAGCCCCAGGCTCACGAGGGAGAGCGCCCCCGCCTTGACGAACACGCGCCGGGAGAAGCGACCTGAGTCTTCAGGACAGCAGTGCATGGTGTCTCCTGACTACCGACGACTGCCAACTACTGACGACCGCTGACTGATCACCACTGCGCGTCTGCGCGTCTGCCGACTACTGATCGTCCCGACCGTTGAACTGCCTACTGCTTCTGGAAGTCCGGACTACCTAACGCCAATCCGACGGCGAACGTCCTCGCATTCACCGGATCCCCGATATCCGCTATCTGCCGCCGGATCACGGAGAGCGTATGCTCGCTGGCCTGCCCGCCCAGTATCACCGCATTCACCCTCGCGATCAGCTGCTCCTGGTCAGCGCTCATCGGCACGATCGCGTCGAGGTCCAGCCTCGCCCCTGGCAGCCTTCCCGCGGCCAGCCCCACCGCCACATTCATGCGGGCCAGCAACGCTCCCGAGTTCACCCACTCCTCCGCCGTCTCCGGATAGCCCGTCGGCACCTGCTGCATGAAGAGCTGCTGCCCCAGCTGCTGGAGCACGAACGTCAGCCGCGGCGTCGAGTCGGGCTCGGCCATCGTGGCGCGGAGCGCGCTCGCGACGAACTCGAGCGGCGACTTCACCTTGGCGCGGCGGTTCTGCGCCGCCCAGAAGTCGGGCGAGTGGACGATGGCGCGGAGCACGGCGCGGATGTCGCCGTGGGTGCGGAGCCACGCCCCGACCGCCGCGTCCACGCATCCGTCGGGCGGATCGTCGGCGACGAAGCGGGCGCAGAGCTTGTGCGCCAGATGTCGCGCCGTGGACGGATGCTCGGCCAGGAGGTGCAGCAGCCGGAGCCCCTCGTCCATGCCGTGGCCCTCCGGGAACCGCTCGCCCAGGACCGTCTTCTCGCCGCGGTCGTGCGCCCAGGGGTGGAACTCGAAGTCGAAGCCGCCGCGCGCGGGGCCCTGCACGCCCCAGCCGGTGAGGATGCGCGCCGCGCTCTGCACGTCCTGCTGTGTGTACCCGCCGTCCACGCCGAGCGTGTGCAGCTCGAGCAGCTCGCGGCCGTAGTTCTCGTTGATGCCGGTCGGCTGGTTCGGGCGCGCCTGCTGCAGCCGCTGCTGCTCCGCCGGCGTGAGCATCGTGGCGCCGAACCGGCGGGCGAGGCCGCGCTGCCGCCCCCCGCCCGGGAGGGGTGGCTGGGAGCCGGGCGCCACGCTCTGGAAGTTGTCCAGGTAGACGAGCATCGCGGGATGCCGCGCCGTGGCGACGAGCAGCTGCTCGAAGTTGCCGAGCGCGTTAGGCCGGATGGCGTGCTCGAGGTAGTCGGCGGTGAGCCACCGGTCGGCGTTCTTCGCCATGAAGACGTTGAAGTGGTTGAACCAGAAATCGGTCATCACCTCGAGGAGCTGCCGCTCGCTGGTGACGTCCCGCGCCAGGGTGCCCATGATCACCTGGCCGCCCATCTCGCGGTACCCGCGCTGGGTGCGCTGCTGCAGCATCGTGTCGGCCGGCGGGGCGGCCTCACCGGGGGTCATGGCGGCGCCGGGCGCACGCGGATCCATGCGGCCGCGCTGGGCCGCGGCGAGGCGCTGGAGGTTAGGCGGCGGATAGCGGCGGTAGAGCTCCGCGGGCGGGAGGAACGCCAGCGCGTAGCGCGCGCGGGTCCGCTGCTCCGCCGGGTCGGGGATGCGGTCGGGATCGAGCTGCTGGTCGAGCCAGGCCTCCATCCCCATCCGCTGCACGCGCGCGATGTCGCCGGGGCGCGGGCCGAAAGCGAGCCGGTTCAGGAGGTGGACGACGGCGGAGCTGTCGGCCTCGGGAAGGTCCATGGCCTGGGGCGCGCGGGCCATCCCGCGCGCGGGCGTCATCCCGGGCGCCTCCGCGGGGCTCATCGGTGCGCGGGAAGCCGCACTCCCGCCCGACGCGCAGGCAGCCACGGTCAAGGTCAACGCCAATCGCAACTTGTGCATCGCTCCACCCGCCGACTGAAGGGATCCCGTATGAGGAAGTTGACGGTGGAGGCCGGTCCGGGTTAAGCCTCCGTAC
>JBGPHD010000136.1:0-8673 GCA_041484135.1 Gemmatimonadota bacterium
CGCATCGCCCTGGGTGACAGCGCGCCGGCGCGCGCGGTGCTGCTGCTCCTGCGCGCTCGCGCCGACACGGCGCCGGCGCTTCAGAGTTACGTCGCCATCTTCTCCGCGGCGCTCGGGATGCGGAGTGAGGCCCTCGACGCGATCGAGCGGTTCCGGACGGTGGTGGATCCCCGCGAGCCGAAGTGCACGCCGACCACGACCTGCTCGGTGAGCTTGGAGACGTGGCGGCTGCTGCACAATCCGATCCTGGCGCCGCTCCGGCACGAGCCGCGCTTCGTCCGCCTGTGGGAGGAGACCCGGCCCCGGGTCCCCTGGCGTTAGGTCGCCGCGCGACCCCCGCCGGCCGCCGCGTGCGCCGGCGAGGCCTGGACCCGTGCCGTGATGATGACGGCGGGCGTCACCGGCACGTTGGGAAAGCGATACTTCGGCGCGGTGGGCAGCGCCGCGATCCGGTCCACCACGTCCATCCCCTCGATCACGCGCCCGAACACCGCGTAGCCGAAGTCGGCGGCCGTGGTGTCCTTGAAGTCGAAGGCCGGGTTGTCCCGCACGTTGATGTAGAACTCCCGGGCTCCGCCGTTCACCACCGGGCCGCGCGCGAGCGCCACGGCGCCCCGCACGTTGCGGAGGCCGTTATTCGCTTCGCACGGCACCGGCTCCGCGGTGGAGGAGCGGGTCGCGCCGGTGGCGTGCAGGCGGCCCGTCTGGATGATGCTGTTGCGCATGACGCGGTGGAACACCAGGCTGTCGTAGAACCCCGCTTCCACGTGGGTGAGGATGTGCGCCACGGTGAGCGGCGCCTTGCGGCGGTCGAGCTGCAGCACGATCCGGCCGAGGTTGGTCTCGAGCACGAGGAGCGGCGCGCTGTCCACCGCGGCGGCGGTGTCGTGCCGGCCCGTGGAGCCGCAGCCGGTGGACGCGACGAGGAGCAGCAGGAAGAGTGCGGCGAGGAGAACGGTACGGAAGGTACGCATGGGACACCTCCGTCAGCGACACCCGGAAGATAGAAAGACGGGGCCGGGCGCGCGACGGAAACCGAGCGGGAAACACGAGGGAAACCATCGCAGAAACGGCCGCCCGCTCGGGCGGCCGTTCCTGCATAACGGGTCGTGGGGGCGGCCGCGCGACCTGGCCGCGAAAGCGGCGGCTTACTGCCCGGTGGCCGCCTGGTTGAGCCAGCGCGCCACCCAGGCGTGCAGCTCGCGGTACCAGAAGCGGCTGTCCTCGCCGTTCAGGATCCAGTGGTTCTCGTTGGGCCAGATGATCAGCTTGCTCGGCACCCGCTGGCGCTGGAGCGCGGTCCAGAACTCGAGCGCGTTGTTCATCGGCACGCGGAAGTCGCGCTCGCCCACCGAGACCAGCACCGGGGTGTGCAGGTTGGCGGCGCGGCGCATCGGGCTCTGGGTCCGCCAGAGCGCCGCGTCGGCCCACGGCGGCCCGCCCACGTTGCGCTCGCGGTCGTAGTTGTAGTCGCTGGTGGCCCACTGGGTCTCCAGGTCCCACTCGCCGGCGTGGGAGACCAGCGCGCGGTAGCGTGTGGTCGTCACCGCCAGCCAGTTGGCCAGGTGCCCGCCGTAGCTCGCGCCGCCCGCCACCTGCCGCGACGCGTCCACGAACGGGAACCGGCGGATCGCCTCGTCGGCGGCCTCGTTGAGCTCGTTGCCCGGGCCTTCGAGCGGGTCGAACTGGATCTCCTGCGAGAAGCGCTCCCCGTAGCCGGTCGAGCCGGTGTAGTCGGTCATCAGGACCACGTAGCCCGGGCTGCCTAACAGGTGCGGGTTCCAGCGCAGCCCGAAGTTGTCGGTCCACATGTTGGCGGCGCCGCCGTGGATCAGCACGAAGAGCGGGTAGTGGCGCGTGGAGTCGAAGGCCGGGGGCAGCGCGACGAAGCTGTGGATGCGCTTGCCGCGGCTCGAGGTGAACCAGAACTCGCGCAGCGGCTGCCAGTCGATGCGCGCCACCCGGTCGGCGTTGAAGCGGGTGAGCGGCGTCGCGCGGCCGGTCACAGGGTCGATGCGGACGATCTCCGCCGGGCTGACCGCGCTCTCCCAGGTCGCCACCAGCTGGGTCGCGGGCGCCGTGCCATCCACCTGGAGGCCGCCGTAGGTCCCGCTGGTGAGCGATCCCACTTCCACGGCCTGCCCGCCCGCCGCGGGGACGCGGAACAGCTTGCTGTGCCCTTCGGACTCGGCCAGGAAGAAGATGCTCCGGCCATCGGGGCTGAAATCCCATGCGCCGACGGAGCGGTCGGCGCCGCCCGCCACGACCTGCGGCGCGCCGGAGAACGGCCACGGCCACATCACCACGCGCTGGTTGTTGAAGGAGTGCTCGTTGGTGGGCGTCACCGCGGCGTAGAGCGCGCGGCCGTCGGGGCGGAAACGTGGCGACCCGTAGTCGTCCCGTCCGTCCGTCAGGCGCCGCGGCTCGCCGCCGGAGGCGGGAACGAGCCAGAGGGCCTGGACGACGTCGTTGTAGGTCCACTCGGTGCGATTCGCGGTGGCGGCGAAGACCACGCCGCTCCCGTCGGGGGTCCACGCGGCGGCGAGGTCCTCGCCGCTGTTGCCGAGCTGGCCGCCGAAATTCGCGCTCCGGGCCAGCGCAGATCCCGCGAGGATGTCGCGGGCCGGCGCGCCGGGCTCGAGCGGCTGTACGAAGAGGCTCGGCCGGCGGTCGTCGAGCCAGTGGTCCCAGAGCCGGATGGGTGATGACTCGAAGACGCGCGCCACGTACTTGCGGGCCCGGTGCTCGGCCGCGGCGGCGCGGTTCGCGGAGTCGGTGGCGGCGCCGGGGTAGATCATGCTGGAGACGAGGAGCGCGCGGCCGTCGGGGCGCCACCGCGGGCCCGACGCGCCGGTGGAGAGGTTCGTCACGCGCTGCGCCTCGCCCCCCTGCGTGACGTCGAGGACGTAGATCTGCGTCACGTCGTCCCCTTCGCGGCGGGCGCTGAAGGCGATGCGCCGGCCGTCGGGGCTCCAGGCCGCCGCGCCCTCGCCCGCGCGGGTGTTGGTGAGCCGCCGGGGCTCGGCGGAGCCGTCGGCGGGCACGAGCCAGAGGTCGCTGGCCTGGTCCTGGTCATTGTAGGAGGGCTCGGTCACCGGGAACACGACCCACCGGCCGTCGGGGGAGAGCGTGGGCGCGCCCACGCGCTTCATGAGCCAGATGTCCTCGTGGGTGATGGTGTGGCGCTGGGCCTGCTGCGCGGAGGCCCGGGGGGCAACGGCGAGCGCGAGCGCGGGCAGGGCGAAGACGAGGCGGCGGAAGCTCATGGCGTTCCTCGGGTGGTATCGACGTACGCATGGGTGATGAGCACGGGCGTCACCGGCACGTTGGGGACGCCGAAGCGGCGCGCGGTGGGGAGCGCCGCGATGCGGTCCACGACGTCCATCCCCTCGACGACGTGCCCGAAGACGGCATAGCCGAAGCCGTCCACGGTGGGGGCCTTGAAGTCGAGCGCCGGGTTGTCCTTCACGTCGATGAAGAACTCGCGCGCGCCCATGTGCGGGTCGCGCGGGCGCGCCAGGCCCACCGCGCCCCGGACGTTGGTGAGGCCGTTCTCGGCTTCGTTAGGCACCGGCTGGGCGTCCGAGCTGCGCTGCGCCCCCTCGGCGGTGAGCAGGCCCACCTGGATGATGAAGCGCGGGATGACGCGGTGGAACATCAGGCTGTCGTAGAAGCCGGCCTGGACGTGGGAGAGGATGTGCTCCACGGTCATCGGCGCCTTGCGGCGGTCGAGCCGCATGACGATGCGTCCCAGCGTGGTCTCGAGGACGACCGTCGGCGTGCTGTCGATCGCGGCCGAGGCCGCGGGCCGCGCACGCTCGCCGCCGGCGCAGCCGCAGAGCAGGATCGCGAGTGGGAGCAGGCGCCGCATCGGTCCAAGATAGGGTCCGGCGCGCCGGTCGCGGAAGGGCGGCCCGCGGCGTACATTCGTGGCCCGGCGCCGTCGCGCCGGTCGCGGGTCCACCCCCAACCGGGGACGCCATGACGTTGAAGCGCGGGACCGAGACGATACTCGTCGTCGACGACGATGTGGTGATCCGTGACATCACCGCGGTCGCGCTCAGGACCCACGGGTACACCGTGATGGTGGCGCGGTCGGGCGCGGAGGCGCTCGCGCTCCTCAAGGACCACGACGGCGTGGTCCACCTGTTGCTCACCGACATCTCGATGCCGGGGCTGAGCGGCGGCGAGGTGGCCGAGGCGGTCGCGGCGATGCAGCCGGCGATCAAGGTCCTGTTCATGTCCGGGTACTCGGCGGGCGCGGCCCTCCACGACAACGTGCGGGACGAGGGCGTCGCCTTCCTCGCCAAGCCCTTCGTGCCCAACATCCTGCTCCGCAAGGTGCGGTCGGTGCTCGACGGGGTCTGAGCCTGCCGGTACCGGCCGCGAGCCGTCCGCATCCACTGAGAGGTCTCTTCCATGAGCGCCGACGCCCCCGCGCCCATCTCGCACGTCTCGGACACCGCGCTCTGGGTGGCCATCTACCGCGCCATGGAGTCGGAGCGTCCCGACGCCATCTTCAAGGACCCGTACGCGCGAAGGATGGGCGGCGAGCGCGGCGAAGCCATCGTGCAGCACATGCCGAGCGGCAAGGCGATGGCCTGGCCGATGATCGTCCGCACCGCGGTGATGGACGAGATCATCATGCGCACCGTCGGTGAGGGTGCGGCCACGGTGCTCAACCTGGCCGCGGGCCTCGACACGCGCGCCTTCCGCCTCGCGCTGCCGTCCACGCTCCGGTGGTTCGACGTGGACTTCCCCGACATGGTCGCGTACCGCCGCGAGCACCTGGACGGCGTCACGCCGGCCTGCGTGCACGAGCACGTGGCGGCGGACCTGACCGACGCGGCGCAGCGGCGCGCGGTGTTCGCGAAGGCGGCGGAGCGGGGGCCGGTGCTGATCGTGGCCGAGGGGTTGCTGATCTACCTCAGCGACGAGGAGGTCGCGGGCCTCGCGCGCGCGCTCGCCGAGCCGGCGGCGATGCGCTGGTGGCTGATCGACATCGCGTCGCCACGGCTCATGGCGATGCTGGCGAAGACCTGGGGCAACAAGCTCGCCGCCGGGGGTGCGCCATTCAAGTTCGCGCCGGCGGCGGGGACGGCGTTCTTCGCGCCGCACGGATGGAAGGAGGCCGAGTTCCGTTCCTCGTGGACGGAATCGCTCCGCCTCAAGCGCTCGATGCGGTTCGCCGGCTTCTGGAATGTCGTGGCCAGGCTGCAATCGAAGCAGAAACGCGAGGAAGGCAGGCGGATGGCGGGGATCGCCTTGCTGGAGCGGACGTGACGCGCATCGCGGGGAAGCTCGCGCTCATCACCGGCGCGAGCTCGGGGATCGGGCTCGCCATCGCGCGCCGCTTCGCGTCGGAGGGGTGCCATCTCATCCTCTGGGCGCGCCGGCTGGACCGGTTGAACGCGCTCGCCGCCGAGCTGGTCAAGGCGCACGGGGTCCGCGTCGCCACGGCGGCGGTGGACGTGCGCGACCGCGTCGGCGTCACCCGCGCCGCCGAGGCGCTCGGCCGCGAGGACAGGGTCCCCGACATCCTGGTGAACAACGCGGGCCTCGCGGCCGGGATGTCGAAGATCCACGAGGGAGACCCCGCCGACTGGGACCTCATGCTGGACACCAACGTGAAGGGGCTGCTCAACGTGACGCGCGCGGTGCTGCCGCTCATGGTGAAGCGCGATAGCGGCCACATCGTCAATCTGGGAAGCACGGCGGGGCGGCAGGTCTATCCGCTGGGAAACGTCTACAACGCGTCGAAGTTCGCGGTGACGGCGCTCAACGAGGCGATGAGCGTGGACCTCGCCGGCACGGGGATCAAGGTGACGATCGTGGACCCGGGCTACGTCATGACCGAGTTCGCGATGGTGCGGTTCAAGGGCGACGCGGAGCGTGCCGCCAAGACCTATGCGGGCTTCACGCCGCTCTCGCCCGACGACGTGGCCGACGCCGTGTCGTACGTGGTCAATCTGCCGGCGCACGTCAACATCCTGGATCTCAGGCTGCTGCCGGCGGCGCAGCGGAACCAGTACGTCATAGACCGGAAGGCGTAGGGGCGTCAGGCTTCGGCGGGGAGTGGGGAGTGGTACCTTGCGGTGCCCGCCGCTACTCCAGGAGTCGAAGGACCCGCATCGCCAGGCGGTGCCAGCGGCCGCGGTAGGGCGGGAAGAAGAACCCGATGAGCGCCGGCTCCCGCTGGCGCGTCACCGGCCGCGCGTGGGAGAATTCACGGAAGCCGTGGTCGCCGTGGTAGCTCCCCATCCCGCTCGCCCCCACGCCGCCAAAGGGCAGGGCGGAGCTGGCGTAGTGCAGCATCGTGTTGTTGACCACCGTCGCCCCGGCTGAGGTCTCGCGCAGCAGCCGGTCGATGGCGGCATTCTCCCGCGCGAAGATGTACATCGCGAGCGGCTTTCCCCCGGCGCGGATCACCGCCAGCACCTCGTCCAGCGTGTCGAACGCGAGCACGGGCAGCACCGGCCCGAAGATCTCGTCCGCCATGATCGCCGCGTCGGGCGCGACGTTCGAGAGGATCGTCGGCGCGACGTAGCGGGTCGCCGCGTCGATGCGCCCGCCGGTCTCGACCTCGGCCCCCGCCGCCACCGTCCTGTCTACCAGGTCCTTGAGGCGCCTGACGTGCCCGTCGTCCACGATGCGCGCGAAGTCGAGCGACGCCTCCCGCTCCTCCTCGCTCCCCCCGTAGAGCCGCGCCAGCGCTGCCTTCGCGGCGTCGAGGAACTCCCGCGCCCGTGACGCGTGCACGTGGACGTAGTCCGGCGCGATGCACGTCTGGCCCGCGTTGAGGAACTTGCCCCACACGATGCGCTCGGCCGCGACGGCGATGTCGGCGGAGGCGTCCACCACCGCGGGCGACTTCCCGCCCAGCTCGAGGGTGACCGACGCGAGGTGCTTCGCCGCGGCCGCCATGACGATGCGCCCGATCGCGGTGCTGCCCGTGAAGCAGATGTGGTCGAACGGGAGGCCGAGGAGCGCGGTCGCCACGTCGGGGCCGCCCTGCACCACCGCGACCTCCGCCGGGTCGAAGGTCTCGGCGATGAGACGCGCGAGCAACGCCGCGGTGGCCGGGGTCTTCTCCGAGGGCTTGAGGATGACGCAGTTGCCCGCGGCGATGGCGGCGATCAGCGGGTTCACCACCAGGCTGAAGGGGTAGTTCCACGGCGCAACTACCAGGACCACGCCGCGCGGCTCGTACGTTATGCGGCTCGAGGTGCCGAAGAGGAGCAGCGGGGTGGGCGCGCGCGTGCCGCGCATCCAGCGGGGGAGCCGGCGGATGGCCACGCCGATCTCGGCGAGCACGCCGTGCAGCTCGGCGATCTCGGTCTCGGCGGGCGGGCGCCGGAGGTCGGCGTGGACCGCCGCCCCGATCTCGGCGCGCCTCGCGACGATGGCGCGCCGGAGCCCGGCGAGGCGCGCGCGGCGCTCGGCCGCGGAGGTGCGGGCCATGACCGGCGCGTGCGCGCGCTGGCGTTCGAAGAGCGCCTGAAGGTCGGACGGCATCACTGGAAAGATAGAGCGGCTAGAACCAGATGCGAGCGCCCAGGGTGGGGCCGTAGAAGGCCGGCGCGGTGCCCAGGCGCGTCCAGTGCGCCCCACCCTCGAGCTCGACCCTCCCCACGAACACCGAGGCCGCCGCCGACCACTCCTGGTAGGCGAAGTACGACTCGTGGTCCCAGGAAAGCGCCGCCACGCGCCCGGTCGCGGCGAGGGCCCACGGACGCTGTGGGAAGATCTTGGCGCCCAGCTCGAGTTCTGGTCCGGTGGCGTGCTGGCCGTTGTCGAGGACCACGCCGCGTGCTGCGACGCCGACCTTGAAGTAGCCCAGGCGGCCCAGCCGCGGGATGACGCCCACGCCCGCTCGCCACAGGTGGAGGTAGTCGGTCTCGTTCGCCTTGGGCTCGCGATGATAGACGTACTCGAGCGAGCCGTAGATCTCGCCGTTCGCCGTCTCGAGCTGCGCCGCGCCGGCACGGAGCGTTGAGACGTCGTCGCGGAAGTACGATCCGGCGAAGGTGCCGAAGCGCCGTCCGCGCGTCACGTCCTCGAGCACGAACGTCTCGCGCGCCCGCCGGTCCGCGTATGGGTACGGGAGATAGCCCTGTCCGCGCGGCGGAGGGAGGAGCTCACCCGTCACCGAGTCACGGCCGCGCGGCTCGCCGCACCCGCAGACGAGGTGGCCGATGATCCGGAACAGGACCCAGGCGCCGCCGCCCCCATCACCGTCATCGGAGTCGTGGTCCCGGTCGCGGCCGCGATCGTGGCTGCCGCTCGCCCGTTCGACCTCGTCGATCTTCCCCCGGCTCGGGCGGTCGCTGCCCTGGGCCGCGAGGGTGCGGGCCTCGAGGGTCCCGGCGAGGCAGGCCATCAGGGCCAGCAGAGCGAGACGGCGCGCGTTCATGCCTGACGGAAAAGCAACCGCCGTGCCAGAACGGAAGCGGCGCCGCGGCGCCATTCCTCTTCTGGCCCGTCCCCGAAGGTGGACAGGCGGTCTCACGCCCGCGACACGGCACCCCCAGGACTGGCGCTCCACGTTCGCGCGGGTGTAGAGTGGTGCGCATGAACCCGACCCGTTCGCTCTTGGTCCCGCTCGCGTTCGCCACGGCCCTGATCGGCGCCCTGGGGTTCCGCGCGTCCCGCCCGGCGAGCCCCGCCGGGGCC
>JBGPHD010000137.1:0-8599 GCA_041484135.1 Gemmatimonadota bacterium
GGGTGGTGAACGCGGTGCGGGTGACCCCGCACGGGATCGAAGGCGTGACCGATCCCCGGATCCCTGGCGGCGCCTCGGGGTGGTGAGGACGGACCGGCGGGCGCGGGCAACCGTCCGCCGGGCGGCACGACGCATCATGAGCACCGCTCTCTATCGGAGACTTCCATGAAGGCCGCCACACCGCTGTTGATCGCCCTCTCCCTGTTCGCCAGCAGCGCCGCCGCCCAGCAGCCGCGCGCGCTCACCGTGCAGGACTTCCTCGCCTTCGACCGCCCGTCCGAGCCCGCGATCTCGCCCGACGGGCGCCAGGTGGCGTACACCGTGACCACGACCGACGTCGCCGGCAACCGCCGCCGCACCGACCTCTGGCTCCAGGCGGTGGACCGGAGCGGCACGCCCCGGCGGATCAGCACCGATTCGTCAGGCGGGCACGAGGCGCGGTGGTCACCCGACGGCCGGCGCCTCGCGTACCTCTCCTCGCGCGGCGGCACGCCGCAGATCTGGATCTACGAGGTCGCGTCCGGGCAGCGGCGCCAGCTCACCACGCTCTCCACCGGCGCCGACGGCGCGATCTGGTCCCCCTCGGGCCGCCTCATCGCCTTCGCGTCCGAGGTCTATCCCGACTGCCGCGACGACGCCTGCAACCAGCGCCGCGCCGCCGAGGACCAACACCGGCCCAGCCGCGCCCGGACCATCGACGGCCTGCTCTTCCGGCACTGGAACGTCTGGGAGGACGGCCTCCGGAGTCATCTCTTCGTGGTCTCCGCCGACGGCGGCGCCCCGCGCGACCTCCTGGCCGGCAAGGACTACGACTCGCCCGTCCCGCCGTTCGGCGGCTCGGAGTCCTACGACTTCAGCCCCGACGAGCGCGAGATGGCGTTCACCGCCAAGCTCGCGACCACCGACCAGTCGTGGACCACCAACCTCGACATCTACACCGTGCCCGTGACCGGCGGCGAGCCCGCGCTCCTCACCACCGGCATGCCCGGCGGCGACCAGAACCCGCTCTATTCCCATGACGGCCGCTACCTCGCGTTCCTCTCGCAGGAGCGCGCGGGCTTCGAGGCCGACCGCTGGCGGCTCATGGTGAAGGACCGGCAGTCGGGCAACGTCCGCGAAGTGCCGCGCGGCTGGAACGACAACATCCTCGAGTTCGCCTGGGCCGAGAGCGGGAACGACCTCTACGCGGTCACGGAGAAGCGCGGGCGGCACGAGATCCTGCACATCGTCTTCGCGACCGGTGACGTCCACGAGGTCCTGCCCGACATGGACCCCTCCGGCATCTCGGTGGCGGCGGGCGCACAGGTCCCCGCGTTCGCGTTCGTCAGCGACGCGATGAACCAGCCCCCGCAGGTATTCACCTGGTTCGTGGACCACCGCACCCCGCCGGCGCAGCTCACCCAGCTCAACGCCGAGCGGCTGCGCGGCATCGCGATGAACCCGGCCCGGTCCTTCGGCTGGAGGGGCGCCGACGGCGACAGCGTCTTCGGCTTCCTCGTCATGCCGCCGAACTTCGACCCCAACCGCCGTTACCCGGCCGTCATCCTGATCCACGGCGGCCCGCAGAGTGCCTGGCTCGACCAGTTCCACGGCCGCTGGAACGCGGAGATGTTCGCCGCGCCCGGCTACGTGGTCGCGCTGCTCAATCCGCGCGGCTCCACCGGCTACGGCCAGCGGTTCGTGGACCAGATCTCGCGCGACTGGGGCGGCCGGGTCTATGAGGACATCATGCGCGGCGTGGACGTGGTCGCGGGGCTGCCGTACGTCGATTCGACGCGGATGGCCGCGGCGGGCGGCTCCTACGGCGGCTACATGACCAACTGGATCAACGGCCACACCAACCGGTTCAAGGCGCTCATCACCCACGCCGGCGTCTACAACCTCGAGGCGATGGCGGGCGCCACCGAGGAGCTCTGGTTCACCGACTGGGAGTTCGGCGGACCGTACTGGCTGGACCGGGGCGACTACGAGCGCTGGTCGCCGCACCGCTTCGCGCAGAACTTCCGCACCCCCACGCTGGTGATCGCCGGCGCGCTCGACTACCGTGTGCCGGAGACCGAGGGGATGCAGATGTTCACCGCGCTCCAGCGCCAGGGCGTGCCCTCGCGGTTCCTGTACTTTCCGGATGAGGGGCACTGGGTCGGGAAGCCGCAGAACCAGATCGTGTGGTGGAACGCCGTGCAGGAGTGGCTCGGGCGGTACCTGGGCCGGCCGACGAGCTGAGGGCCCTTCTCCCGTACCTCCAGCGCTACCGCGGCCGACTCGCCCTCGGCCTGCTGTGCGTCGTCCTCGGGAACATCTTCCAGCTCGCGGGCCCGCAGTTCCTCGGCCGCGGGATCGACGCGCTGACGGCGAGCGGCGCCGCGGCGGCGGCCGCCGCGCGGGGGCGGCTCCTGTGGCTCGCCGCGGGGCTCGTCGCCACGGCCCTGCTCACCGCCGTGGCCCGCTTCGGCATGCGCCGGCTCCTCAACGGCGTCAGCCGCCTCGTCGAGTACGATCTCCGGAACGACCTCTACCGCCACCTCACCACGCTCCAGCCCTCGTTCTACCACCGCGTCCCCACCGGCGACATCATGGCGCGCGCCACCAACGACCTCGGCGCGGTACGCATGGTGGCCGGCCCGGCGATCATGTACTTCACCGAGACGGTGACCCGCATGGCGATGGCCATCCCGCTCATGGCGCACATCGACTGGCGGCTCACCGCGCTCGGCCTGGTCCCGATGGCCGCGATGCCGTTCGGCATGATCGCGTTAGGCGGGAGGATCCACCAGCGGTTCGAGGAGGTGCAGGAGCACTTCTCGACCATGACCACGTTCGCCCACGAGAACCTGAGCGGGGTGCGCGTCGTGCGCGCCTACCGCCAGGAGAAGGCGCAGACCGCCCGGTTCGCCGCGCTCAACGCCGAGTATCTCGCCCGCAACATGCGGCTGGTGCGGACTTTCGGCGTCCTCTTCCCCATGGTCGCGCTGCTGGGCGGCCTGGGCGGCGTCGTCACTCTGTGGTTCGGGGGCGCGCTGGTGATCCGCGGCGCCGTCAGCCTCGGCGACTACGTCGCCTTCTGGACCTACCTGGTGCTGCTGATCTGGCCGATGATCGCGCTGGGGTGGGTGGTGAACCTCTTCCAGCGGGGCGCCGCGTCGATGGGGCGCATCCGGAAGGTCCTCGACGAAGCGCCGGTCATCAGGGATCCGGCCGCGCCTCACGCCCTGCCCGCCGCCGACGGCGGTCGCACGGTCGAGTTCCGCGACGTCTGGTTCCGCTATCCTGAGCCGAAGGTCGCCGAGAGTGCGGCGCTCCCGGCCCGCGGCTGGGCGCTCGAGGGCGTGTCGTTCGTCGCGCGGGCGGGCGCGCGCGTCGCGGTGGTGGGCGCGACCGGCGCCGGGAAGAGCACCCTGGTCGAGCTGATCCCGCGCCTCGCCGACCCGGACCGCGGGGCGATCCTGGTGGATGACGTCCCCATTCGCGACCTCGCGCTCAGCGAGCTCAGGCGCGTCATCGGCTTCGTGCCGCAGGAGACCTTTCTCTTCTCGCAGACCATCGAGGAGAACATCGGCCTGGAGGAGGTGGGACAGGCGGCGGTGGAAGAGGCCGCGCGGACCGCGCAGCTGCACGAGACGGTGACCGGCTTCCCCAAGGGCTACCAGACGATGCTGGGCGAGCGCGGCATCAACCTCTCCGGCGGGCAGAAGCAGCGGACGGCCCTGGCGCGGGCGCTGGCGCGCGATCCCGACGTGGTGATCCTCGACGACGCGCTCTCGGCGGTGGACACCGAGACCGAGGCGGCGATCCTGCACGGGCTGAAGGGCGCGCTGACGGGCCGCACTACGATCGTCGTCTCGCACCGCATCACCGCGGTCCGGGACGCCGACCTCATCGTGGTGCTCGACGAGGGGCGCCTCGTGGAGAGCGGCCGCCACGAGGACCTGTTCGCGAAGCGGGGACGGTACTGGGAGCTCCTCCGGCGGCAGCAGCTCGAGGAGAGTCTGGAGGCCGTCGGATGACACCATGCGTCTCGCGCGAGTCGTAGCCGCCACGCTGGCCGGCCTCGCCGGCCTGTTCTGCCTGCTCGCCATCCCCGAGAAAGAACCGGAGGTGGCCGTCGCCCCGGCGCGGGGCGGCGCCTTCGCCTGGGACCGGGACGCCTACTGGCGCTCGCTCGAGGCCCGCTTCGCCGCGGCCCGCGTGGACAGCGCGGCAGGGCGTGACCCGGGCGCGGTGCGCGCGCTCGCCGCCAGGGTCGAAGACGTGTCGCGCCGCGTCCTCGGGCCCGAGGCACTGGTCTTCGACTCCATCGAGACGACCCTGTTCGAGCTGGGGCCCGACGTGGCCCTGCGCCCCGCGCTCCTCGGTGACTACGTCGCGGTGTATGGCCGGTGGCGCGAGGTGGTGAAGGACGAGTCGCGCCACTGGGACGTCGCCGGCGTGGAGGCGCGCAGCCGGCTGTATCGCGCGCTCTACGGCGGCCGGGCTGCGGTCGAGGAGGCGATGCTCCAGCACCCGGGGAACGTCACCCCGCTCTTCCTCGGCAAGGGCGAGCCGTCGGCGACGCCCTCCGCCGTGGTGCGGGGCGTGCGCATCCACTCCGGCGACATCCTGGTCTCGCGCGGCGGTGCCGCGACCTCCGCGCTCATCGCCCGCGGCAACGACTATCCCGGCAACTTCTCGCACGTCGCCCTGGTGTACGTGGACAGCGCGACCGGCGCGGCCTGGACCATCGAGGCCCACATCGAGGTCGGCGTCGTCGCGGCCCCCGCCGAGCGGTACCTGGCGGACAAGAAGCTGCGCATCATGGTGCTGCGCCTGCGTGCCGACCTGCCGGCGTTGCGCACCGATCCCCTGCTCCCGCACCGCGCCGCGTCCACCGCTTTCGAACGCGCGCGCTCGGGCCACGTCGCCTACGACTTCGCCATGGACTACGCCGACCCCTCGAAGCTGTTCTGCTCCGAGGTGGCCTCGACGGTGTACCGGGAACGCGGCGTGAACCTGTGGACGGGACTCTCGACCATCTCGGCGCCGGGCCTCAGGCGATGGCTGGCGTCGTTCGGCGTGCGGCACTTCGAGACCCAGGAGCCGTCCGACCTCGAATACGACCCGCAGCTGGTGGTCGTGGCCGAGTGGCGCGATCCCGAGTGGCTGCGCAAGGACCACGTGGACAACGCGGTCATCGACGCGATGCTCGAGGGCGCCGATCGCGGTGACGTCCTCACGTATCCGTGGTACGCACTGCCGTTCGCGCGACTGGCGAAGGGATACAGCTGGCTGCTGGAGAGGTTCGGCCGCGCCGGTCCGGTACCCGAGGGGATGTCGGCGGGAGGCGCGCTCCGGAACCGGGCCTTCTCGGAACGTCAGCGGCGGCTCGCCGCCGAGGTCGCCGCCGGGGCCGCGCGGTTCACCGCCGAGCGCGGGTACCCGCCGCCCTACTGGGTCCTGGTGGACCTGGCTCGCGCGGCGGTGGCGCGGACCTGAATCGAGCCCGCCGCTGCGCGCGCCGCGGGGCGACGCACCAGGTTACAGCCGGCTCTTCAGGAACTCCGGCGTCAGCCCCTGGAGCCAGCCCGAGAGCAGCGAGAACGTCCCGGTCATCAGCAGCAGCCCGAACACGACGAGCAGCACCCCCGCCACCCGCTCGACCCACACCAGGTAGCGCCGGAAGCTCTTGAACCACCGCAGGAACCACTCGAGCGCCCAGGCCGCCACGAGGAACGGGATCGCGAGACCCGCTGAGTAGGCGACCAGCAGCCCGATCCCGTGCCCGACGTCGGCCCGGCTGGACGTGAAGAGGAGGATCGAACCGAGGATGGGACCGATGCACGGCGTCCATCCCGCCCCGAAGGCCATCCCCGCGAGCACCGAGCCGAGGAACCCGAGCGGCTTGTCGCCCAGGTCGAAGCGCGCCTCGCGCGAGAGGATGCCGATCTTGAGCACGCCCATCGTGAAAAGGCCGAACACGATGATGAGCGCGCCGCCCACCCGCTCGAGCCACTGCTGGTAGGTGTTGAGCACCCGTCCGAACGCGGTGGCGGTGGCCCCCAGCGCGATGAAGATGAACGAGAAGCCCACCACGAAGAGCGCGGCGTGGAGCAGGGCCAGATGCCGCCGCTGCTGGATCTCGGCGGCGCCGCCCATCCCGGTGATGTAGGAGAGGTAGCTCGGGACCAACGGCAGCACGCAGGGGGAGAGGAACGACAGCAGCCCGCCGAGGAACGCGACGAGCACGACCTAACGCTTTCTGCCGCGCCGGCCGTAGGCCCGGTAGTAGCCGATGAGCCGGTAGACCAGCTTCGCCACCAGGAAGTCGGGCGCCGCCATGCCGGGGATCGGCGCCAGCTCCACCACGTCGGCGGCCACCACGCGCTTGGCCATGAAGACCCGCTCCAGCAGCCGCATCGTCGGGTACCAGGTCCCGCCACCCGGCTCCGGCGTGCCGGTGGACGGGATCAGCGACGGATCGAAGTAGTCCACGTCGATCGTGAGGTACACGTCGGGGCCGAGCGTGAGGAGCACCCGGTCGATCCACGACTCGTCCGCCGCGACCTCCTCGGCGAAGACGGTGGTGATGGAGTCCCTCCGGCGGCGCATCAGCCGCCGCTCAGCGCCGTCGATGGCGCGGATCCCGACCTGGACCAGGTCCACGTGATCCACCACCCGCCGCATCACGCAGGCGTGCGAGTACGGGGTCCCTTCCCAGGTGTCGCGGAGGTCGCCGTGCGCGTCGAGCTGGAGGACCGAGAGCCGCCGGCCCTTCTTCTTCAGGCGCGCGGCGTGCTCGAGGATCGGCGGGCCGCTGATGCTGTGCTCGCCCCCCAGCATGATGACGAACTTGCCCCGGTCGAGCGTCGCGGCGTAGGCGCGCCGCAGCTGCTTCATCGCCGCCTCGGGGCCGGCGTTGGTGAGGTGCACCTCGGGCAGCGTGCCGACGCCGATGGCGTAGGGCTCGTCGTCGAGCTCGTGGTCGTAGAGCTCGACGGCCCGCGAGGCGTCGAGGATCGCCTGCGGGCCGAGCTTGGCGCCGCCGAGATAACTGGTCGTGGCTTCGTACGGGACGGGGAGGATCAGGACCGCGGCGCGCCTGGGGTCGGCGTGCTCCGGCGGAAGACCCAGGAAGTTCCGGGGCGGCGCCTCGCTCACTCGTGGAACTCGACGTACACGCACGCCGCCACGACCGTCGTCCACAGGCCGTCGGGGCCGCACTCCGCGGACTGCGTGACGTTGCGCGTCTTCACGATGTCGCCCGACATCAGGTACGCCTCGCGCCGCTCGTCCCACGCCTGGTTGGGATCGAACGCCACGCCCAGCGTCGTGGCGAGCATCGAGGCCGCGAGGTCCTCGGCGTAGTCCCCCGCCACCTGCTCCTTCTGGCCGTAGCTGTGGTGCTCCGAGATGTAGCCGTAGTGGTTGGCGTCGGCCGGGACGGCCAGGCCGATGGAGGCCACCACCATCCGGCTCGGCTCGTTGGTCGCCATCTCCGCCAGCACCGCGAAGACCACCTGCCCCGGCCGGAGCTGGTTGATCCCGTCCTGCCGGGAGACCAGCTTGCAGTGGGGCGGGAAGATCGAGCTGACGCGCACCAGGTTGTACTTCTCGATGCCCGCGTCGCGGAGCGCCATCTCGAAGCTGGTGAGCTTCTCCTTGTGGCGGCCCACGCCGTGCGAGAGGAACCCCTTGGTGGGCACGTACCGCATCGGGTCGTACACTTTAGGCACCCTCGGGACCGGATGGTGAAAGGGACGGCGAGGGCTGGTCGGCCTCGCCATCGCCCCGCTTCCACGCCGTGAGATCGACCAGCTCCGCCTCGCCCGCCTCGTCCGCGCGGCGGCGGACGCCCTCGATCACTTCGGCCACCAGGGCCGCCGGCGTCTCCGCCGTCTCGTCCAGCTCCAGCACGGTCTTGCCGCGCTCGTGGCCCTTGAGCTGCACCACGTACCGCGCGCGGTACACGCGCCGCCGGTCGTCGTCGCCTTCGGCCACGCGACTCACCACCGCCACGCCGTACTCGCGGCCTTCGCGCCGCACCCCGGGGAAGGCCCAGACGGCGTCCACTTCGTCGCGCGGCATGCGGCCCGCGATGGCCTCGAGCAGCCGCGTCAGTCCTGGGGGCGTCGTCAGGGGAGGCGCCGCCGCGCCGGCGGCTTGGAGAGTGATGGCATTGGCGCAAGAAAATACGCGGTCCGGTTGCTCACAGCAACGCCACCGGGTCCCGGTCCACCACCAGCCGCAGCCCGCGCGCCACCGGCGCCTTCGCCCCCACGTAGCCCACCAGCCTCGTCAGGCGCGCCGCGTCCGGTGTCTTGAGGAGGAAATGCCAGCGCCAGCGGCCCCGCACCCGCTCGATGGGACACGGCGCGGGACCGAGCAGCTCCGCCCGCGAGGACGGCCGCGCGGCGAAGAGCCCGCGCACCCAGTCCGTCACCGCCACCGCGCCCTCCGCCACCGCCCGCTCGCGCGTCCCGCTCACCACGCAGTTGGCCAGGTGCACGAAAGGCGGATACGCCGGCGCGCGCCGCTCGAGGAGCTCGGCCTGCGCGAACCCGCGCACGTCGTGCCGCGCGGCGAACGTCACCGCCGGGTGGTCGGGCTGGCGCGTCTGCACGATCAC
>JBGPHD010000138.1:0-8501 GCA_041484135.1 Gemmatimonadota bacterium
CGAGCACGAACGTCTCGCGTGCCCGCCGGTCGGCGTACGGGTACGGGAGGTAGCCCTGTCCGCGCGGCGGAGGGAGGAGGTCACCCGTCACCGATTCACGGCCGCGCGGCTCGCCGCACCCGCAGACGAGGTGGCCGATGATCCGGAACAGGACCCAGCCGCCGCCACCGTCGCCGTCATCGGAGTCGTGGTCCCGGTCTCGGCCGCGATCGTGGCTGCCGCTCGCCCGTTCGACCTCGTCGATCTTCCCCCGGCTCGGGCGGTCGCTGCCCTGGGCCGCGAGGGTGCGGGTCTCGAGGGTCCCGGCGACGCAGGCCATGAGGGCCAGAAGAGCGAGACGGCGCGCGTTCATGCCTGACGGAAAAGCAACCGCCGTGCCAGGACGGAAGCGGCGCCACGGCGCCATTCCTCTTGTGCCCCGTCCCCGAACGTGGACAGCCGGTCTCTCGGCCCTGACACGGCGCCCCCGGGGCTGGCGTTCTCCCGTCGCGCGGGTGTAGAGTGGTGCGCATGAACCCGACCCGTTCGCTCTTGGTCCCGCTCGCGTTCGCCACGGCCCTGATCGGCGCCCTGGGGTTCCGCGCGTCCCGCCCGGCGAGCCCCGCCGGGGCCGCCCCTTCCGCCCGCTCCACCGGCACGCCGCCCTCCTGCGCCGCGGACAACGCGGGCCTCACGCTCCCCTCCGGCTTCTGCGCGATGGTCGTGGCCGACAGCGTCGGCCGCGCGCGGCACATCGCGGTGGCGCCGAACGGCGACCTCTTCGTGGCGCTGATGGGGAACGGCGGCGGGGTGCTCTCGCTCCACGACGCGGACGGGGACGGCGTCGCCGAGACCCGGCACCAGTTCGGCCCCGGCCCGGGCTCCGGCATCGCGTTAGGTGGCGGCTTCCTCACCTTCGCGCTCGACGACGCGATCGTGCACTGGCCCTGGCGCGCGGGGCAGCTCGAGCCCGCGGGCCCCCCCGACACGATCGTCGCCCCGCTGGTGCACGGGCGGCAGCACGCCGCCAAGACCATCGCGCTGGGGCGGGACGGCGCGGTGTTCGTGAACATCGGCGCGCCCTCGAACGCGTGCCAGGAGCGCGACCGGCAGGCGGGCTCGCCGGGGCGGGACCCGTGCCCGATCCTCGACACCGCGGGCGGGATCTGGCGCTTCGACCCGAGCCACCTGCGCCAGGCCCAGGCGGACGGCGTGCACTTCGCCCGCGGGCTGCGCAACGTGGTCGCCATCACGACCGATCCATCAGGTGCGCTCTTCGGGGTGCAGCACGGGCGCGACCAGTTGCACGACAACTGGCCGCAGCTCTACAACGACTCCGAGAGCGCCGAGAAGCCGGCGGAAGAGATGTTCCGCCTCGAGCAGGGCGGGGAGTACGGCTGGCCGTACTGCTACTACGACCGCCAGCTGGGGCGGAAGGTGCTCGGGCCAGAGTACGGCGGTGACGGCCACACCGCTGGTCGCTGCGCCTCGGCGCCGGTGCCGCTGGTGGCGTTCCCCGGGCACTGGGCGCCCGACGGCATCGCCATCTACACGGGCACGCAATTTCCGGCGGAGTACCGCGGCGGCGCCTTCATCGCGTTCCACGGGTCGTGGAACCGCGCGCCGCTGCCGCAGCAGGGCTACAACCTGACGTTCGTGCCCTTCGCGCGCGGCGTGCCGCGCGGGACGTACACGGTGTTCGCGGAGGGATTCCGGGTGGGTGAGGGTCGCGCGGCCCACCGCCCGGTGGGGCTGGCGGTGGGACCTGACGGCTCGCTGTACGTGTCCGACGACCAGGGCGGGCGGATCTACCGGATCATCTACACCGGGCGCTAGGCGCCACGGTCGGGGTCAGCAGGCGGCGCGCCGAGTTCGCTCACGGCGCGCCGTTCTCGTTGCCGATCAGGTCCTCGCGACCACGCCGCTCGGGCCTGCCGAAGATCCAGTTGACGCTGAGCAGCAGCCCGCGGATCGCGCGCCTCCGGTCGGACACCTGGGTGAACCGCGGATCGGTCGTCGTGTTGATCTCGCGCGAGGTGTTGAACGGGTCGATCACGCGGAGCGTCACGCTCATCCGCTCGTTCATGAGCTTCTGTCGTGCGGCAAAGCTGAACCGCGTGCGGCTGGAGTTGCGGCCCTGCTCGACGGTCATCGGCGCCCGGTAGCTCAGCAGCGCCTGCACATCCACGGTCGGCGAGAAGCGGAACGACGCGTTCGTCCGGAGCGACCAGCCGAAGGTCTTCGCGGAGAGGCCAGGCGCGAGGTTGGCCGCGTTGCTCACCTGCCGATATGCGCTCCCGCTCAGGAACCCGCTCAGCCGTCCCCCATTCCGGGCGATGGTCAGGTCGGTGCCGTACGCGTCGCTCGTGGCGACGTTCGCGAACGTCCTCGTCGTGACCCCATTGGTGTCGATGGACCGGACCTGACGGACGGCATCGATCGTGTGCCGGTAGAACGGCGTGAGCTGGATCGTCATCCGGCCCGCCGAGCGTTGCAGTCCCAGCTCGAACGCGCGGATGTATTCCGGCTTGAGGTCGGGGTTGCCGAGTGAGATGTTGAGCGGATCGGGATAGCGCGGCGTCGGGTCGAGCTGATCCGTATCGTCGGGGCGCCGGATGCGCGACGAGTAGCTCAGCTTCACCTGGTGCGTTTCATCCAGGTTCCAGGCGATGAGGGCGCTCGGGAACACGCTGTTGTAGTCGTTGTCGAATGACGTGCCCTGCGTGACCAGGCGGAAGAGCGTCGTCGCGCGCTCGACGCGGAGGCCGCCCTGGAACACGAACTTGCCGAACTGCGCCGTGAGCATGCCGTAGCCGGCGTGGACGAGCTGGCGGTAGGTGAGATCGCTGATGCGTGAGGAGTCGGGCCGGTACGCGGCCTGCGCCGTGTCGAAGACCTCCGTCGCCAGCGTCGTGTGGAAGCGGATCAGCGATCCCTTGTACCCGGCCTCCAGCCGCACGCGGCTCGAGAGCGGCCGCGCATAGTCCACTTTCAGATAGTCCTCGGCCGGATGCTCCCACGCCGTCTGGTTCTCGAGCGCCGTCGTGTCGGCCGGCGTACCGTTGGGCGCCAGCGTGTGCGCGGCGATGCGGTTGGGTCCGCCCTCCCGCTCTCGGACGATGTTCAGCTCGCTGGACAGCGTGTGCCCGTGGCCGGAGAAGGTGTGCTTGTAGCCGAGCGTCGCCTCGAGGTTGACCTCGTGGTTCCTGCCCCCGCTCAGCCGGTCGCTCAGTCCCGTCAACCCACGCGCCGAGTCGAGATCGCGGTAGAGGATGTCGTAGGACTCGGCCTGGTCGCGTGAACTGTAGATCACGTCGGCGGACAGTTCGTCGTGCTCCCCGGGGTCGTAGCCCAGGGTGGTGGTCAGCGTGTGCGCCAGCGGCAGTTGCAACCGGGTCCCTGTCTCGTCCAGGAAGGTCACCGGGCTCTGATACGTGTTCTCGCGGAAGAGCAAGTCGTTGCGGGGACGGCGGTCCCGCAGGAAGCCATAGCTGGCGTATGCGGACAGCGGACCGTGCTGGTAACCGAGATTGCCTCCGATGTCTCCGTGGCCGGTGGTCCCCCCGCCGAGCGTCAGGCCGCCGCTCAGACCGGGATCGGCCCTCCGCTTCAGCACGAGGTTGATGATCCCCGCGACGCCTTCGGGGTCTTCGCGCGCCGACGGGTTCGGGATCACCTCCACCCTGTCCACGACGTTCGCGGGCAGCTGCCCGAGGAAGTTGCCGAGCTGCGCCGGCTTCAGCGGACTGGGCCGGCCGTTGATCTGCACGATCACGCCGGTGTTGCCGCGCAGGCTCACGATGTTGTCGATGTCGACGTCCACGGCCGGCACGTTGCGCAGCACGTCGAGCGCCGTGCCGCCGCGAGTGGTCGGCAGGTCGCGGACGACATACGTGTTGCGGTCGGGGGCGAGCTGAACGTCCTGCTGCCCCTCCGTGACATGGAGCGGGTGCAACTCGACCGGCGAGGCGGTGAGGGTCACCGTGCCAACATCCACGCTCGGCGCTGCCGGACCGATCTCGATCGCCGGAAGCAGCCGCGGCGTGTAGCCGATCGCGCGGACGCGGACGCGATAGCGCCCCAGCCGGAGGCCCAGGACGCGGAAGCCGCCGTCGGCGTCGGTGGACCCGCGCGCCACCGGCGCCGGCGCGCCCGGCTCCGAGACGTCGACCGTGGCGCCGGCGATGGGTGCCTGGCCGGTGGCGTCCACCACGCGGCCGTGGACCTCGCCCGGGTTCGGCGTGGTGGGGTTGCCCTGGGCCGCGGCCTGAGAGCGGGCAGCGAGGAGCATCAGTGCGGCGAGCGCGGCGGAGCGGGCCAGTACCGTCATGACGTCACCAAACCTACATGCCGAACCTGACAGCCAGATGACAGCAGCTGTCAGGCGCGGGAGAAGGCTGATCCGGTGAGGTCTGCGAGGTCCGCGGGGGCGAGCGTTAGGCCGGCGACGCCGGCCGAGTCACGGGCGTGCTCCACGGTGCGGGCGCCGGGGATCACGATGACGCTGGGCCCCGCCGCGAGCACCCAGGCCAGGACCACCGCGTGGGCGGAAACACGGTGCCGTGCCGCGATGGCGGCGGCGACCGGATGGGCCGGGAGCTTCTGGTTGAGCCGTCCTCCTCCCACCGGGCTGTAGGCCAGGAAGCCGATCCCCTCACGGCCGCAGTGCGCCACGACGCCGTCGCTGATGGCTTCGCGGAAGAAGGGGTTGAGCCGGTTCTGCACCGTCACCACCGGCACGATGGCGTTCGCCTCCACGATCTCCTGCACCGACACGTTCGACAGCCCGACCCACCGGATCTTTCCTTCCCGTCGAAGGTCGGCGAGCGCGCCGACGCTCTCGGCGAAGGGGACGGCCGAGTCGGGCGCGTGGAGCTGGTAGAGGTCGATGCGCTCGACCCCGAGGGCGGCGAGGGAGCGTTCACAGGCGCGCTTCAATTGGTCGGGCCGGGCGTTCTGCTCCCAGCGGCCCTGCGGCCGCGTGAGGCCGCCCTTGGTGGCCACGATGACGCCGCTCCGGTCGCCGGTCCAGGTGCCGAGGGCCTTCGCGATGAGCCGCTCGTTGTGGCCGATGTCGTCATCGTCGAAGCAGTACACATCCGCGGTATCGATGAGCGTCATGCCCGCATCGAGCGCGGCGTGGACGACGCGGATCCCGGTCGCTGGTTCGGGGCGTCCGGTGATCGAGAGCGGCATGCCGCCGAAGCCGACCACGCCGACAGCGGGCGCGCCGGGACCGAGAGGGAGCGTTCGCATGCGGGAAACGTGGCACCGCTCGGCGGGACGTCAAGGCTCGCGCGCCGGGCCTCACCGTCTTCCGCTCCGGCGAACCGCGCCCTACCTTAGCGCGCCATGACCCGGACGTCCGCTCTCATCCCGCTCGCCCTGGCGCTCGCCATGACCGAACCCCTGCACGCTCAGGCGACCCGCGCCGCGACGATGGCCGGCCGCTCGACGGTGTACGCGCCGCACGGCGTCATCGCCACCAGCCAGCCCCTCGCCTCGGCGGCGGGGCTCGCCGTCCTTCAACGCGGCGGCAACGCGATCGACGCCGCCGTGACGGCCGCGGCGGTGCTGAACGTCGTCGAGCCGCACATGTGCGGCATCGGCGGGGACATGTTCGCGATGCTGTGGTCGGCGCGGGAGGGGCGGCTCGTCGGTCTCAACGGCACCGGGCGCTCGGGCGCGCTGATGACGCGCGAGGAGCTGCTGCGCCGAGGCCGTACCAGCATCGGCCCCGACGGGGCGGAGACGATCACGGTGCCGGGCGCGCTCTCGGGCTGGGCGGCGCTGCTGGAGCGCTACGGCACGATCTCCCTCGCCGAGGCGCTGGCGCCCGCCATCCGCCTTGCCGAGGATGGGTTCCCCGTCACGCCGGTCATCGCGCAGCAGTGGGCCGACGAGACCGCCAAGCTGGGCCGGGACGAGGGCGCGCGCGCGACGTACCTGGTGGACGGCCACACCCGGGCGCCGCGTGTCGGCGAGTGGTTCACCAACCCCGACATCGCGCGGTCCTTCCGCCTCATCGCCGAGCAGGGGCCGGGCGCGCTCTACGGCGGCGAGCTGGGCCGGCGCATCGTGGACCGGGTGCACGAGCTGGGCGGCTTCCTCACCCTCGCGGACCTCGCCGCCCAGCGCGCCGTGTGGGTCGAGCCGATCTCGACGACGTTCCACGGCAACCGGGTGTGGGAGCTGCCACCTAACGGCCAGGGGATCGCGGTGCTGGAGATGCTGCGGATCCTCGAGCCGTACGACCTCGCGGCGCTGGGCCACAACTCGGCCGCGTACCTGCACCTGTTGATCGAGACCAAGAAGCTCGCCTTCGCGGATCTGGCGCGGTACATCGGCGACCCCGACGCGATGACGGTGGGGACGAGCGCGCTGCTGTCGGACGACTTCATCCGCGCACGCCGGGCGCGGATCGACACGTCGCGGGCCGTGGAGCGGGTGGAGCCGGGCGCGGCCGCGACGCGCAGCGAGACCATCTATCTCTCGGTGGCGGACAGCGCCGGCAACATGGTGTCCTTCATCAACAGCCTCTTCGACGCCTTCGGCTCGGGCGTGGTGGTGCCGGGGACCGGCTTCGCGCTCCAGAACCGCGGCAGCGGCTTCACCCTGGAGCCGGGCCTGCCGAACACCGTGGCGCCGGGGAAGCGGCCGTTCCACACCTTGATCCCCGCCTTCGTGACGCGGCCGGGCCCGAATGGGCGCGAGGAGCCGTGGCTCAGCTTCGGCGTGATGGGCGGGGCGGTGCAGCCGCAGGGGCACGTGCAGGTGCTCCTCAACCTGCTGGTCTTCGGGATGGACCTGCAGCAGGCGATCGACGCGCCGCGCTTCCGGCATCTTTCGGGGCAGCGGCTCATCCTCGAGCCGCCCATCAGCGAGGAGGTCCGGCGGCGGCTCACGGCGATGGGGCACGAGATCGTGTCGGACCCTACCTCGACCTTCGGCGGGGCGCAGGCGGTGATGCGGCTTTCGCGCGGATGGGCCGCGGGGTCGGACCCGCGCAAGGACGGACTGGCTGTCGGGTACTGATCTCCGCCGCACCTTCCGCCTCGGCGACCTCATACTCCTCGTCGTGGGCCTGGTGATCGGGTCCGGCATCTTCATCGTCCCGGCGACGGTGCTCCGCCAGACCGGCGGGGTGGTCGGGTCCGCGATGTTTGTCTGGGTCGCCGGCGGCGTGCTCTCGCTCCTCGGCGCGCTCACCTACGCCGAGATGGGCGCGATGCGCCCCGACGCGGGCGGGCTCTACGTCTATCTCCGCGACGCCTTCGGCCCGCTTCCCGCGTTCCTCTACGGCTGGACCAAGTTCTTCGTCATCGGCAGCGGCTCGGTGGCCACGCTCGCCGTGGCGTTCACGCTCTACCACGGCCGGCTCGTCCCGGTCCCCGGCGTGACGGGCAAGATCGTGTCGGTGGCGATGATCGCGGTCGTCATGGCGATCAACGTGCGCGGCGCGCGTCAAGGCTCGGACGTGCAGAACTGGGCCACGGGCCTCAAGGTCGGCGCGATCCTGTTGATGAGCGTGCTGCTGCTGGCGATGGGCAAGGGGGTCGGCGAGTCGGTGGCCGCCTTCTGGCCCGCGAGCGCCCCGCCGGAGCGCTTCTCGGGCATCGCGCCCGCGATGATCGGCGTGCTGTGGGCCTACGAGGGATGGCAGTACGTCACCTTCTCGGCGGCCGAGACGCTGGACCCGCAGCGCACTTTCCCGCGTGCCATCTGGGTGGGGACGGCGCTCCTGATCGGGATCTACGTCCTTGCCAACCTCGGGTATCTCGCCGCGCTGGGGCCCGCGGCAGCCTCGCAGAGCCCGCGCATCGCCGCCGATGCGGTGGGCGCGCTCCTCGGACCCAAGGCGGGCGCGGCGATCGCGGCGGTCATCCTGGTCTCGATGTTCAGCGCCACCAACGGCATCACGCTGACCGCGCCCCGGCTCTACTACGCGATGGCGCGCGACGGGGTCTTCTTCGCCCGGCTCGGGGACGTGCACCCCCGGTTCGGCACCCCGGCCTTCGCGATCGTCGCCAGCTCGCTCTGGGCGATGGGTCTCGCCGCCACGGGCACCTTCGAGCAGCTCCTCACCTACGTCGTGTTCGTGGGATGGATCTTCTACGCGCTGGGGGCGCTCGCGGTCTTCGCCTACCGCCGCCGCGAGCCCGACGCCGAGCGGCCGTTCCGGGTGCCTGGATATCCGTTCACGCCGCTGCTCTTCGTCATGTCGGCGGCGGCGATCGTGCTGAACACGATCTGGACGCAGCCCGTCCGCGCGGCGATCGGCCTCGGCATGGTCCTGCTCGGCATCCCGGCATACCTGCTGTGGCGGGCCCGCGCCCGCGCCTACAGCTTGCCGAACGCGACGCCCTTGTAGGTCCAGCCGCTCCCGGTGACCGCGTCCTGCACCGGCTTCTTCAGCTCGTTCGCCCCGAACTTGTAGCCGATCGTCTCGCCCGAGGGGAGCGTCTCGGTGAAGGCGGGCGGCCCGCCGAAGCTCACTTCCTGCTTCTGTCCCTTGAACGCGC
>JBGPHD010000139.1:0-8407 GCA_041484135.1 Gemmatimonadota bacterium
AGCGTCCGCGGACCCTCGATCGCGTCCACCGCCGCGTCGGGTAGCTCGCTCACGCCCGCGCGCGGCACCGCGCCGATCGTCCGCATCAGCGTGGTGCGCGTCGTGCCGTCCTCGACATCAGCCAGATCGAGCCGCACCGCTTGGGAGAGCAGGCTCTTCTCCAGGGTGGTGACGTAGCCGTTGTGGACGGTGAACGTGATGGCGATCCCGGCCGCCGCGAGCGCCACGGCGAGCGCGAGCATCGCGGTCCAGGAAGCCGCTCCTGGTAGCGTGAACAGCGCGGCCTGCACGAGGCCCGCGCCGATCACGTCGCCGATCCGCAAGACCCCGACGTCGACCAGCGGCTTCGCCGCGCGCTTGGCCCGGGGGGCCAGCGGCGTGAACAGCAACTCGTAGCCCGAGCGGTACAGCGAGTTGCGGACGACCGCCTCGGCCCCGCGCGCGAACATCGCGCTCGCGAGGCCCGGCAGCGCGATGGCGCCGGCGCCGCCCACCGCGACCGTCCACGGCAGCAGCCCCACGGTGCGCGCCAGGCCGATGCGCTCGAGGACGCGGCGGCTCAGGCCGGTTTGGACCGCCACGCTCAGCAGGCTCACGCCCATATTGAAGAGCCCGAGCAGTCCCAGCAGTCGGTTCGGGTCACTGGAGGCGCCGCGGACTCGTGCCTTGAACACGTAGTCGATCAGGTACTCGGTGACGGTCACCAGGAGCACGACCACCACCAGCGTGCGGATGTAGCCCGAGGTGCCGATCGCGCGGAAGCCGGCGCCCCACTGTTCGGCCGCGGGGGGCACGGAGGCGCGGTCGGGCTCGGGTGTCGCTCGCACCCGCAGCAAGAGGCCGGCACAGAGGAAGTGCAGGGCCGCGAGGATCGGCAGCATCACCAGGATCGGCCGTAGGTCCAGGCCGGGCGGCGGCCCGGTCGTTGCGAACAACGCCGCGACCCCCTTGGCCAGCAGTCCGCCGCCCAGACCACCCACCGTGCCGGCCGCGGCGATGCGGCCGACGGCGCGCTTGGCGGTCCGCGGGTCCAGGCGCTCGTTGACCACCGACCACAGTCCGGAGACGAGCAGCGCGCCGAGCGCGCTGAAGTGCACGTAGAAGACGACGGCGCCGGCGCGCGGCAGGGTGGCGACCAGCACCAGCTCCAGCAGCATCAGCACCGTGCTCCCGACGAACAGCGCGGGAACGAACCGGCCGGGCCCCAGCCGCGCCATCGGACGCGAAGCGGCGACGACGGCGACCATGGCGGCGAGGGCCGCCACCACGGTCATGCCGGGCAGACTGGTCACGTCGTGGGTGGAGAGGAACAGCGCGTCGCGGGTCGACTTGCCGGCCACTTGGAAGGCGATCAAGGCACCGGAGACCAGGGCGGCGGCCCGGATCGCGGCCGCGGTCTCCCGCTCGACCCGCGTCTGATCCGTCACGCCAGCGAGCTCACCAGGGCAGCAGGCTCTTCATCACGAACCAGACGTTCGCCGGTCGCTCCGCGAGACGCCGCATGTACCACGGGAACCAGTGCGCGCCGTAGCTGATCAGGGTTCGCACCTTCCGTCCCTGCCCGGCGAGCGCGCGCTGGTCGGCGGCGCGGATGCCGTAGAGCATGTGGATCTCCCACGCGCCGTCCTTGACGCCGAGCTCCGCCGCGCGCCCGGCGATCCGCGAGAGGAGCGCGATGTCGTGGGTGCCGAAGACCGGGAACGCGCCGCCGGCCCGCGCGTCCTCGAGGAGCCTCTCCGCCAGGTCGAAGTAGGCGAGGTCCACGTCGCGCTTCTCGGGGAAGGCGACGTGCGGCGGCTCGGCGTAAGCGCCCTTCACCAAGCGGATGGCGGGCTTCAGGGGCAGCAGCGCGGCGAGGTCGGCCGGCGTGCGCCTGAGGTACGATTGCAGACAGAGCCCGACCTTGGCGTGCCGCGCGCGCACCTTCTTGAACAGGTCGAGGGTCCGGTCCACGTAGCTCGAATCCTCCATGTCGATCCACACCCACGACCCGGTCGCCTCCGCCTTCCCGGCGATCGCGAGGAGGTACGTCAGGCACTGCTCCGGCGACAGGTCCAGGCCGAGCTGGGTGGGCTTGACGGACGGCCAGGTGGGAAGGCCCCGCGCCTTGATGAGGTCGTACACGCCCAGGTAGTGGTCGCGTACCGCCTCGGCGTCCGTCAGGCTCGTGAGGTTCTCGCCTAACTGCGTGACGACGGTGCCGAGGCCCGCGTCGGCGAGGGGGCGCGCCGCGTCGAGCGCGTCCTCGACCTTCTCGCCGGGCATGAAGCGCTTGACCGCGCGGCGGGCGAAGGCGCGGCGCATCATCTGGCCTTCGAGCCAGGCGTTGCGGGAGGCGCTGAGCAGGACGCTTCTTGCGAGGGACATGGTCTCCGTGTCGTTGAGGTGCCGGGCCGCGTCCGGCGGCCGCGGCTACCGGAGGATGATGACCAGCATGACGATGACCGCGATGACGAGGGCGAGGAGCGCCGCCCGGAAGAGCCAGTCGCCGCGGCGGTGGTGGACGCGGACCTCGCCGGTCTCCCGTAATCTGCCGAGGCCGAGAACGAGGAGGCCGCGCCTCAAGCCGGCGGGCGCCCGCTCATGGACCACGGCGCGCAGATCGTCCACCGACTCCCGGAGGTCGCCGATGTCGAGCGCCGCGACCATCGACTCGCGCAGCCGCGAGCGCCGCGGCGACGGGCCGGCGGGCTGGTACGTCTCGAGCACGGCGAACGCCTCGTTGATCCGCTTCAGGTTGTTCTCCGCCTTCTGCCTCAGGCGCGAGTCGGGCGGGAAGCGGTCCGGGTGCCACACCTGGGCGAGGTCGCGCCATGCGCGCTTCACCTCTTCCGGTGTGGCACCCGGCGCGATGCCGAGGACGCGGTACGCGCGGCGCGGATCCAGGCTCACGCCGGCGTGCCCGCCTTACGGCTGGCCGCCGTCGTCGTCCTCATCCTCGTCCGGCGCGTTGTCGTCAGCCGCCCCTCCCGCGCCCTCGGGCCGCCGGATCTCGTACATCCGGGGCGGCTCCATGCCGGCCAGATAGCGCACGAAGTAGTCCCAGCGCCGGCGGATGAAGTAGGGCTCGTTCAGGCTGTGCGCGCGGTCCGGCGCGAGGACGAAATCGAAATCGCGGTTGGCCCGTATCAGCGCGTTGATCAGCTGGATCGTGTTCGCCGGATGCACGTTGTCGTCCATGTCGGCGGCGTACAGGAGCAGGTGCCCCTGGAGGTTGGCGGCCATCGTCTGGTTGGCCGACGCGGTGAAGTTGTCGGTGTGACGCGCCGAGTCGCGCACCATCAGTCCCTGGTACTTCTCGGCCCAGTAGATGTTGTAGCTGCGGTTGTCGTGGTTGCCGGCGCCGGAGACCGCCACCCGGTAGAACTCGGGATAGCGCAGGATGGCGTCGGTCGAGGCGAAGCCGCCGCCCGAATGGCCCCAGATACCCACGCGGTTGATGTCGATCCAGCGGTAGCGCGCCGCCAGCTGGCGCAGTGCCGTGATGTGGTCGGGGAGCCCGTTGTCGCCGAAGTTGCCGTAGTAGTTGTCGTGGAACGCCTTCGAGCGGAGCGGCGTGCCCATGTGGTCGATGCGCACCACGATGAAGCCCAGCTCCGCGATCGAGCGTGCCTCGCCGCCGTTGTTCCAGGCCCAGTTTCCCACGCTCCCCACCTGCGGCCCGGGGTAGATGTTCTCGATGATGGGATAACTGCGGGTCGTGTCGAAGGTCGAGGGGCGGTACATCACGCCGTAGATGTCGGTCACCCCGTCCCGCGCCTTGGTGGTGAAGACCTCGCCCGGCGTCCAGCCCTGCGCGACGAGCCGCGAGACGTCGGCCGTCTCGAGGGTGCGGATGACCCGGCCGTCGGCGCCCGCGCGCAGCACGGTGACCGGCGGCCGCTCGATGCGCGAGTACGTGTCCACGAAGAACCGGCCGTCCGGCGAGAAGCTGATGACGTGGTTGGCGTCCTCGGGCGTGAGGAGCGTGAGGCCGGTGCCGTCGTAGTTCACCTTGTAGAGGTGCGCGTAATAGAGGAAATGGCCTGGCTCGCGGCCGCGGGCGGTGAAGTAGATCTGGTGCAGCGTCTCGTCCACGTGCGTCACGTACACCACCGGCCAGGCGCCCGACGTGATCTGGTTCTTGACGCGGCCGTCGGGGCCGTAGCGGTAGAGGTGCGCCCAGCCGTCGCGCTCCGACCACCAGATGATGTCCTGGCCGTCACGCGTGGTGTACCAGCTCGGCGGGTCCTGGGGAGACGTCTCGACGAAGGTGTGGCTCGAATCGGCGGCGAGGACGCGGCCCTGGCCGGTGGCGGCGTCGGCCTCCATGAGCACGAGCGACTTCGAGGCCCGCGTCTGGTAGGTGAAGTGCAGGTGCTGCGAGTCGGAGGTCCAGAGCGAGTCCCGCGGCGTCCCGCCTAACGAGAGCTGGGCCGGCACGGTGGGGAGCTGGACCTGCACCGCCTGCCGGCTCTGGACGTCGATCACGACCACCGCCGGCTTGGGGATGGTGCTGTCGCCGGGGAGCGCGTAGGGCTGCGTGAAGATCCGCGGGCGCTGTGACGTGTACGAGATGTACGGCATCACCCCGACGCCGCGGACGTCCTGCCGGACCACCGCGATGCGGCGCGAGTCCGGGGACCAGCGGATGTTGGGCTGGCCGGGACGCTGGCGCCGGAGCTGCTGCTGCGGGCCGAGGTCACCCTGGCCGTAGTACCAGTCCCGCACGCCGTCCGTGGTGAGCTCGATGGAATCGCGCGAGGTCGTATCACCCTGCCGCCGGAACGGCCGCACGAACACGTTGTAGTGCGACACGAAGACTTCCTGCGTCGAATCGGGCGAGACGACGTAGCGCCGCCGGTCGGGGAGCGTGTCGCTCACCGTGCAGGCGTACGTCGCCAGCACGCACACGAAGCGCTTGCGGTTGGCCGTGAACTCGATCGCGCGCTCGTTGTCGGTGAAGCGGAAGGCCGCGAAGGGGAGCCGGCCCGGCTCGTACGACGTGTCACGCGCCACCGACATCGCCGCCGCCAGGCGGCCGTTGTCGAAGAGGAGCTGCCGGGTGTTGCGCACCGGATCGATCACCACGTACTCGGCACCGGTCGCCGTCTTGTTGCGGTACCAGAACCGGGTCTTGTCGATCATCCAGTTCGGTCTGACCGAGTCGCCCGAGACGAGCGGCGACGCGTTCCAGCCCAGGAACTGATCGGCGCGGGTGTAGTCCACCTGCTGCGCGGCGAGGAGCGCGGGACCGAACGCCAGCGCCAGGGCCGGCGTCAGGAGACGGAGCACGGGTCGCATCACGGTGGTTCCTCCGAGGGTCGGTGCACGCCGCCCCGGCCGGGGGGCGCGGACAACAAGGTGCAGGCGAAACGGGATCGTAGCTAGGTACGCGGGGGAAGCGCGCGCCGTTGCGCCATCATGAAGCCTCCTTCACGCCCGATTCACGGCCCTTTGGGCCCCGCCGACGCTCTTTTGGTTTGTGCACAAGAACGCTCCCGATTCCCGGCCCCGCGTCTCCACCCGGAGCCTGGCCGATCTTGGCGAAGGCGACAGCGCGTGGCTGGTGGCCCTCGACCTCGAGTCCGACGTCGCGCTCCGGCTGATGGAGCTGGGGTTCATTCCCGGCAGCCGCGTGACCGCGGGCCACGCGGCGCCGGGTGGCGATCCCCGCGTCTTCCGGGTGGACGGCGGCGAGGTCGCGCTGCGGCGGGAGACGACGCGCCACATCACGGTGGAGACGGTCCCGTGAGCGCCTGCCACCCGCCGCCGATGGAGCGGGCGCCCCGCAGGGCCACGCGGACCCGCCCGGCGACGGTGGCGATCGTCGGCGCGCCCAACTCCGGCAAGTCCACGCTCTTCAACCGGCTCACCGGGCTCCGCCAGAAGGTCGCGAACTACCCCGGGGTCACGGTCGAGCACCGGACCGGCATGGCGTCCCTCAGGGACGGGCGCGCGGTGACGCTGATCGATCTGCCCGGTTCGTACGGGCTCGCGCCGCGCAGCGAGGACGAGCGCGTCGTCGAGCGGGTCCTCGGCGGGACCATGCCCGGCGTCCCGCGTCCCGACGCCGTGCTGCTGGTGCTCGACGCCACCAACCTTGGGCGCAACCTCGCCCTCGCCGCGCCGGTCCTCGCGCTCGGACTCCCCACGCTCGTGGTGCTCAACATGGCCGACGAGCTCGAGGCCCGGGGCGGCACCCTAGACACGGTGGCCCTGGCAGGCCAGCTCGGCGCCACCGTCGCGCTGGTGAGCGCCACCCGCGGCGAGGGACTCGAGACGGTGCAGCGGTTCCTCGAGGGGACCTTCGCCGTCCCGGCCCGCATCGAGCTCCCGGTGATCCAGAACGTGCCGGCGTGCCGCCTGTGGGCGGGCCGCGTCGCCGACCGGTCGGCGTACCGCGCGCCGGCTCCCGCGATCTGGACCAGGCGTCTCGACGGGGTGTTCCTCCACCCGCTGGCGGGGCCGCTCGTGTTCCTGGCCGTGGTGGTGGGCGTGTTCCAGACGATGTTCACCGTGGCGCGGCCGATGATGGACGGCGTCGAGGCGCTGGTGCTCGGCTCCGGCCGCTGGCTCGGTGCGGTGATGCCCGCGTCCCCGTTCAGGGATCTGCTCGTCGAAGGCGTCTGGGGCGGGGTGGGATCGGTGGTCGTCTTCCTGCCGCAGATCCTCCTCCTCTTCCTGTTCATCGGGATCCTGGAGGACTCCGGGTACCTCGCGCGCGCGGCGGTCATCACGGATCGCACGATGGCCCGCGTGGGTCTGCAAGGGAAGTCGTTCATCCCGCTCCTCTCGGCCTACGCGTGCGCGGTGCCCGCGATCATGGCCACCCGGACGATCGAGAACCGGCGGGACCGCCTCGCCACCATCCTCATCGCGCCGTTCATGACCTGCGCGGCGCGGCTGCCGGTGTACACGCTCATCATCGCCGCCTTCCTCCCCGAGCGGCCGGTCCTCGGACCGTTCGTCGGCACGCGCGCCGCCGCGCTCCTCGGGCTCTACGCCCTCGGCTTCCTGGCCGCGGTGGGGACGGCGCGGCTGCTCAAGTCCACCATCCTGCGGAGCGGCCGCACCCCGTTCATCCTCGAGCTGCCGCCATACCGGTGGCCCACCTTCCGCTCCCTCGGCCTGCGCCTCCTCGACCGCGCCAAGGTCTTCCTCACCCGCGCCGGGACCATCATCCTCGGCGTCGCCGTCGCGCTCTGGCTCCTCGCCCATCTTCCCCTGAGCGGCGGCCGGGCGCCCGCCATCGCGGACAGCGTGGCCGGCACGCTCGGCCGCGCGGTGGAGCCCGCCATCGCGCCTCTCGGCTTCGACTGGCGGGTCGGCATCGGCCTGGTGACATCGCTGGCGGCGCGCGAAGTGATCGTGGGGACGCTGGGCGCCATCCACGGGGTCGAGGGCGGGGCGTCGTCGTCGGCGGGACTGCAGGAAGCGCTGCGGAAGAACCTCACCCCGGGTGGCGCCGTGGCGCTCCTCGTCTTCTTCGCCTTCGCCATGCAGTGCGTCTCGACCCTCGCGGTGGTGAAGCGCGAGACCGGAGGGTGGAAGTACCCGGTGCTTCAGTTCACCTACATGCTCACGCTTGCCTATCTGGGCGCGCTCGCGGCCAACCAGATCGTGGGGCGGCTGGTCGGGACGTAGCCGGGTGGCCGGAAGGCCCGCCGGCGGTTACTTTCCGGCCTGTTCGGGCGCCGCAGGAGGAGCCGGGCGGAGCGGCTTCCTGCGGTCTTTTTGTCGGCGTGAGCCGCGAGACCAGGCGAGAAGAGAGACGAGCGATGAAGGCAACCGAGATCCGTAAGGGGCACGTCCTGATGATGGAGGGGCAGCCCTGCCGCGTCATGGACTTCCAGCACCGGACCCCCGGCAACCTCCGGGCGTTCGTGCAGCTCCGGATGCGCAACCTGATCAGCGGGAACACCTTCGACACCCGGGTCGCCGCGACCGACTTCATGGACGAGGCGCGGCTCGACGTGAAGGAGTTCCAGGTGATGTACCGCGACGACTCGGGCGTCCACGTCATGGACACCGAGACCTACGACCAGACGCTGCTCGCCAACGACGTGGTGGGTGAGCAGGGTCAGTGGCTCGAGCCGGAGATGCACTTGAAGGCCGAGATGCTGAACGGCCGCGCCGTGGGTCTTCAGCTGCCGGCCGCGATGGAGTACACCATCGTCGAGACGGCGCCGGTGATGCGGAGCGCCACCAAGACCGCCAGCGCCAAGCCGGCCAAGCTCAACAACGGGATCACCATCAACGTCCCGGAGTTCCTCGAGGAGGGCACGCGGGTGCGGGTGGACCCGCGCAGCGGCGCCTACCTCGAGCGGGCGAAGTAGCGCGCTGACTTCAGGCCGCCGTTCCCGGCTCACGGATCACCGGGCCGGTGGAGTTCAGGAGTCGGGGCTGAGGCGATCCAGGTAGGCCA
>JBGPHD010000140.1:0-8365 GCA_041484135.1 Gemmatimonadota bacterium
CGCGTCGAGGGCCTCACTCCGCATCCCGAGCGCCGCGGAGAAGATGGCGACGTAACTCTGAAGCGCCGGCGCCGTGTCGGCGCGAGCGCGCAGGAGCAGCAGCACCGCGCGCGCCGGCGCGCTGTCACCCAGGGCGATGCGATAGAGCGCCCGCGACCCCGTGTCCGGTTCGACGCCAAGCCGCTCGCATTCATTCAGGTCCGCCAGCGCGCCGGTCCCGTTGCCGCGCAGGAAGCGGATGAGCGCACGATTCTGGAACCCCGGGGCCCACGGCGCGATCGCCAGCGCCGTGTCAAGCAGGGCCTCGGCCTCTACCAGCCGCCCGTCGGCGGCCTTCGCCCCGGCGAGCAGCCGCCAGGTGTTGCGGAGGTCCGGGTCGAGGGCCAGCGCACGCCGGAACAGCTGCTCCGCTCTCGGTCCGTCCACCAGCCCGTATTCGGCGGTGTACAGGCCGGCGCACACGTGGTACGTATCCGCCGATAGCGAGTCCAGTCGCAACGACCGCCCGCAGCTCGCTTGCGCTCTCCCGAAGTCGCGCTCCCAGATCCCCACGACCGCGTCCGCGGTCCACGCCTCCGCCAGCGTCGAGTCGATGGCCACCGCGCGCCGGGCCGCCACGCGGGCCAGCACCAGCAGCGAGTCCCGGGGGATCGCCGTGTCCCAACCCCAGGAGAAGTAGATGGCCCGGGCGTGACCCAGCGCCGCCCACCCCGCCGCGAAGAGGGAGTCGCGCTGAACGGCCTGCGTGTACGCGTCGATCGCGCCCTGGACGTCCGCCGGCGTGCGGCGCTTGATGAGCGTGTTGCCGTAGAGGTAGAGCCGGTACGCCTCGTTGTCCCGCGTGGGCCGGTGCGCGATCGTGGCCCGTTCGACCGGACTGAGCCTTCCGCCCACCACCACCGCCACCGACTCGGCCACCTCGGCCTGCACCGCGAAGACGTCGGCGTCCCGGCGCGGGAAGCGCGAGGCCCAGACCTCCTCGCCGGTGGACATGCGGACCAGCTCCACGTTGACGAGGAGCTGCGAGCCCGCGTGGCGGATGTTGCCGTGGACGAACCACGCCACGTTGAGCCGGCGCGCCGCGTCGAACGGGTCGGGGGTGCGGCGCCACTGTGCGTCCACCAGGCCGCGCGACTTCACCTGGAGCCGGCCCAGCTGGGTGAGCCGGTTCCCGACCTCCTCCGTCATCCCCTCGGCCAGATAGGCGTCCGTGGTGTCCGGCGAGCGGTTCTGGAACGGGAGCACAGCCACGCTGTTGGCGGAAGGAGCGGACGGCGCGGCGGCACGCGCCAGGACCTGGGCGCGGCAGGGCGGAGGGCTGCCGTCGGGGCACTGCGCGGTCGCGACCTGCAGGGCCGCGCCGAGCCCGAGGCATGTGATGATCAGGGAGTGGGCGTTCACTGAAGGCATAGTGCGCGACCCGCCCTTCCCTGTCCAGAGCGCGCGGTCAGTTCCGGTGCATCTCCCGAAGCCGCCGCGTGGCGATCTGGTTGGTGGGGTCCTTCTGGAGCGCGGTCCGGAAGTTCGTCACCGCGTTCGCCGTGTCCCCCCTCATCCGGTACGCCTCGCCGAGGACGGCGTAGGCGAACCCGGAGTTGGGGTTGAACTCGATGTTGAGGTTGAGGAGCCCGATGGCGTTGTCGGCCTGGCCGCGCTGCGCCACTCCCAGCGCGAAGTTGCCGAGGTTCTGCTCGCTGAAGTCGTAGGTCCAGCTGCCATAGTACCGCTGCCGGAGGTCGCGGTACCGCGCCACCGCCGAGTCGAGGCCGCCGCGCTGCAGCCCCTCGGCGAGCATGTCCTCGATGGTGCGGGGCCGCGCCTGGCCGTGATGGCAGGTGGCGCAGGTCACCTGCACCGCCGGCGTAGGCCGTTCCGGGATCTGGGTCAACGTGGTGTCGTTGATGGCCTGCACCATCCGCATCATGACGCGCGCCGTCCGCTTGGTGCGCAGGGAATCGGACGGGAAGTTGAACGAATCGAGCGGCATCCCCTCCCGGCCCACGTGGCAGTACTGGCACCGGACACCTAACGCTCCCGTGAACCCGCGCATCGCGTTGATCACGGTCCTGACTTCGGTGCCGCGGGGGAAGACCTTGACGTTGGTGAGCGAGTCCGGCGGGAAACGGCCCTGCGCCCGCGCGGGCGCGGGGATGACGGCGGCAAAGGCGGCGAGCGTGAAGGCACTCCGGACCAGAGTTCGCATGGATCGGTGCTCCAGGATGTTGGGGACGGAACAACGGTGGCGGGCGGCGCCGATTCCGGCAAGGCCCGCGCAAGGATGGTGCACGGCGGAACGGTCCCGGCGCCCGGACCGCGATGCGGCGGGCCGTCAGCCGAGGATCTTGCGGCCTACCGCGCGGGCGATGAACCGCAGCCGGTCGCGCCACGGCAGCCGCCCGAGGTTCGTCCTGACGACGCCGCGCGTGAACCAGGTCTTCATCCCATAGTCGATCGCGGTATCCACGACGATCGGCCGGCCTTGGGCCGTCACGCCGGCCACGCGCTCGAGGACGGCCGGGATGTCGTCGTCGCCGTCCAGGGGCACGCACTCGACCCCCAACCCCTCGCACAGCGCCTGGAGGTCGTAAGTCGGCAGCACGCTCGCCGTCTTGCGATTGAAGGCGACGTCCTGGAACTGCGCGATCTGCGCCAGCTCCCCGTCCCGCAGCACGAACACCGCCACGCCGACGCCGAGGTGCTGCGCGGTGAGGAGCTCGAGGCCGGTCATGAGGAAGGCGCCGTCCCCGGCGAGAGCGATGACGGGACGTTCGGGTCGCGCCAGCTTCGCACCAACGGCCGCCGGCACCGCGTAGCCCATGCACGAGTAGTCCACCGGCGCGAGGAACCGGCCCGCCCCGTCGAGCCGCAGCATCTCCATGGCGAGGAAGGTCCCGTTGCCGCTGTCGCTGGTGAAGATGGCGTCCTTCCCGAACCGCGCCTGGAGCGCCGAGAGGAGCGGAAACGGCGAGACGCCCACACCGCCGGTGCGCGGCGCCCATCCCCGGCGCACCTCCGTGTGCCCCGCCACGATGCGGGCGCGCAGGCCCTCGTCCCTTGGGTGCGGCGTGAGCCGGGTAAGGAGCGCGTCCACGAACCGCGCCGCGTCGGCGGCGACGGCGATCCGGGCCGGGTAGTTCCGGCCGAGGACACTGGGCTCGATGTCCACGTGGATGAGCGGCCCCGGCGGCCGGAGTCCGTAGCTCCCGGTCGCCACCTCGCCGAACCGGCAGCCGATGGCGAGGGTGGCGTCGCACTCGCCCGCGACCGCGCGCGCGAAGGGCGGGGCCGCGTCGCCGAACCCGGGCCAGAGCGCCAGCGGATGGCTCTCCGGGAAGACGCCCTTCCCCTGGAACGTCGTCGCGACCGGCGCCTCGAGCGCCTCGGCGAGCCTGACGAGCGCGGCGCCGGCGCCCGCGGCGCCGAGCCCGAGATAGAGGAGCGGGCGCCGCGCGGCGTTGAGCGTGTCGGCCGCGCGCGCGACGTCCGCCTCGGTCGGCCCGAACCGGACCGCGGAGGGCGGCGGCTCGAAGAAGGCTTCGTGCGTGAGGAGGTACTGTTCCGCCGGGACCTCGACGAAGACGGGGCCCGGCGCGCCCTCCCGCGCGATCCGGCAGGCACGGCGGATCGTCTCGTAGAGGTCCTCGCCGCGTTCCACCAGGATCTGGGCCTTGGTGACGGGCTTCACCATGGCCCGCTGGTCCACGTCGTGGAGCTGGTATGCCTTCCCGGTGTCGCGCCGGATGCCGCACCCCAGCACCAGCATCGGCACGTTGTCCATGAACGCTTCGCCGATCCCCGACATGGCGTGGGTGAGCCCCGCGCCCGGCACGACGTTGGCGCACCCGAGCTTGCCCGAGGCGCGCCACACCGCGTCCGCCATGAACGACGCGCTCTGCTCGTCGGTCACCAGCACCGCCCGCACCCGCTCGGAGCGCGACAGCGCGTCGTACAGCTCGATGTTGTGCGTGCCGGGGATGCCGAAGGTGAACGGGATGCCCTCGTCCTCCAGCGCGCGCACCACGATGTCGCCGCCGGTCATCTTCATCGCGGGACGCCCGCGATGGGCGCGTCGTTAGGCCTCTTCACCTGCGGCGCTCCGTCGGCCCGTCGCCTCACGCCGCGTCCAGGAGGCCGCGCGCGTCGGCGCGGATCCCCTCGGCCACGCGGTCCGCGAGGGCCATGACCGTGACGTACGGGTTGATCTCGAGGGAATCCGGGAAGAGGCTCGCGTCGGCCACGCGAAGCCAGGGCACGCCGTGCACCCGCCCCCGGTCGTCGGTCACCGAATCGTGGACGCCGCGGCCCATCCCGCAGCCGCCCATGAGGTGCGCCGCGGAGACGGAGACGCGCCCGAGCTGGAAGTGCTTCGCGTCGATCAGCTCGTCCACCCGTCCCGCATCCTTGCGCTCGATGAGCGGCGGGTCCGCCGACGGCGCGTGCACCCGCACCGCCCCCGCGCCGAAGAAGATCTTCGCCGAGGCCCGCGTCGCGCGCACCATGGCCTGGATCGTCTCCGGCGTGAACGTGTAGCGCACCACCGGGTTCCCCTCGGCATCCACCGTGACGCGGTTCTGCGGCACCGCCTTGTCGCACGCCAGGACCAGGATCATCTGGAGCCGCGGGAAGGCGCGCATCAGCGCGCTGTGCTCAGCGCCGTGGCCCGTCAGGTTCTTGGCCGTCGTGAACGGGAAGTACATGCAGGTCTCGAGGACGTAGCCTTCCTGCTCCGCCCGATCCACGTAGAAGCTCTTGGGGTGCCCCACGTCGTTGGTGATGGGGCGCGGGTGCTCGCCTACCAGGATGTGCGCCGGGTGCGCCGTGAAGCCGTGGCCGAGCCGCGGCAGTCGCGCGCCGAAGCCGGAACGGAGCAGCAGCGCCGGCGAGCCCACCGCGCTCCCCGCCACCACGACGACCTTCGCCTGGACCCGGTACGCGCCCGGCGCCCACTCGGAGGGGCGCCCCTTCTCGCCGTTCGCTTTCGCCGTCACGCGCACGGTCACCGCGCGCTCCTCGACCCGCAACACCTCGGCGCGCGTCACGACCTCCACGCCGCCCCGCTCCGCCGCCGGCAGTTGGACCCGGTGCGTCCCCATCTTCGCCATGTTGGGACAGCCGAGGTTGCACAGGCTCGACCCCCGGCACCCGTGGACGTTGATCGGGAACTGGCCCGCCTCGAAGCCGGCGGCCTTGCATCCGGCCACGAAGAGCTTGTTGTTGTCGTTCAGCTCCTCCGGCGGGAGCAGGTGGACGTGATCCTCCTCCATGAACCGCGCGGAGCGGCGCGCCAGGTCCGCATGATCGACGCCTGGCACGTTCCAGTTGCGGATGACCCGCTCCGGCGCCACCAGCGACGTACCCGTGTAGACCACCGTGGAGCCGCCGTAGGCGCGGCCGAACGCGAGGGTCATCGTGCCGTCGGCGGTGAGGAACCCGCCGTTGTCGGTGTAGAGCGCCGCGGCCATCTCGAGCTCGTGGCCCGTGAACTCCGCGGCATCGAGGCGCGGCCCCTGCTCCAGCACCAGGATCCGCCGGCCGTCCTTCACCAGCGGGGCCAGGCCTTCCGCCACCGTGCCGCCGCCCGCCCCCGAGCCGATGATGACGACATCGTAGGACCGGTCCGTCACGTTCGCGCCCCCCACCCGCGCGGGTCGGCCCGGTACCCGATCTCCCCGTAGGCCGCGGGCCGCGCATAGTAGCCCATGAACACCAGGGTCCGGAGCCCCCACACCCCGCGTCGCAGCAGGAGCGCGGGCGCCCGGCTCAGCGTGTCGAGGACCCGGGCGCGGCGCTCCGCGTCGAGCGCCGTGAAGCGCCGTCCGAACCGCAGCATGGGGAGGACGTCGATGAGGTGGATGAGGGTCCGGAGCTGCCGGCGCATGCGACGCGGGCGCGTCGAGAGCGCCTGCTCGATGATGGCTTCCGCTTCGGCCCAGGCCGATTCGTCGAGCATCGCCGCTTCGGGGACGATGGTCCGGGCGATCGCCCGGAACGCCCCGCGAACGGGTGACAGCACCGAGTCGTCCATCTTTGCCAAAGGTGCCCCCGGCGTGCGGCGGGCGCCAGATGCGCCGGTCGCCGGCACCCCGAACTGTGCACTGCCGCGCCCTTCGGGGTTGCCGCGCCCTCGCCGCGCTGGCTATTCTCCGGTTCGATGAGTGCCGAACCACTGCCGGGGCTGGCGCCTCGTGCCGAACGGGGATTCACGCTCATCGAATTGCTGATCGTGATCCTCGTTATCGGCATTCTGGCCACACTGCTGCTCCCCAACTACCGCCAGGCCGCCTACAAGGCGCAGGCGGCGGAGATCGTCGAGCGCATCCATCAGATCAACGTCGCGATCAAGAACTACGAGGCCGACGGCCTGGTGGTCCCGGGCGGCGCGGGCCCGGCCGGCTCGCCGCCCGCCTACCTCGCGCCCTACGTGACCGCCAGCCTCTTCCAGGGACCGGTCGGGATCACCCTGCAACTCTCGGGACCGAGCGGTGACCTGCCGCCCACGCTCCTCCTCACCAACGGCAGCGACCCGGGCGGGCGGCAGGTGCTCCTGGCCGTCGCGGCGATGGTCGGCCAGGGCGCCTACGTGATGGGTGGTGGCCAAACCGTCGGCGTGACGATGATCGGCTGATGGAACGGCCGCCGCCGCACCAGCCGCCGCCTCCGCCCCCTCAGGGGAACCCGCCGACGCCGCGGGCGCGGATGCAGGACGCGGTGGCCAACGTTATGCAGCAGGTGGCCGAGGAGAAGGCGGCCCGCAGAGCCGACGTCCAGGCCGAGAAGGAGAAAGCGGTCCGGCGCTCGCGGCGCGCCTGGCCGCTGCTGATCCTCGCCGGGTTCGGTTTCGTCATCTCCCTCGTCTACTTCGTGCCGCGCTGGCAGCACCCGTTCAAGCCGCCGGCGGGGGCCGCGGCCGTGCGCGACGCGCGGCAAGCCATCCTCTTCGCCGACGCCCAGGTGCGCCTGTACGTCACCGAGAACGGCCGCCCGCCGGTCTCGCTCTCGGAGACTGGATTGACCCTCCCCGGCATCGCCTATCGCGTGACGCCGGGCGGCTACGAGCTCTCCGCGGTGATCGAGGGCCGCCCGATCGTGCTCAACAGCGACGACGACCGGGCCCGCTTCCGCGCCGGCCTGCGCTAGCGGGACGTTCCAGAACGCCGCCCCCGGCGGCGGCGGCCCGCCCCTCGGCACTCCCCCGTACGCGTTCTTCCATGCTATGTTCGCGCACGGGAAATCGGTGACCGACCCCCTCTTCGAACGCCTGCGCGCCGCCCTCGCGGACCGCTATACGCTGACCCGCGAGCTGGGACGCGGCGGCATGGCGATCGTCTACCTCGCCGACGACATCAAGCACGGCCGCACCGTCGCCATCAAGGTCCTCCAGCCGGAGCTGGCGGCCGCGGTGGGCGTCGAGCGCTTCCTGCGCGAGATCCAGATCGCGGCCGGCCTCCAGGACCCGCACATCCTGCCCCTCTACGACTCGGGGGACGCGGGCGGCTTCCCGTACTTCGTCATGCCGTTCGTCGAGGGGGAGTCGCTGCGCGACCGGATCGCCCGCGAGAAGCAGCTGCCGATCAACGACGCGGTGGACATCACCATCCAGGTGGCCGGCGCCCTCGCCTACGCGCACAGCCGCGGCGTGGTGCATCGCGACATCAAGCCCGAGAACATCATGCTGGCGGGCGGGAGCGCCATCGTCGCGGACTTCGGCATCGCGCGGGCGGTCTCCGAGGCGTCCAGCAAGTCGCTCACCCAGACCGGCACCGCGATCGGCACGCCGCAGTACATGAGTCCCGAGCAGGCCGCCGCCGAGCCGGTGGTGGACGGGCGCAGCGACATCTACAGCCTGGCGTGCGTCCTGTACGAGGCGCTGGTGGGGGCGCCGCCCTTCACCGGGCCGACGGCGCAGGCCGTGATGGCGCGCCACTCGATGGACGCGGTGTCCCCGCCCTCCATCGTCCGCGACACCATCCCCGAGGAGCTCGAGGACGCGCTCCTCGTCGCGCTCAACAAGGTCCCGGCCGACCGCTTCGCGACCGCCACCGCCTTCGCCGAAGCGTTAGGTGCCGTGCCCCGCCCGCAGTACCCCTCGGGCGGGACCGGGGCGCGGCGCCGCGCGTCGCATCCCACCCCGCGCGGCGCCCGCGCCGCCACCCCCGTCCCCGCCCGGATGACCGGACGGCGGCGGCCGCCGCCGCTCCTCTGGGCCGCTGGCGCGGTGGCGCTGGCCGCGGTGCTGGGCGGCGGCTGGTGGTGGACCCACCGGGGCGCCGGCGCGGCGGCCGGCGGGCCCGACCCGCGCCGCATCGCGGTCCTCTACGTCGACGACCTCAGCGAGGGGAAGACCCTGCGGGTCCACGCCGACGGC
>JBGPHD010000141.1:0-8342 GCA_041484135.1 Gemmatimonadota bacterium
ATCCAGTCGTACGCGCGGACCAAGGCCCGCGACTATCGGGCGTTCCGCCGGACGATGGAGCTGCACACCAATTCGTCGAACAACACCATCTACGCCGACGCCGACGGCAACATCGCCTATTTCCACTCCAACTTCATCCCGCGGCGCGACACGGCGCTCGACTGGACGCGCCCGGTGGACGGCAGCAGCCCCGCCACCGACTGGCACGGCGTGCTCTCGGTCGATGAGACGCCGGGGCTCTTCAACCCGGCGAGCGGCTGGCTCTACAACTCCAACGATGCCCCGTGGCAGGCCGCCGGGCCGAGCAGCCCGAGACAGGCGGACTATCCCCGTTACGTCGAGGCCGGCGGCGAATCGGCGCGGGGGCACCACGCGGTCCGGGTCCTGGAGCACGCGCGGAACTTCACGCTCGACTCGCTCCTCGCGGCGGCGTACGACAGCTATCTCACCTGGTTCGAGCGGCCGATGCCGGAGCTTATCCGGGCGTGGGACGAACTCCCCGCGGCGGACCCGCTGAAGCAGAGGCTGCGGGAAGAGATCGACCTTTTGCGCGCGTGGGACCTCCGGTGGTCGGCACGCTCGGTCGCGACCTCGCTCGCCGTGTTCTGGGGACAGAACGTCACCCGGCAGGTGGCGCGCCCCGGTCGGGGCGTCAGGATCTCCGTGGACGACTACGTGGTGCGGCCCGAGGCGGCGCGGGAGATGCTCGACGCGCTCTCGGCCGCCGCCGACACGCTCACGGCGCGTTTCGGGACGTGGCGCACCCCATGGGGAGACATCAACCGCTTCCAGCGCCTGACGGGTGACATCGTCCAGCCCTTCAGCGATTCAGGGCCGAGCATCCCGGTGGCCTTCACCTCGGCGCAATGGGGCTCGCTGGCGTCCTTTGGTGCGCGCGCGTATCCGGGCACGAGGAAGTGGTACGGCACCAGCGGGAACAGCTTCGTCGCGGTGGTCGAGTTCGGTGACAGCGTGCGGGCGCGGGCGGTCACCGCGGGCGGCGAGAGCGGCCATCCCGACTCCCGGCACTTCGACGACCAGGAAGAGCGCTACGCCACGGGGAACCTCCGGGACGTCTACTTCTACCGGTCGCAGCTCCAGGGCCACATCGAGCGCGAGTACCACCCGGGACAGTGATCCCGGGGGATGTACGCCCCAAGCACTACTCCCTTTTCATCCCTTCGAACGATAGGTGCTGTCGGCCATCGAGCCCATGTTCCATGGGTCGAGATAGGCCCCGGTGCGCCCAGCACCGGCCTTTGAACGAAGGAGTCTTCACATGGCGAAGAAGAGCAGAGGCGGCAGGATGACCGCCGCCAAGAAGCGTGCGGCCAAGGCGCCCGGTGGGAAGGGTCTCGTCAAGAACCGCAAGGCGGGCAAGAACATCATGAGCACCTGAGAAGACGAACGGGCCGTCCCAGGACGGCCTTTTCCTCATCTCAGATGCAGGTCGTAGAGCCGGACGGCGTTGGTGCGCATCACCATCGTCGCGATCTCCTCGGCGCGGGCGCGGGTGATCTCGCCGTCCCGCATCATGCCGGTGAGCGCGATCGCCAGCGCCTGCCGGCCCGTCCACGCGGAGAGCCACCCCACCACGTCCCACGGAAGATCGGGCCCCGAGGCCGAGGCATCGGTGCCGAAGAGCACCCGCTCCGGATACTGGGCCAGCCACTCGCGCAGGATGCCGCCCAGCGTGTACGGCGACATCGTGAGCGTGCTGACGGAGAAATCGGCGTAGACGTTAGGCCTCCAGAACATGGCGAGCGTGTGCCGGGCGAAGGGCCCGCCGCCGCCGTGGACGATGACGAAGTTGGTGCCGCGGAGCGTCGAGTCGTTGAACGCCGATTCCAGCAGGAAGGGGTCGCTCCCCGCCACGCCGTAGAACCCGCCGCCCCCCTCGAACGAGTGGATATGCACCGCCATGCCGAGGCGCCCCGCCTCGCGCGCGATGAGCCGGAAGAGGTAGTCCTGGAGCGCCTTGTAGTCGGCGTGTGAGGGAACCCCTCCGGCGTAGTACCGGGAGTACACTCGCCGCGCGGCGACGGGATCCGGCTCGTCGAAGTCGAGCGCGCGCAGGTAGGCGGCCTCGAACTTCACCGCCACGGCGCCGGCCCGGCGGTGCCGCTCCAACGTCGGCACGACGACCGTGCGCACGTAGGCATCGAGCGTCGCGGGGAGCCGTGCCACGCCGAGGTCGGCGAGGTAGCGGTGCAGGAGCCGCTCCTCGAGCGGATAGAGGGCGCGGCGGTCGGGCGTCACCCGCTCGGCCCGCGTGTCGAGCGGGAGGATCAGCGCATCCACGAAAGAGACCCAGCGGAACCGCGGCCGCGCCTGGCCCGGGCCGAGCGCGATGCGATTGGCGAACATGACCTCGATGCCCATGCGGTCGAGCGCCCACTCCGGGAAGCCGTCGCCGCGTTCCCGCGCCACCCGCTGCATGGTGGCGCGCAGCTCCGCGAGGTGCGGCGCGGAGAGGTCCGTGTAGGGGTAGCCGTAGACGGCGCGGTAGGCGTTGATCCACTCCGGGTTCTCTTGCCGGATGCGCATCGGCCAGGGTGAGGGCGGAATGCCGTCGAGCGGCATCGCGTCGAACTCGGAGTCGGCCGGCGCGGTGCTGTTGGGGTGGGCGTGGTTGTCCACGGCCCGGATGCCGGCGATGAAGGCGGCGAGGGCCGAGTCGACCGGTGTCTGGGCGGCGGCGGTGGCCGCGAGGAGCGCGAGGCCGGTCGCTGTGAGGATGCTGCGGATCGTGGGTCGCATGGGGCCCAAGGTGCGGTGCGGCAGGCAGGTCGGCAAGGCTGCCCGCGCTCCACGGCGAAGCGTCAGCCAGCCGCTGAGTCCGAGCAGACTGAAGGGACAGGCAGGTTGCGCGCTCCGGGCCCGCTCCGCAGCTTTGCCCGACCGTCGCACCCGAGGGCTTTGTCGTTCCGACCACACTCTGCGAGCGAGGCGGGCCCGAGGTGCGGTGGCGCTCGCAACGGAGGTGCCCCATGTCGCCTGGCCGCATGCACCGTTCCTGGGTTCTGCCGGTTCTCGCATGCCTGTCCCTCGCCTGGCAGCCGCCCCGGGTGCTCGCTCAGCAACCCGGGGACTCCACGCACCTCATCGCCAGTCTCGGCCTGGTGAGCTCGGCGGGAAACGCGCGGCAAACCACCATCAGCCTCATCGACAAGCTGACCCGGATCCACGAGCGCTGGACGTTCGGGCAGGAGTTCAGGCTCCTTTATGGCCGCGCGGACAGCACGACCAACGCCAACTACTATCGGGTGGCGCTGCGGGCCAGATTCGCCGCGACCGAGAGAGTTTCCGCGTTCACGTACGCCTCGTGGGAGAAGGACACGCCGGCAGGCTTGTCCTATCATTTCGAGGAGGGCGTCGGCGCATACTATCTGGCGCTCGCTCAGCCCCGGAACAAGCTGGCGCTCGAGGCGGGGCCCACCCTCGTTCAGGAGCGGCGCCTGCCGTCGAATGCGCGGGACTTTGCCGCGGGCCGGGCGGCGGCGGCCTATGAACACAGCTTCGGGAGCAATGCGGCCTTCAGCCAGGTAGTCGAGTATCTGCCCGACCTCATGGACCTGAGTGACTACCGGATCAATTCCCGCACCGCGCTGTCCGCCCCGGTCGCGCGGATCCTGGCTCTCGAGCTGGCGTACGAGATACGCTCGGTGAGCCGTCCGTCGGCCGGTCGTAAGCGCTCCGATCGTGTCCTCACGGCGGGCATTCAGCTCAAGTTGTAGGCCAGCGCGCAGGGCACCGGTCCGCTGGGCTCGACCGCGAGCCCGCAGGGCGAGCGACGGAGCCCGGGGGGGCAACAGAAAGGGCCGCCAAGTTCGGCGGCCCTTCAAGTTGCCCCTCCTGGGCTCGAACCAGGACTCTCCTGATCCAGAGTCAGGCGTGTTGCCAGTTACACCAAGGGGCAGTGAGACCGTCAATTCAGACGCGCAGACGCGACAGACGCACAGTAACAACAACCAGCCGCGCAGCCGACGCGACAGACGCGCAGTAACAACACCAGCCGCGCAGTGGAGCTGAGGGGGCTCGAACCCCTGGCCTCCTGGGTGCGATCCAGGCGCTCTCCCAGCTGAGCTACAGCCCCGTGCGGGCGGGAAAGGTAGCCGGGGCCACGCCCAGCCTGCAACACCGGCGGGGGTTCCCCACCGGCCCCGCCCGCCGCATCTTTGCCGTCCCCTCTTAGCGGAGATCGCACCAGATGGCCGGCATGATACCCCTCGGCCGCTTCTGCTGGCACGAGCTGCTCACCAACGACACCGACGCCGCCGCCGACTACTACACCAAGGTCGTCGGTTGGGGCATCATGGCCTGGGACCAGGACCCCTCCTACCGGATGTGGACCGCCAACGGCATGCCCATCGGCGGGCTGATGACCCTCCCCCCCGACGCCAAGGCCATGGGCGCGCCCCCCGCCTGGCTCTGGTACACCTCCACGCCCAACGTGGACGCGACCGTCGCGGGGGCGGAGCGGCTGGGCGCGAAGAACCTCTCCGGGATGCTCGACGTGCCTAACGTGGGGCGCATGGCCGTGATGGCGGACCCGCAGGGCGCCACCTTCGGCGTCTACCAGCCCTCCGGCGACACCCCGGGCCACGACGGCAAGCCCAACATGGGTGAGATCTCCTGGCACGAGCTGGTGACCACCGACTGGAAGGCCGGCTTCGACTTCTACCGCACGCTCCTCGGCTGGGAGAAGATGGACGTGATGGACATGGGCCCCGCCGGGACCTACCAGATGTTCGGGCGCCTGGGCGTGATGCAGGGCGGGATCTACAACAAGCCGGCCGAGATGCCCGGCCCGCCCCATTGGCTCTGCTACGCCAGGGTCCCCGACGCCGGCAAGGCCGCCGCGCTCGCCGCCAAGCACGGCGGCAAGGTGACGATGGGCCCGATGGACGTCCCCGGCGGCGACAGGATCGCGATGTGCGTGGACCCGCAGGGCGCCGCCTTCGCCGTGCACGCCGCCGGCGCCCCCGCCGCGGCGGCGAAGCCCGCCGCCAAGCCGAAGGCCGCGGCCCCGAAGAAGAAGGCCGCCAAGGCGAAGGCCGCCGGCGCGAAGAAGAAGGTCGCAAAGAAGAAGGTCGCAAGAAAGAAGGTCGTGAAGAAGAAGGCCGCGAAGAAGAAGCCGGCACAGAAGCCGGCCGCCAGGAAGAAGGCCCCGAAGCGCAAGGTGGTGAAGAAGGGGAAGAAGAAGATGGCGGTGAAGCGCCGGGCGAAGCGGAAGTAGGCGGCGGGCTCAGTCCCTGAACGGGACGTCGAGCTCGAGGCCGTCCTTCGCCACCACCGTCTCCGGGAAGACCTCGCGCGCCTCCTCGAGGAGGGGCCCGGCGTCGCGCGAATAGCGCGCGGAGATGTGCGTCAGCGCGAGGCGCCGAGCGCCCGCCATCTTCGCCACCTCGGCGGCTTCCCGCGCCGTGGCGTGCTGGGTCTCTTTCGCCCGCTCCACCTCCGCGTGGTCGAAGGTCGCCTCGTGGACCAGCAGATCCGCGCCCTGCGCGGCCTCGATGGTCGCGGCGCAGGGCCGGGTGTCCCCGGTGTACACCAGCTTCCTTCCCGACCGCGGCGCGCTCACGATCGTCTCCGGCCCCACCGTGCGCCCGTCCTCCAGGCTCACCGTCTGCCCGCGCTGGAGCTTTCCCCAGAGCGGGCCTTCGGGCACGCCGGCCGCGCGCGCGGCGTCGGGATCGAACCTCCCCAGGCGGTCCTTCTCCGCCAGCACGTAGCCCAGCGCCGCGCCGCCGCCGTGCTCCACCGCGTAGGTGCGGAGGTCGTAGCCGTCGCGCGCCAGGCTCTGCCCCGCCTCCAGCTCCACGACCTCGATCTCGAAAGGCGACCGCTCGAAGCCCAGCTGCAGCGCGCGCTCCAGGATCCGCTTCGCCCCGCGCGGCCCGTGGAGCCGCATCGGGTCGGTGCGCCCCTGGAGGCCTAACGTCCGCACCAGGCCGATGACGCCGAGATAGTGGTCGGCGTGGAAGTGGGAGAAGAACAGCTCCGACAGCGCGAAGGTCGCGCCGTAGCGCATCATCTGGCGCTGCGTCCCTTCCCCGCACTCGAACATGAGGCTCTCGCCCTCGCGGGTCACCACCAGCGAGGACACGTTGCGCTCCACCGTGGGGCGCGCGGCCGAGGTGCCGAGGAAGAGGACCTTGAGCAAACGAACTAGAAGACGCTGACGTGGATGTAGCGGTGCGGGTTGGCCTTGAAGTCGATCAGCAGATCGGCGAGCGCCGTGTTGGTGCGCCTGAGGTCCCCGACGATCGTGGTGTCGTTGAGCAGCTGGCCCACCGCGCCGCGGCCGCTGTTGATCTTGGTCATGAGCGAGTCGAGCGTGGCGCTGGTGCGCGTGAGGGTCTGCGTGACCTGGGCCAGGCTCGCGCTCGCGTCGCGTACGTGCGCCATCGTCTCGTTGGCCGGGGTGGTGTTCTGGGCCAGGAGGAGGTCCATCCGCTGGAACACCTGGCGCAGGCTGGCCAGCGTGCGCGTCAACTCCGCGGAGGGCTGCTCGCCCGCGTTGCCGAGCTGCTGGAGGGTCCGCCTCGCCTGGATCAGCACCGACCGGAGCTCGGTGGCGGTGGTCGGCGAGATCATCTCGGTGGCATTGGCCAGGAACTGGCGCCCCTGACCCGACAGGTCCTGCGCCATGTCGGAGAGGTCCTGGTCGCGGGTGCCGCGGATCGGCACCAGGGGATCGAGCGCTTCCCTCGCCGTGCCGGGGCTGTAGTCCACGTACCGCGCGCCGAAGAGGTCGAGGGCGCGCACCACCACCCGGGCATCGCGCCGGGGCGAGGGGGCCCGCCGGAGCTCCAGGTACACGGAGACCTGCCCCGGCCCTTCGAGCACCACGCGCTCCACGCGGCCGACCGACACGCCCGACGTCCGGATCAGGTCGCCGTCCTTGAGCCCCACCACGTCGCTGAAGGTGGCCCGGACGATCTCGCCCGACCGGAGGTTGGTGTTGCGCAGCCAGAGCAGCAGGTAGACGAACAGCGCCGCCGCCACGATGATCATGGCGCCGACCGCCGCTTCCCGCCGGTAGCGCAGCTCCATCAGGCCTCCAGCTCCGCGACCTCGAAGTCCCGCTCCAGGAACTGCCGCACCACGTCGTCCTTCGCCACGAGGAACTCCTCCGCCGTGCCCACCTTCCGGATCTTCCCGTGGTCCAGGAGCGCGATCCGGTCGGCCACCTTGAACGAGCCCCGGACGTCGTGCGACACCACGATGCTGGTGACCTTGAGCTCGTCCTGGAGCCCCTTGATGAGCGCGTCCATCGCGTCCGCGTTCACCGGGTCGAGTCCCGAGGTCGGCTCGTCGTAGAGAAGATACTCAGGGTGCCCGGCTATCGCCCGCGCGATGCCCACCCGCTTGCGCATCCCGCCCGAGAGCTGCGCCGGCATCAGGCGGGATGAGTCGAGCGCCAGGTTCACCAGCTTGAGGCACTCGGCCACGCGGTCGTCGCAGAACGCGCGGTCCCGGTAGTGATCCTCATCGACGATGCCGAGCCGGATGTTCTCGTACACGCTCATCGAGTCGAACAGCGCGCCCATCTGGAACGCGTAGCCGATCTTCCGGCGCAACGTCGTCAGGGCGGCGCGGCCCAGGTGCGGGACGGACTCGCCGTCCACGAGCACGTCCCCGCTGTCCGGCTTGAGGAGCCCGATGATGTGCTTGAGGAGCACGCTCTTGCCGGTCCCCGACGGGCCGAGGAGCGCCACCGTCTCGCCCGTCTCGACGACGAAGTCCACGCCGTCCAGGACGACGTGGCGGCCGAACCTCTTGTGCACGTCGCGGAGCTCGATCACGTGGGCAGCAGCACCTTCGCCAGCACGATGTCGAGCAGCAGGATCAGCACCGAGGCGGCCACCACCGCGCGCGTCGCGGCCTTCCCCACGCCCTCGGCGCCTTCGGTCACCGTGATGCCCACGTAGCAAGGCACCACCGTCACCACCGCGCCGAACGCCTCGGCCTTGATCACGGAGTACCAGAGGTCGAAGCTGCGGAAGAAGTAGCGCGAGCCGTACGCGAAGTCCGCGTTGGTGATCCCCAGCGTGCGCTTGGCCGCCCACCATCCGGTGAGGATCCCCACCACGTCGGCGAGAACGACCAGCGCCGGCACCATGACGAGCCCGGCGAGGATGCGGGGGAGGATGAGGTGCGAGACGGGGTTCCGGCCCAGGGACTCCAGCGCGTCGATCTGCTCGGTCACCCGCATCGTGCCGAGCTCCGCCGCATAACGGGCCCCGATGCGGCCCGCGAGCAGGAGCCCGGAGAAGACCGGGCCCAGCTCCAGGATCATGCTCTCGGTGATGACCGTGCCCACGATGTAGAGAGGG
>JBGPHD010000142.1:0-8314 GCA_041484135.1 Gemmatimonadota bacterium
GGGCGCACTCGGGGAACGCGGCGAGGAGCTTCCGCGCCTGCTCGTCCACGAACGCGTCGAGACGCGAGAGGTCGATGCAGTAGCCGTCCTCGTGTTTCTGCGCGGCGGCGATCTGCTCCGTGGTGGCGGTTTCGATCCACTCCTCCCCGCGCCGCACCGACGGCACGACCCAGTTCACCAGGCCCCACTCGGCGGCCGTGAGGGCGGGGACGGGCTCGTTGAGGACCAGGATCTCGCGCGCCCCCTTGTCGCCCACCACCAGCGGCAGCCCCTGCGTCGAGCCGCCGCACGCCACCGAGCCCACGTGCGTGCCCACCTGCCGGATGTAGGCGTGCTGCGCCATCACCGAGAGGTCGCAGGCGAGCTGGCTCTCGTTCCCGCCGCCCACCGCCATGCCGTTGATGCGCGCCAGCACGGGCTTGCCGGTGCTGAGGATGCTCTCGATGTAGGCGCGGAAGAGCGCCATGTACTTCCAGTAGTCGCGCGGCGCGGCCACGTAGCGCTCCGCGTACTCCTTCACGTCGCCGCCGGTGCAGAAGGCGCGGTCGCCGGCGCCGGTGAAGACGATGACGCCCACGGCGTCGTCGAAGGAGGCATCGCGGAAGGCGGAGGCCAGCTCCTCCAGCGCGGAGGTCGAGTAGGCGTTGTAGTTCCGCGGGCGGTTGATCGTTATGCGCGCCACGCCGTCATGCTTCTCGTAGAGCGTCTCGCGGAAGGCGAGGCTGTCGGCGGGCCGGGAGGGGAAGGCGCGGGTCGTGGTCATGGCTCGGTCATCCGGTGAGGCCGGCCACCAGGTGGTCGGCGAATTGAGTGGAGAGGTCCGAGGCGCGGACGGCGCCCTCGGGGTTGTACCAGCGGGCGATCCAGTTGATCGCGCCGAGGATGGCGAAGGTCGCGATCTTGGGGTCGGCCCGGCGGAACTCGCCGGCCCGCATCCCTTCCTCCACGATGGCGCGCACGCCGCGCTCGTACCGGTCGCGCGCGGCCACCACCTCGGCGTGGTGGCGGGTGGAGAGCTCGGTCACTTCGATGGCGAGCGGCGAGCCCTCGAGCGTGTCGGTCATGACGCGCACGTGCTCGCGCACGATGTAGCGCAGGCGGTCCCGCGCGCCGTCGAACTTGGCCCGCGCCTCCCGCAGGATGCGCTTCAGCTCGGCCAGCGCCTCGAGATGGCAGGCGTAGAGGATCGCTTCCTTGTCCGGGAAGTAGTGGTACAGCGCGGTGCGCCGGACGCCGAGCTCCTCGGCGATGTCGTCGAGCGTGGTGGCGTGGTAGCCCTTGCGCCGGACGGCGCGGAGCGCCGAGTGCAGGATGTGGGTGCGCCGGCGCTCGCGCTTCTCGAGCACGTGGGGGGACGCGGTGGAGCGGCTGCGCAACGCGGGCATGTGGGACTCCGGTCGTTCCGGCAGGAATCGACTCGCCGGTAAATATTCTACGCTGCCGTCAAATTCCGTCAATGTCGCGGCGGCGCCACTTCCCGAGCGAAAGCGTCGGCTTTGCGCGGGGCGCTGGCGTCCCCGGCCGGGGGCGCCTAGACTCCGGCCGCCATCCTGGCCCGAGACCGACCCTGCAGCCTGGCCCCTGGCCCTCAGGCCCCTAACCCCTGACCCCTGTTCTCATGCCCATCCGCGCCGCGATCATCCCCGCCCCCGACACGCCGATCGAGGTCCGCGAGCTGCCGGACCCGGTCCTCGAGCCGGGCAGCGTCCTCCTCGAGACCGTGGCGAGCGAGGTCTGCGGTACCGACGTGCACCTCTTCCACGGCCGGCTCGCCGGCGTCCCATACCCGCTCCTGCCGGGCCACGTCTCCGTGGGCCGGATCCTGGAGTCGCGCGGCGTCACGCATGACGCGCTGGGCGAGCCCGTCGCGCCGGGCGACGTGGTGACGTTCTACGACGTGCACGAGGTGTGCGGCGCCTGCTACCAGTGCCTGGTGGCGCGCCAGCCCAACCGCTGCCCGAGCCGGCGGGTGTACGGCATCACCTACGGCGCCGCGGACGGGCCGTTAGGTGGCTGGGCGGAACGCATCTACCTCAAGCCGGGCGTCCGGGTGCTCCGGATCCCGGCGCCCCTCACGCCCGACGACCTGATCGCCGGAGGATGCGGGCTCTTCACCGGTTTCGCGGCCGTGGAGCGCAGCGGCCTGGCGATGGGGGACACGGTGCTGGTCCAGGGCGCGGGGCCCGTGGGGCTCGGTGCCACCGCGTTCGCGGCGCTGCGCGGCGCGGGCCTCGTCATCACGCTTGGCGCGCCCGCCGCCCGGCTCGAGCTGGCGCGCCTCTTCGGCGCGGACGTCGTGGTCTCGGTCACGGAGGCGGGGCTCGAGCAGCGTGCCGCGGTGGTCCGCGGCCTCACCGGCGGAAGGGGGCCCGACGTGGTCATCGAGGCGAGCGGGAACCCGCGCGCCGTCCCCGAGGGACTCGACCTGCTGCGCGACGGCGGCACCTACGTCGTCGCCGGGCATTACACCGATGCCGGCGCGGTGGAGATCAACCCGCACCTTCACCTCAATCGCAAGCACGCCGACGTCCGCGGCCAGTGGGGCACCGACTTCCATCACGTGGTGCGCGCGCTGCGACTGCTCGCGCGCCACCGGGACCGGGTCTCCATCGCCCGCGCCATCGGCGGGCGCTACCGGCTCGAGGACGCGGGGCGGGCGCTGGCGGACGTCGAGGCGATGCGCGTCGCCAAGGCGGTCATCACGCCTAACGCGTCGCCCGGCGACCGCTCGTGACGGCCCCCGGCTCCCCGCCGCCCGGCGGCCGCGCCCCCGGGCGCGAGCACCATCTCGCGGTCACGAGGACCGCCCGCTACGCCACCCTCGGCACGCCGGGACCGGCCCTCCAGCAGGTCTGGTTCGTCCTCCACGGATTCGGGCAGCTGGCGCGCTACTTCGTCCGCAACTTCGCCGCCCTCGACGACGGCCGGCGGCTGATCGTCGCCCCCGAGGCGCTGTCGCGCTTCTATCTAGGCGAGGTGGACGGCGCCACCAGCGCCAAGGCCCGGGTGGGGGCCACCTGGATGACGCGCGAGGACCGCCTCACGGAGATCGGCGACTACGTCCGCTACCTCGACGCGCTGCACGCGCACGTCATGGCCGAGGTGGCGGCCGCCGGCCCCGCGGGGCCGAAGGTCGAGACCATCGCCCTCGGCTTCTCCCAGGGCGTGGCGACGGTGTGCCGCTGGGTGCATAACGGGAGCGCGCCGCTCGACCGGCTGGTGCTGTGGGCCGGGACGCTGCCGCCCGAGATCGCGAGCGACGACGACTTCGCGCGCTTCCGCGCGCTCGACCTCGCGATCGTGATGGGCGCCCACGACCACTTCGCCACGCCGGCGAGAGTGGAGGAGCTGGAGGCCCGGTTGCAGGCGCGAGCGGTGCGCTACCGGCTGATCCGCTTCGACGGCGGCCACGAGTTCGACGACGGGGTGCTGCGGGAGCTGGCCGGCTGACGGCCGCGGAAAGGGCGGCCCTCCTGCTGTGCGCCGGCGCCCTGGGCGGGACGATCGTGCCGGCGGCGCTGCGCGCGCAGGACGTCCAGGCCGGGGCGCAGGCGGTGTTCGTCGTCACCCGTGCTGATCCCGTCCCCGGCGGCGGCGCGATGACCGAGGCGCGGCTCGTCCAGCCGATGCTCATGGCGCGCGCGCGGGCGCTGGGCGGCCGCGTCGCGCTCCGCGCCACCCTGGACCTCGAAGGGCTGACGATGCCCCGCGGCGAGCTCGACCCCGGCGCCTGGGGCGAGGGTTTCAACGACCGCCGGCACCCCCACACCTACGCCCACGAGCTCATGCTCGAGCTCGTCGATCCTCTCGGCACGTTAGGCGGCGTGCATGCGTCGCTGAGCGCGGGGAAGGGGTTCGCGCCCTTCGGGACCCCGGACCCGATGCACCGCCCGCCGCTCCAGTATCCCGTCAACCACCACTGGAGCCAGGTGCTGGAGCGCGCCGTGGTGGTCCTGGGCGCGCGCGCGGGACGCGTGACGGGGGAAGCGGGACTCTTCAACGGCGACGAGCCGGAACGCCCGGGCCAGTGGCCGCGGATCGCCGGGCGCTTCGGCGACTCGTGGGCGGCGCGGATCCAGGTGACCCCGCTCCGCGGCGTGACGGCGCAGCTCTCCCGCGCACGGGTGAAGTCGCCCGAGCACCGTCCGGGGGCCGGGAGGAACCAGTACAAGTGGGATGCGTCGGTGGAGGTGGAGCGCCCGCTCGGCAGCGGGCGGCTCGACGCGCTGGCGGAATGGGCCCGGACCTCCGAGGCCGCCGGCGCCTTCGTGTTCCACTCGCTGCTCGTCGAGGCGCAGTGGTTGAACGGTCAGGGCCGCTCGTACCTCAGGGCCGAGCGTACCGAGCGGCCGGAGGAGCAGCGGACGCTGAACCCGTTCCGCTCGATCCGGCCGCACCTCGAGAACTCCATCCTCGGCATCACCTGGTTCACGCTCTTCACCGCCGGTTACGCGCGGCGGGCGGGCCGCCTTGCCGGCTTCGGGCTCGAGCCGTTCGCCGAGGTGACGTACGGCACGGCCCGGCGCTCTGGCCCCGGCATCGCCGACCCGAGGCAGTTGTATGGAAGGAACGAACTCTGGTCGGCGAGCGTAGGACTGAGGATGCGGACCGGGGGTCCCTTCCACTTGATGGGCCGGTACGGCGTTCTCGCCCTGGAGCCGCCCATGTCGATGCACGGACACCAGTAGTCCCCGCCGTGAAGCGCTCCATCCTCATGCCCGTCCTCGCGGCGCTCGCTGCGGGCTGCGGCTCCGATGTCGTCAAGCCGCCCGGGCCGTTCACGCTCACCATGGGCACCGGCGACGCGCAGGCGGGAGCGGCGGGCTCCGCGCTCACGTCGCCCTTCACCGTCGGGGTCGCGGATGCTGTGGGGCCCGTCGCGGGGGTGACCGTACGCTGGAAGGTCCTCTCGGGCGGCGGCAGCGTACCGGCTTCCACCATGACGGGACCGGACGGGGTGGCCGAGGCCGTCTACACCCTCGGGACCACGGCGGGATCCAAGCTCGTCTCGGCGACGGTGGACGGCGCGACGGATACCGTGCGGTTCGGCGCGTCGGCGCTGCCGGGGCCCGCGGCGCGCCTGGTCCGCAGCGCGGGCAACAACCAGTCCGTTGTGGCGGGCCTGGCGCCGGCGCAACCGCTCACGGTGGGCGTCCTCGACCAGTACGACAACGGCGTGCCCGGCGTCTCGGTGCTCTGGGCGGTGCAGGCGGGCGGCGGCTCGGTGTCGCCGATCTCCAGCCCGACGGACGCGTCGGGTCTCGCGACCGCCACGTACACCACGTCCGCGCTCATCGGCGCCCAGTCGGTCACCGCGACCGTCGCCGGGCTTGCGGGCTCGCCGGTCTCGTTCGTCGTCATCGCCACCGCGGCCATCACGCTCGTCGCGTCGGTGCCGGTGGCGCCCAACTACGGCATCCACGACACGTTCGTGCGCGACGGCCTCGCCTTCGTGTGCGCCTGGAACTCCGGGCTCCTCATCTACGACGTGGGGAACGGCATCAAGGGAGGCAGCCCCGCCAACCCGCAGCTCGTCTCCCAGATCGTGACGACCGGTGGCGAGGTGCATAACGCGTGGTGGTACTGGGCCCCCGGCGGCGCGAAGCGGTACGTCTTCATCGGCCAGGAGGGGCCGGGGATCATCGGCGCCGCCTCGAGCGGCGACATCCACGTCGTGGACGTGTCGAACCTGCTCGCCCCGGTCGAAGTGGCGAGCTTCAGACTCGCCGGCGCCGGCACCCACAACTTCTGGGTGGACGAGCAGGCGGAGGTCCTGTACGCGGCGTACTACAACGGCGGCGTGGTGGCGCTCGACATCTCCGGCACGCTCACCGGGAACCTCGCCACGCGTGAGATCGCACGGCTCGAGCCGGGCGGGCCTGGCAGCACCTATGTCTGGGGGGTGCAGCTCTTCAACGGCTCCATCTACGCCACCGACATGCTGAGCGGCTTCTGGCAGCTCCGGTTGACGGGGAACGCGTTCAGCGTGGCGGGCGGGGGGAACAACGTGCCGGAACGCTACGGCAGCGATCAGTGGGTCGCGGGCGGGTACGCGTACTCCGGCACCTGGGGCTCGCGCCTGCGCGCCGGGAACGCGCTCAAGATCTGGAAGCTCGGCGCGACCGGGGCGCCGGTGCTCCAGGACTCCATCATCACCGCCGGGATCGGCACGGTGAGCGACGTCGAGGTGAGCCCCGACGGCAAATTGCTCATGTTCAGCGCCGAGAACGGTCCCAACGCGGGCTTCCACTTCTACAACATCACGGACCCGGCCGCGCCGGTCCTCGCGGGATCGTATCTGGTGAGTTCGGGGGTCCATACCGCCACTTTCGCCACCATCAACGGCCGGCTCTACGCCTTCGGCGCCAAGGACCCGGTCGCGCCCGCGCTGATCATCCTGGATGTGACCGGACTCGCGCCGTAGCCGCGCGCGTCATAGTTTCTCTCCGGCTTCCCTCCTCATCGTCCCACGTCCTTCGAGAGGGTACGCGCGATGCCCGTGCGCCGCATCCTGTTCGCGTTCGCCGCCTCGCTGCTGTGCGCGCTGGCGGTGTTCACGCTGCCGCGCGTGGTGTGGAACTCGGTCAGCGCCGCCGTGGCCCAGCAGCCCCCGCCCCCGGGAGGGGCCCGGGACAGCGCGGTCGTCACGGTCGCGCCCGCTCCGGCGCAGGTGCCCGCGCCCGCCCAGCCCGTCGCGGCGCCGGTCTCCCTCCCGGCGCGGCTCTCCGGGCTCATCGGCATGGCGCTGATCATCGCCATCGGCTACGGGATGTCGCACAACCGGAAGGCGATCAGGTGGTCGATCGTCGCCTGGGGGCTGGGGCTCCAGCTCCTGTTCGCGATCTTCGTGCTCCGGGTGCCCTTCGGGCAGGTGCTCTTCCGGAAGCTGGGCCAGATCGTCACCACCATCCTCGGCTTCTCGTACGTCGGCTCCGAGTTCGTCTTCGGGCAGGTCGGCGCCCGCAACTCGCCCCTCGGCCTCATCTTCGCCTTCCAGATCCTCCCGGCCATCATCTTCGTCTCCGCGCTCTTCGCCATCATGTACTACCTGGGCATCATGCAGCTGGTGGTGCGGACGATGGCGGTGGTGATGAACAAGGTGATGGGGGCGAGCGGGGCGGAGAGCACCAACGTGGCGGCGTCCATCTTCATGGGCCAGACGGAGGCGCCCCTCACCATCCGGCCGTTCCTGCCGAAGCTTACGCAGTCGGAGCTGATGACGGTGATGACCGCGGGGATGGCGCACGTCTCCGGGTCGATCATGGCCGCGTACCTCGCGTTCGGGGTCGAGGCGCGGCACCTGCTGACGGCGGTGATCATGACGGCGCCCGGCACCATCATGATGTCCAAGCTCTTCGAGCCGGAGACCGCCGTGCCTGAGACCAGCGGCGGCGTGGACATCAAGGTCCCCAAGACCGACGTCAACGTGGTGGACGCGGCCGCGCGCGGCACCGGCGAAGGCCTCCACCTCATGCTGAACGTGATCGCGATGCTGGTGTCGTTCGTCGCGCTCGTCGCCCTGGTCAACGGCCTCTTCGGGTGGATCCACAGCCTCTTCGACTGGTTCCCGGCGCAGCTCCAGACGGTCCTGGGCTGGGTGGGCCGGCCTTTCGCGGTGGCGATCGGGGTGCCCTGGAAGGACACCGCCGCGATCGGCGGCCTGCTCGGCGAGCGCGCGGTGCTGAACGAGTTCATCGCCTTCAAGGACCTGGGCCAGATGCGGGCCATGCTCGACCCGCGCTCCTTCACCATCGCGTCCTTCGCGCTGGCGGGCTTCGCCAACATCAGCTCGGTGGGCATCCAGATCGGCGGGATCGGCGCGCTGGCCCCCGAGCGCAAGCACGACCTGGCGCGCCTGGGCTTCCGCGCCATGCTCGCCGGGACGCTGGCCAATTTCATGTCGGCGACGATCGCGGGGCTGCTGCTCTGACGCCCGAGGCCGGAGCCTAACGGACAGCCCCGCGGGCGCCTCCCGCCCCGCGAGCGACGCAATCCCGAGAGGAGTGGTCGGATGAACCGGAGCGCGAAGTGGGTCCTGACGAGTATCGTTCTGTTGCTGATGGGTTACGTGGTGTACGGCAGCATGGCCCGGGTGAGCTACGCCTGCGAGATCTGCGTCGATTTCAACGGCGGCTCGCGGTGTGCCAAGGGGGCCGGCGCCACCGAGTCCGAGGCGAAGAAGGGCGCACAGACGGCCGCCTGCGGCGTCCTGGCCCAGGGGATGGACGAGTCCATCCGCTGCGACAACACCCCGCCCCGGACCGCCCATTGCGAAGCGGCGTAGCTTGACGCCGCCGCGGCGCCCGGCTCACAC
>JBGPHD010000143.1:0-8301 GCA_041484135.1 Gemmatimonadota bacterium
GAGCAGAGGCTCGGACGGCTCGGGGGGAACCGGCCTCGTCTGGGGGAGCGGCATCGGAACCTCCGTCACGGGGGTACCCGAACCCGGAGCCGACCCAAGAAAAAGCCTCCGAGTTTGAAGCAATATAACGAGTTACGCGATTCGGTCAATACGAAATCCTGACCCCTCTTGACCCCCCACGCCCCTCCCCCTAGCTTCCATCGGCTCTCGCGATCAATCCCCTTACCACATTTCTTGAACACCGCCCGGCCCAGCGCCGGGGACCCCACACACAATGGCAAATCAACCCGCCGATGGCGCCAAGCCTCCGGCACCCGCACCACAATCGGAGTTCCCGCCCGTGGACATCGCCGAACTGAAGCGCAAGTCCGTCGCCGAACTCAACGCGCTGGCGGAACAACTCAACATCACGAACTACTCGGGCTTGAGGAAACAGGACCTCATCTTCCGGATCGAGCAGAGTCTCCTCGACACCGAAACGGTGCTGCGGGGTGAAGGGGTGCTCGAGATCCTGCCGGAGGGCTACGGCTTCCTGCGCAGCCCGGACTGGAACTACCTCTACGGCCCCGACGACATCTACGTCTCGCCCAGCCAGATCAAACGCTTCGACCTCCGGACCGGGGACTCCGTGCTTGGGCAGGTGCGGCCCCCCAAGGAGGGGGAGCGGTACCTCGCGCTGCTCAAGGTGGAGGTCGTCAACCTCGAGGAACCGGAGAAGGCCAAGCACCGGATCGCGTTCGACAACCTGCGGCCGCGCTACCCCGACCAGCGCATCCTGCTCGAGCGCAAGGACGGCAACATCTCGATGCGGGTGCTCGACATCCTCGCCCCGCTTGGCAAGGGTCAGCGCGCCCTGATCAGCTCGCCGCCCAAGGCGGGCAAGACGATCCTCCTGCAGCAGCTGGCCAACTCCATCACCGAGAACCACCCCGAGGTCGTGCTGATCGTGCTGCTGATCGACGAGCGGCCCGAGGAAGTGACGGACATGGAGGAGAACGTGAAGGCCGAGGTGATCTCCTCGACCTTCGACGAGCCGGCCGACCGCCACGTGCAGGTGGCCGACATGGTGATCGAGAAAGCGAAGCGGCTCGTCGAGCACGGCAAGGACGTCGTGATCCTGCTCGACTCGATCACGCGCTTGGCGCGCGCCCACAACGTGGTGGTGCCGCACTCCGGGAAGATCCTCTCGGGCGGCGTGGACGCCAACGCGCTGCACAAGCCGAAGCGGTTCTTCGGCGCGGCGCGGAACATCGAGGGCGGCGGTTCGCTGACCATCGTGGGGACGGCGCTGATCGAGACCGGCAGCCGGATGGACGAGGTGATCTTCGAGGAGTTCAAGGGCACCGGCAACCTCGAGATCGTGCTGGACCGGCGGATCGCGGAGCGGCGCACCTGGCCGGCGATCGACGTCAACCGCTCACAGACACGGAAGGAAGAGTTGCTCCTCCCACCGGAGGAGCTGAACCGGGTCTACCTGCTGCGCAAGTTCCTGGCCGACATGCCGCCCGTGGAGGCGATCGAGTTCCTGCTCGAACGGCTCAAGCGGACGAAGAACAACAAGGAGTTCTACGCCACCATGGCGCAGGGGTAGCCGCGCTGGCATCCGCAGAGGCTCCCGCGGGCCGCGTGCTCGCCGTGGACTGGGGCACCAAGCACTTCGGCGTGGCCATCTCCGACCCGAGCCGTCTCATCGCGCAACCGCTCACGACCCTCACCCGCCGCGCGCACCATCGCGCGCCGGTGGCGGGGGTCGTCGCGTTGGTGGAGGTGCACGGCGCCACGGAGATCGTGGTCGGCCTGCCGCTGCTGCCCGACGGCAATGAGGGCGAGGCCGCGCTGGCGGCGCGGGCCTTCGGCGCCGCGGTCGCCGAGCGGTCGGGGCGGCCCGTGACGTTCGTGGACGAGCGGCTCTCGACGGCGCACGCGCTCAAGTCGGCGCGCCGGGCGGGCGTCAAGGACCGGGACTCGCGGAGCCGGATCGACCAGATGGCGGCCGTCGCCATCCTCCAGGGCTATCTGGATGCGCACAGCCTAGACGCGCACAAGCTAGACGCGCAGACGCGCAGACGCGCAGACGCGCAGGAAGAACAGTCGTGAGACGACCATCAGGTGCGGTTGTGCTCCTGTGCGCCTGCTCCCTCTGGTCGTGCGCCGGCCCGGCGCCGAACGCGCCCACCGCCAACGTCTACGTCCCGCGCGGCGCCTCGCTCGCCGCGGTGGCGGACTCCCTGGTGGCCCACCGGGTCGTGACATCGGCGGCGCAGTTCCGCCTCTATGCCCGTATCGAGGGATTGGCGAAGCGGGTGCGGCCGGGGCTCTACGAGTTCCACGAGGGTGAGTGGTTCGGCACGATCGTCGGCGCGCTCAAGAGCGGGCGCACCCACGATTTCTCGTTCACGGCCCCCGAGGGCCTGACGGTGGTCGAGATCGCCGACCTGGCGGCGGAGAAGCTGCGGCTCGCGCGCGACTCGGTACGGACCGCGGTGCGGGACTCGTTCCTCGCCGCCGCGCGCGACCCCCTGGTGGCCAACGCGTTCGACATCGTGGTGCCGAGAGGCGTGAAGGAGCCGCTCGAGGGCTACCTGCTCCCCGAGACCTACCGGGTGGCCTTCGACGAGACGCCGCGCCAGTTGGTGGAGCACATGCTGCGGCAGTTCACGCTGTTCTGGGACACCGGGTTCGACCGGCGCGCCGCCGCGTTAGGCCTCTCCCGCCACCAGGTGCTCACCTTGGCGAGCGTGGTGGAGGCGGAGGCGCGCTCCCCGGCGCAGCGGCGCAAGGTGGCGGGGGTGTACATGAACCGCCTGCGGCGCGGGATGCCGATGCAGGCGGACCCGACGGTGATGTACGCCGTGGGCCAGCGGCTCACCCGGGTCCTCTTCCGGCACCTCGAGACGCGCTCGCCCTACAACACCTACCTGCACGCCGGGCTGCCGCCGGGCCCCATCTGCAATCCGAGCCGGTCGAGCATCGAGGCGTCGCTGGATCCCGAGGCCTCCCCGTATCTCTTCTTCGTGGCGACGCCCGACGGGCACGTGATGTACTCGAAGACCGCGTACGAGCACGCCGATTCCGCCAACGTGGCCCGCGCCCTCTGGGCCCGCTTCGCCGTGGAGAAGGCGCACCTCGAGCGGCTGGCGCGGGACAGCGCCGCCGCCGCGCGGCGGGCACCACGGCCGCGCTGACGCTCGCGGCGTCGCTCCGCCTCATCGTCATCCTCGACACTGACGCGGCGCGCGGGCGCGACCTTTCCCGGCTCGCGGGCGACGCGGTGCGCGGTGGCGCCACGATGCTCCAGGTGCGCGGCAAGCCCCTCTCGGCACACGACCTCGCACAGGTGGTGCGGCAGGTGATCGGCATCGCCGGCGGCGTTCCGGTCACGGTGAACGACCGGCTCGACGTCGCGCTCGCGACGGGAGCCGCGGGGTGTCACCTGGGCCAGGACGACCTCCCCATCGCGGAGGCCCGGCGCATCGCCCCACCCGGATTCATCCTCGGCGGGTCGGCGGGGAACGAGGACGAGGCGCGCCATGCGGCTACCGAGGGAGCGCAGTACCTCGGCATCGGGCCCATCCATGTGACGGGGAACAAGGTGGATGCCGGAAGCGCGATCGGGGCCGAGGGCTTCGCGCGGGTTCGCGCGGCGGCGCCGGGATTGCCGGCGGTCGCTATCGGCGGGGTGACGGCGGCCGATGTGCCGGCGCTGCTCGAGGCGGGCGCGGCGGGTGTCGCGGTGATCGGCGTGGTGCTGGGAGCCGACGATCCGGAAGGGGCGACGCGGGGAATGCGAGAAGCGTTGAAGAGAGAAAAGCGTTGAAGGTTGAAGAACACGAGGCGTTGAAGGTGACAACCAGACAAGAGACGAGCGCACCCGCAGCGACGGTCACCGTGACGCCGAAGGGCGTGGGCCGGCTGCGCGCCGGCCACCCCTGGATCTACCGCTCCGACCTCCGCGAGAGCGACACCGCCGCCGCGGGCCTCGTCCAGCTGGCCGACGAACGCGGGCGGCAGCTAGGCACGGCCCTCTGGTCGCCGGCGTCGGAGATCCGCGCCCGCTGGCTGGCACCCGCGGGCGTCACGGTGGACGCCGCGTGGTGGACGGCGATGGTCCGCGCCGCGCTGGCCCGCCGCGCCGGCATCAGCGACACCGCCTATCGCGTGGTCCACGCCGAGGGTGACGGACTCCCCTCGCTGATCGTGGACCGCTACGGGGCGGTGGCCGTGGCGCAGTTCCTCTCGGCGGGCCTCGACGCGGTGAAGGACGACGTGATCGCCGCCATTCGCGAGGTACTGGCGCCTGCGGGCCTCCTCCTCCGCAACGACGCGCCGGTGCGCGAGCGGGAGCGGCTGGCGCGCGAGACGACGGTGGCCTTCGGCGAGGTGCCCGAGCGGGTGGAGTATGTCGCGGGGGGCCTGCGGTTCCTCGCCGCGCTGCGCACCGGGCAGAAGACCGGGGCGTTCCTGGACCAGCGCGAGAACCATGCGCTGATGCGGCGCCACGCCCGTGGCCGCTGCCTGGATGTCTTCGCCTATCACGGCGCCTTCGCGCTCCACCTCGCGGCCGGCGGCGCGACCGAGGTCGTCGCGGTGGAGAGCTCGGCGGAGGCGTTAGGTGTGCTGGCGGAGAACGCGGCCCTGAACGGGATCGGCACGGTGCGGGGCGTGGAGGCGAACGCGTTCGACTGGCTGAAACCCGAGGCGGCGGGCACCTCGCGCTACGACGTTATCGTGCTCGACCCGCCCGCCTTCGCCAAGGACAAGCAGGCGCTGCCCCGGGCGATCGCGGGGTACAAGGAACTCAATCTCCGGGCGATGAAGCTGCTCGTGCCGGGGGGGCACCTCTTCACGGCTTCCTGCTCGCACCACGTGCACCGGGGCGACTTCTTCGCCATGCTGGCGGACGCCGCGGCGGACAGCGGGCGGCGGCTCGCGTTGGTGGAGATCCGCGGGGCCGCGTCCGATCACCCGGAGCTGATCACGGTGCCCGAGACAGGCTACCTCAAGGCCGCGCTGCTCCGCGCCGTGGACTGACCAGCCCCGACGCGCGCCCCGGTCGACGCGGAGCGCAGATCACCTAACGGAATTTGAACGTCAGCCCCGGCCTCAGCAGGAGCGCGTGGCTGTTGTCATAGCTCACCGCGGCATAGAGGAGCAGGTTCGGCACGAGGTAGCGCCCCGCGCCGAGGGTCCCCACCACCTCACCGCCCGCCACCTCGGGAGTCACCGTCGTCCCGCCGGCCGGGGTCTCCGGCTGGGCGGAGGCCGCCGTGTTGCCGAAGATCTCCCCGAACAGCTCCGTCCGCGGGTTGGGCCGATACACGGCGGCCAGTGCCGCGTACACGATGTTGTTCACCCGTGCGCCGGGCGGCTGCCCGACCACTGTGTAGGCAAGATTCGCGTGCGCGTCGAAGCGGCCGAACCGCCGGCTCGCGATCAAGTAGCCGGTGTAGTCGGTCCGCCGGGTGCCGATAAGGGTGTCCCGCGCCGTCGGCACCTTGACCTCGGCCGCGAGGGCGAGCGCCGGCGTCCGCGCGCGCTCGTGCCGGAGCAGCCAGCTGAGAGTGACCTCGATGTCCCCTGCCCCGCGCGCCCGGCGTCCAGCGTTGGGCCGGATGGCCGTGTAGGGCACGGGCTCGACGACCAGCTCCAGCCGGCTCGACAGCCCGTACTCGATGATGAACGGGAGGGCCGCTTCAGTCCCCTCGGCGGAGGTCTGGAACTCGTAGGCGTTGCCGATCTTCCACCAGCCGCGCGGGAGGAGCCGCGCGGTCTCCGTTTCAAGCGTCTGGGCCGCGACGGTGCGCGCGGCGCCAGCGACCAGCGCCGCGAGTATCAGGGATCGGACAGCGTGATGCCGCTGCATTCAAGCCTCCTTCGCAATGCGCGTCGTCGACGCGCGCCATGTCGCGAGGTGGGAGCGATCAGGGCCGGCGTGGCGCAGGGGCGGGACGCGGCGGCGCGGCGGGCCGATGCCCGGCGCTGTCGGCGTGCGGTGCCTCGTGCTCCACCGCCAGGACGCTGCCGTTCAGCGCGTCAACGTGGACCTCTTCGATACCGGCGTGGCCGGCGACCTTGAGGTCGAACGAGTAGATCAGGTGGCCGCCTTCCCTCTCCAGTTCCAGCGCCTGCACCACGCCGCCGGGGATGCGCCGCATCGCGATCCCGCGCGCCGAGTCCTCGGTGATGCGCGCCTGGTGCGCCAACGCGGCCGGCACCTCGCGGCGGTAGGCCGCCGCGGGGCTGACATGACGGGCCGCCGGCGGCGGCGTCTGATGGGCCGCGGGCTGCTGCGCCGCATGGGCGGCAGGCTGCCGCGCCGGTGGGGCCGGGGGCTGCTGGGCCGAGGCGCCCGCTGCACCAATGAGGAAGACGACGCTGAGGATGCCGGGGGAAGCGGTGTTCATGACGGACTCCTGGACGGGGGAACGACCGTTGAACCTAGACCGGCCACCTGTCAGCAGGATGACAGGCGGCCGCCGCCCTGTCCGCTACGCGGCGATGCCGATCCGGTCCAGGAAGGCGCCGACGTGCTTCTCGGTGACGTACCAGCTACCTAACGCCGGCCGCGCGGCGCCGTGCCAGTCCGAGCCCCCCGTGATCAGCAGGTGGTGCGCCCGCGCCTCCTCCTCCAGGACCACCGACACCGCCGCCTCGACCGAGGGCCGCAGGACCTCGACCCCGTCCAGCCCCTCGGCCGCGAGCCGCCCGAAGGACCGCGTGTCCTCGAGGCGCGGGTGCGCCCACACGCTCACCCCGCCCGCCTCACGCACGGCCGCGATGGCCTGCCGCACGTCCGGCCCCCGGCTCGGCACGAAGGCGGGGCCGTCGGCCCGGAGGTAGCGGTTGAAGGCCTCCTGGAAGTTCGGCACCACGCCCAGGCGCTGGAGGGCCCGCGCGACGTGGGGACGCCCCACGGCCGCGCACCCCTCCTCCACCGTGACGTCGTCCTCCGTTATGCGCACGCCGAGGGCCTGGAGCCGCCCGACGATCGCCGTCACCCGCTCCCGCCGCAGCGCCGCCGCGCGTGCGGTGTACCCTGCCAGGCCGGCGTGGGTGGGATCCACACCGTAACCCAGGAGGTGCACCTCCGCCCCGTCCAGGCTGCTCGTGAGCTCCACCCCCGCGATCACCAGGGGCCCGCCCTCGGCCTCGGCGGCGCGGCGCGCGGCCGCGATGCCGGCGGTGGTGTCGTGGTCGGTGAGGGCGATGGCGTGCAGGCCCGCCCGGCGCGCCGCGAGGGCCAGCGCCGCCGGCGCCAGGGACCCGTCGGAACAGGTCGAATGGAGATGCAGATCGAGGTGCACGGGAGTTGACTTGTCCGGCCTGAAATCTAGCTTGTCCCCATGACAGCGTCGCGGGCCACCGCGATCCAGCGCGTCTTCGCGGGCCTCCTGGTCGCCAATCTCGCGGTGGTGGCGGCCAAGGTGGTCATCGGCGTCCGCGCCGGCTCCCTTTCGGTCCTCGGCGACGCCATCCACGCCTCGGTGGACGCCCTCAACAACGTCCTCTTCATCCTGCTCATGCGGGTCGCCGGCTCCGCCCCCGACGCCGATCATCCCTACGGGCACGGGAAGTTCGAGGTCCTCGGCGCGCTGGGCATCGTGGTCTTCCTGTCGGTGGCGTGCTTCGAGCTGCTCAAAGGCGCCGTGGAGCGCCTCATCGCGCGGGCGCCGTCCCCGTTCCTCACCAACACCGACCTCGTCCTCCTCGCGTTCACGCTCGCGATCAACATCTGGGTGGCGTGGTACGAGGCGCGCCGCGGCCGCGCCCTGTCGAGCGAACTGCTCCTCGCCGATGCGGCCCACACCCGCGCCGACGTTCTCATCACCGTCGGCGTGATGCTGGGCGGCGTGCTGGCGCGCCTCGGGGTCCGGCACGTGGACCCCATCTTCGCCATGATCATCACCATCCTCATCTTCCGGATCGGCTACCAGATCGTGCGGCGCGCCGTGCCCATCCTGGTGGACGAGGTGGCACGCGAACCCGACAAGATCCGCGCCGCCGCCGAGGGCGTGGACGGCGTCTCCTCGGCGTACGCCATCCGCTCCCGCTCGGCCGCCGGCGTGGTCTTCGCCGAGCTGACGATCGGCGTTCAAGGCCAGCTCGCCGTGGCGCGGGCGCACGAGATCGCCGACGCCGTCGAGGGCCGGCTCAAGGCGGACCTCGCGATGGACGAGGTCGTGGTGCACATCGAGCCGTGCTGAACACCCTCGAGCCCCGCCGCCCCAAACGCCCGCCGCGGAGCATCCGCGCGGAGTACGACGAGTTCATCGACCAGCGCATCGAGGAGTACAAGGACGC
>JBGPHD010000144.1:0-8249 GCA_041484135.1 Gemmatimonadota bacterium
AGACCGCCGGGGTGCGCATCGTCATCGAGGACGCCGCGGGCTGCCCGCGCTACGGCGCGGCGGTGATCCGCGGCGTGACCATCGGCCCCTCGCCGGCCTGGATTCAGGACCGCCTCCGCGCGGTCGGCGCCCGTCCGATCAACAACGTGGTGGACGCCACCAACCTGCTCCTCTTCGAGAACGGGCAGCCGTTGCACGCCTTCGACCTCGCCAAGCTGCGGGGACCTTCGGTGGTGGTGCGCCGCGCCCGCGCCGGCGAGATGATCGTCACGCTCGACGGCCAGACGCGGAAGCTCACGCCCGAGATGACGGTGATCGCCGACAGCGAGCGCGCCACGGGGATCGCGGGGGTGATGGGCGGCGCCGAGAGCGAGGTCACGGCGGGGACGACGGACCTGCTCCTGGAGTGCGCGTACTTCGATCCGGTGCGCACGCGCCGCACCGCCCGCGCCCTCGGTCTCAGCACCGAGGCGAGCTACCGGTTCGAGCGCGGCGTGGACCACGAGGCGACGCCGCTCCGCCTCACGCGCGCCGCGGAGCTGATCGTGGCGACGGCCGGCGGCCGGGTGGACGGCGTGCCGGTGGACGTGGTCCCGGCGGCCATCGCCCCCCTCACCGTGTTCGTGCGTGACGCCCGGATCACGCACGTGCTGGGCGCCCTGATCCCGCGCGCCGACGTCGAACGCATCCTCTCGGCGTTAGGCTGCGTGGTGGGGCCGAAGGAGGACCGCCTCGCCGTGCAGGTCCCGGCGTACCGGCCCGACCTCACCCGCGAGGTCGACCTCATCGAGGAGGTCGCGCGCATCACGGGCTACGACCGCTTCCCGGACGACCTCCGGCCCTACCGGGCCGGGACGGTGCCCGACGCGCCGCTGGAACGCCTGGCGGACCGGCTGCGCCCCGTGCTGGCGGGCCTCGGGCTCCACGAAGCGCTGACCAGCTCGCTCGGCCCGCAGGTGGACGAGCGTCAGGCGGCCGTGCTGAACCCGCTCAGCCAGGACGAAGCGTGGCTGCGCGCGGACCTGCTGCCGGGTCTGGTGCGGCGGGTTGAGCACAACTGGCGGCAGATGCAGCGCAACGTCAGACTCTTCGAGATCGGGCACGTCTTCCACGCCCGTGCCGGCGCGCTCCCCGCCGAGGAGGTCCGCGTGGCGGGCGTGGTGACGGGGGCGCGACGGCCGCCGCACTGGAGCGAGCCCACGCCGCCGGACTATGATCTTTTCGACGCGAAGGCGCTGCTCGAGGCGGCGGTGCGGGTGGCCCGGCCCGGAGTGCGGGTCGAGCCTTCGGGGGACGCGCTGGTGGTCCGCGACGCCGCGGGTGCCGAGGTAGGCCGGGCACGCGGCCTCGACGCGGACCGGCCGGCGTGGGCCGGCCCCGTGTTCGGTTTCGAGCTGACGGTCGCCGAGGCGGAGGCGCCGCGGCTGCGCGTGGCCGATCTGCCGCGGTCGCCGTCGGTGGAACGCGACGTCGCGCTGGTCCTGCCGGCCGGCATGTCGGCGGCGGACGTCGAGGCGACCCTGCGCGCGGCGGCGGGCCCCCTCCTTGCGCGGGCCTGGCCATTCGACGAGTATCGCGGCGCCCCGCTCGCGGCCGGGATGCGGAGTGTGGCTTGGCGGCTGGTGTTCCGGGAGGAGGGGCGCACGCTGCGCGAGGCGGAAGTGGACCAGGCGCTCGCGAAGGCCCTGAAGGACGTGGAGGAACGGCATGGCGTCCGGCGTCGAGAGGCCTGAGCTGGAGGCGCTGCACGAACTCGAGGAGGTCCTCCGCCTCCTCGAGGCGGAGCTTGCCGGTTGGCGCCGCCGCGCGCTCGCCGCCGAGTCGAAGGTCGGCGAGTTCCAGCGGGCGCAGTCGCGCGGCGAGGAGATCCCGTCGGAGACCCAGGCCCTGGAAAACGAGAACCGGGAGCTGGAGCAGCGGGTGAACGTGGCGCGGACGCGAGTGGGCGAGATGCTCGACCGGTTGCGGTTCCTGGAGCAGCAGCACTCGAACGGCGGGGGAGGGGACCGATGAAGAAGAACGCGGTCAGGGTCATGATCGTGGACGAGGAGTACACGGTCCGCTCGGAGCTGGACCCCGACTACACGAGGGAGGTCGCGGCCTACGTGGATACCGCGATCCGGCGCGTGCTCCAGGCGGGACCGATGGTGGAGAGTCACAAGGCGGCGATCCTGGCCGCGCTGGCGCTCACGGACGAGCTGTTCCAGTCGAGAAAGCAACGCCAGGAGCTGGCGCAGAGACTGCGCCAGATGGCGGCGGATCTGGCCAGACTGCTGCCGCCGCAGAAGAGACAGTCGGTGGGGGCCTGATAGACTGATAGACAGTCCGCAGTTCGACGGTCCGGAGGATCAGTAGACGCGCAGACGCACAGACGCGCAGTGGTCCTCGGTCTAACGGTGGGCAGTACCCTTCGCCGCCACAGCCGAGATAGAGCGCAGCAGGCCGTACAACGTCTTCGACGCCTCGGCGGGCTTCGAGGCGCGCGAACGTGCTCATGTCTATGTAGCCCAGGTCCTTCGCAACCTCCAGGATCGCCTCCACTTCCTTCAGTGATGCTCTGGCCATGTCCAGGAACTTCCGGTAGTCGCGGGCCCCGAGGCGGGCCGCGCCTTCCGCGATGTTGAGCACGGCCCCATAGGCGGCCCGGCGCAGCTGGTCGGCGAGGGCCGTCTGCTCCTCCGGAGGGAACCGGCGCGCCGCCTTGGCGCACTCGACGGCCAGGATCCGGGTGTGTTGCCACGCCTTGAGGGTTCGATGGGAGCCCATGGCGCGAAGCTAGTGCGGACGTGGACAGGGGCCGTAACCCAATCCGACGCACTCCGTAGCATTTCCGCGCACAGCCTTGTCACATCTCCCCTTTCGGTCGTAACTTAGCCCCGCAGTTCCCAACTTCGTTCTTGGCTTCACTCAGGGCGGCCCTGCCGCCGGAGTGACTTATGACAATCGAGCTTCTCCTCGTCGCCCTCGGCGTCGCTGCCGCGGCCGGGCCGGCGTTCTTCTTCGTTGGGCGATCGGCTGAGCGGCGGGCGGCGGCGCGCGCCCGCGCCTCGGCCCAGACGGTCGCCGACCGGATCATCGAGGACGCCCGGCGCGATGCCGAGGCATTCCGGTCCTCCCTCCTCCTCACCGGCAAGGACGAGCTCGCCAAGGCGCGGGAAGCGCTCGAGACCGAGATCGCGCACCGTCGCGAGGAGCTCGGCCGCACCGAGCGGCGCCTCGACGAGCGCGATCAGCAGCTGGAGCGCAAATACCAGCTGGTCGAGACCCGCGAGCGCGAGCTGGAGAAGCGGGTGGCCGACGTCGCCGGGCTCGAGCAGCGCGTCGCCGCGCAGGAGACCGAGCTTCGCACCATCGTGGTGGACCAGCGCCGGCGGCTGGAGGCCGTCGCCGGTCTTTCGGCGACCGACGCCAAGCGCGAGCTGGTCCGGTCCATCGAGGACGAGGCGCGGGCCGAGGCCGCGGCCCTGGTGCGCACGCTGAAGGAGCAGGCCAAGCACGAGGCCGACCGCGAGGCCAAGATGATCCTCGCGATGGCCATCCAGCGCATCGCCGCGGACCACACCGCCGAGTCCACCGTCTCCACCGTCACGCTCCCCTCCGACGAGATGAAGGGCCGCATCATCGGCCGCGAGGGCCGGAACATCCGGGCCTTCGAGGCGGCGACGGGCGTGGACGTCGTCATCGACGACACCCCCGACGCGGTCACCGTCTCCTCGTTCGATCCGGTGCGCCGCGAAGTGGCGCGCCTGGCGCTCGAGCGCCTCATCGCCGACGGGCGCATCCATCCCGGGCGCATCGAGGAGCTGGTCAAGAAGGCGCAGGCGGACGTGGACCAGCAGATCCAGGAGGCGGGCGAGCAGGCGGCCTACGAGGTCGGCGTCCACGGGCTCCACGCCGAGCTGATCAAGCTCGTCGGGCGGATGAAGTTCCGGACGTCGTACGGCCAGAACCTCCTCAAGCACGTGAAGGAGGTCTGCTGGATCTCCGGCATCATGGCCGCCGAGCTGAAGCTCGATGTCGCCATCACCAAGCGTGGGGCGCTGCTGCACGACATCGGCAAGGTGCTGACCCACGAGCACGAGGGCACGCACGTGCAGCTGGGCGTCGAGATGGCCACCAAGTACGGCGAGCGGCCGATCGTCATCAACTGCATCGCCGCGCACCACGACGACGTGCCGCACGAATCGGCGATCTCGGTCATCGTGCAGGCGGCGGACGCGGTCTCGGGCTCGCGCCCCGGCGCGCGGCGCGAGGCGTTCGAGAGCTACGTCAAGCGGCTCACCCGTCTGGAGGAGATCTCCAACGGCTTCGCGGGGGTCGAGAAGACCTTCGCCATCCAGGCCGGCCGGGAGATCCGCGTCATGGTGACGCCGGAGGCGGTGGATGACGCGAAGGCGGCGGCGCTGTCGGACTCCATCGCGCGCAAGATCGAGAGCGAGCTGCAGTACCCTGGACAGATCAAGGTGGTGGTGATCCGGGAGACCCGGGCGGTGGACTATGCGAAGTGACGTGAAGACTGGGGTGTCGGGTGTCGGGTGTCGGGTGTCGGGTGTCGGGATCGATCCGTGACAAGCGAGGCGGCGTGACGGCGACGATCATTGACGGCAACGCGATCGGCAAAGCGATCCGGGCCGAGCTGCACGAAGAGGTGGCGGCCCTGACGGCGCGGGGCCGGCGGCCCGGCATCACCGTCGTCATCGTAGGCGAGAACCCGGCGAGCCAGGTGTACGTCAGGATGAAGGGCAAGGCCGCCGACGAGCTGGGGATGAAGTCGGACACGCTCCGCCTCCCGGCCGAGACCTCCGAAGCGGACTTGCTCGCGGTGATCGACCGCCTCAACGGCGACCCAACGGTGCACGGCATCCTGGTCCAGCTCCCGCTGCCCAAGCACATGAACTCGGACCGCGTCATCAACCGGATCGATCCGGCCAAGGACGTGGACGGCTTCCACCCCATCAACGTCGGCAAACTGGTGATCGGGGACACGACCGCCTTCCGCCCCTGCACGCCGGCGGGCGTCCTCGAGCTGCTCGCGCGCTCCGGGGTGGACCCGCGCGGGCAGCACGCCGTCGTGGTCGGCCGTTCGATGATCGTGGGCCGGCCGGTGGCGAACCTCCTGATCCAGAACACGGCGGGCGCCAACGCCACCGTCACCGTGTGTCACACCAAGACGAAGGACCTCCCGCGCTTCACCCGCGATGCCGAGATCCTGATCGTCGCGGCGGGCCAGCCGGAGTCGATCACCGGCGACATGATCCGGCCCGGCGCGGTGGTGATCGACGTGGGCGTCAATCGCGTGGACGATCCTTCCACCGAGAAGGGCTACCGCCTGACCGGCGACGTGAAGTTCGCGGAAGCGGTCACGGTGGCCGGGATGATCACGCCGGTGCCCGGCGGCGTGGGCCCCATGACGATCGCGATGCTCATGAAGAACACGGTGCAGGCCGCGCGGCAGGCGGCGTGAGCCTGCAGCTCCCGCTGGACGACGCGCCCCTCGAGCGCCCCCTTTCCATCTATGAGCTGACCGAGTCGGCGCTGCGGGTCCTGGAGCACGCGTTCCCCGCCGTGTGGGTGGAGGGCGAGGTCTCCAACTTCTCCCGCCAGACCTCCGGCCACTGGTACTTCACGCTGAAGGACAAGCGGGCCGAGGTCCGGTGCGTGATGTTCCGCTCGGACACCCGGCGCGTGGCGGGCGAGCCGGAGGACGGGCTCAAGGTCTTCGCGCGGGGGCGGCTCTCGGTGTACCCGGCGCGGGGCGCGATGCAGTTTATCCTGAAGGACCTGGTCCCCACGCCGGTGGACGGGTTCCATGCCATCGCGCTGGAGCGGGCCCGGCGGGCGCTGGAGAAGGACGGGCTCTTCGATCCGGCGCGCAAGCGGCCGCTGCCGCCGTTCCCGCGGGTGATCGGCGTGGTGACGAGCCCCGACGGCGCCGCCTGGCGCGACGTGGTCGCGGTGATCGCGCGGCGTTGGCCGATGGTGGAGCTGGTGCTGGTGCCGGCGCGAGTCCAGGGCGATGACGCGCCGCGCGACCTCTGTCGGGCCCTCGCCCTCGCGTCCCGCTACTCGGGTCTGGATGTGCTCATCGTGGGGCGGGGCGGTGGCTCCAAGGAGGACCTGCGCGCCTTCGATGACGAGCAGGTCGCCCGCGCCGTAGCCGCCTCGCCGGTGCCCACGATCTCCGCGGTGGGACACGAGATCGACATCACCCTCACCGACCTCGTCGCCGACGTGCGCGCCGCCACGCCCTCGGCGGCGGCGGAGAAGGCCGTTCCCGCCCGGCTAGAGGTGTTGCGCTACCTGGCGTCGCTGGAGGCCGGCCTGGGCGTGGGCGCGGGGAGGCGTCTGGATGCGGCCGGCGCGCGGCTGGCGCACGCCCGGAGCCGCATGGCGGGCGCGGTGACATCGCGGGTGCGTGAGGCGGACCGGCGTCTCGGCCAGGCGATGCTGCGCATGCGCGCGGCGTGCGAGTCCCGCGTCGCCTTGAGGCGCGCCGACGCCGAGCGGCTCGGGGCCTCGCTCGACGCGCTGTCGCCGCTCAAGGTGCTCGACCGCGGCTACAGCGTGGCGCGCGACGGCACCGGCCGCGTGCTGCGTCGCGTGGCGGACTTTCCGGCGGGTCGCGCCTTCCGGCTGCGCGTCGTGGACGGCGACGTGCCGGCCCGAGCGGAGGCGGCGACGTGAGCCCTGCCCGCGAGGGCGCGGCGGAGGGCGCGAAGGCCCCCTCGCTCCAGGCGGACCTGGCGCGACTCGAGGCCATCGTGCGCGCGCTCGAAGCGCCGGACGTGGATCTCGATCAGGCGCTGGCGCTCTTCGAAGAAGGGGTCGGGCGGTTGCGCGACGCGCGGGAGCGCCTCGCCGCCGCCGAGCTGCGTCTCACGCAGCTCAGGGAGGCCGCTTCCGGCGGCGTCGACGTTGCCCCTCAGGACGGCTGAGTCCTTGCCGGACATGGACGCGTTCCTGGCGCGCGCCCGGGAGGCGACCGACCGGGCACTCGAGGGCACGCTGGAAGAACTCCTCGCCGCCGCACCGGCCTCGCTCCGCGAGGCGATCGTCTATGCCGTGATGGGTTCCGGCAAGCGGTTCCGGCCGGCGCTCGTGCTCGCGGCGTACGAGGCCTCCGGCGGCACGCGGGGTGCCATCGCCGATCTCGCCGCCGCGGTCGAGATCGTCCACGCCTACTCCCTGGTCCACGACGATCTCCCCTGCATGGACGACGACGACCTGCGCCGCGGGCGGCCCACGCTGCATCGCGCCTTCGACGTGCGGGTGGCCACGACGGCGGGCTTCGCCATGGTGCCGGTCGCCGCCGCGGCGGCGGTCCGCGGCGCGCGGCGCCTCGGACTGGGGCCGGCGCCCGAGCGCGACGTCCTGCAGATCCTCTTCCAGGCGGCCGGCGCCGGCGGCATGATCGGCGGGCAGGTGCTGGACCTGCTGGCGGGCGGCCACGCCGCCACCCGCGACGACGTGGCGGACATCGAGGCCCGCAAGACGGGCGCGCTCATCGTGGCCTCGGTGGAGATCGGCGCCGTCGCGGCGGGCGCCGGCGCGGACCGGCGCGCCGCCTACCGCGCCTTCGGGGCGGACGTGGGTCTCGCCTTCCAGATCGCCGACGACGTCCTCGACCTCACGGCCACCTCCTCCCAGCTCGGCAAGACGGCCGGCAAGGACGTCAAGCTCGGCAAGCCGACCTTTCCCATGATCCTGGGCGTCGAGGGTGCCCAACGCGAGGCGGAGCGCCTCGCCGAGCGCGCGGTGGCCCATCTGACCGCGGCGGGAGTATCTTCCCCCCTGCTGGCGGCCCTGGCCCGCTTCGTGGTCTCCCGCCGGTCATAACCGATCGAAGGAGTCGCAAACCGCATGGCCGTCCTCGATTCCATACGCGGTCCAGACGACGTCAAGAAGCTCCCCCGCGAGCAGCTCCAGCCGCTGGCCGACGAAGTGCGCCAGCGTCTCATCGACGTGGTGTCGAATACCGGTGGCCACATCGGCGCCGGGCTCGGCGTGGTCGAGCTCACCGTGGCCTTGATCCGCAGCTTCGACAGCCCGCGCGACAAGGTGGTCTGGGACGTGGGCCACCAGGGCTACCCGTGGAAGATCCTCACCGGCCGTAACCCCCGGCTCCCGACGTTGCGGCAGGAGGACGGCCTCAACGGTTTCCTGCGCCGGAGCGAGAGCGAGCACGACGTGTTCGGGGCGGGGCACGCCGGCACCTCGGTGTCGGCGGCGTTCGGGATGGCGGCCGCCCG
>JBGPHD010000145.1:0-8247 GCA_041484135.1 Gemmatimonadota bacterium
CGAAGCCAAGGCGCGCGCGGCCCTGCGCGCGGTCGCCCTGGCACGCCGGCAGCCGGCCCCGCCCGCGATGTAGCTCCGCTGGCGCCCCCCGCTTGGGGTGGGCATATTATCCGGTTCCGGGGGCCCCGAACGCATGGCAGATTCCTTCAAGCTCGTCAGCACCTCAGGCGACCAGACCGTCGACGTGAAACCGGGGGTGACCCTGGTGGTCGGCCGGGCCGTCAACAGCGACGTGCCCATCTACGACCCGACCATCTCGCGCCAGCACGCCCAGGTCAGCGCCTCCAACGGCGGCGTCCAGATCAAGGACCTCGGCTCCTCGAACGGCACCTTCCTGAACGGCAGCAAGATCACCGAGGCCGTCGCCACCCCCAACGACGTGGTGATGTTCGGCAAGGTGTCCTTCTACGTGCGCGAGGTCGCGAAGCCGGCGGGATCGGCGCCACCCAAGGCGGCCGCCAGCACCGGCGGCTTCCAGCCCCCCAAGTCGGCCGGCGCCACCATCGTCCGGCAGCTGCCGGTGAGCGGCGAAGGCAACCTCGGGCTGGTGAGCGTCAAGCGTCCCTCGATGGAGACCCCCGCCGAGGGGATCGCCACCGTCGAGGCCGCGAAGAGCGCCAAGAAGCTCGAGCTGTTGCTCGAGATCTCCAAGGCCCTCTCGCGCCAGCAGGACGTGGACAAGCTGCTGGAGACCGTGGTGGACTTCACCTTCCAGGTGATGCCGGTGGACCGCGTCTCGATCCTCCTCCAGGAGCCGGGCGCGGCGGACCTCATCCCCCGCATCTCCAAGAGCCGCCTCGGCGAAGGGTACGCCTCGGCGCGACACGTCCCCAAGTCCATCGTGTCGCAGGCCGTGAACGAGCGGGTCGCCATCCTGACCGACAACGCCGCCGAGGATGAACGGTTCAAGGGCAAGTCCATCATGATGCAGAGCGTGCGCTCGGCCATGGGGGCGCCGCTCATGAGCTCGGCGGGCCAAGTCCTCGGCCTGATCTACGTGGACAACCTCACCGCGACGCACGCCTTCAACAGCGACGACCTCGACTTCCTCATCGCGTTCTCCGGCGTGGCGTCGGTCGCCATCGAGAACGGCCAGCTCTCCGACCGGATCCGGCGCGAGGCGCTGGTCCTCTCCAACTTCCAGCGCTACTTCTCGCCCGACCTCGCCAAGCAGATCGCGGACCACGGCGGCGAAGTGAAGCTCGACCAGGGCGACAAGCGTGACGTCGTCATTCTCTTTTCGGACATCCGCGGCTTCACGTCCATGTCGGAGACGATGGACCCGAACGACGTGGCCCAGTTGATGCGCCAGTACTTCACCGAGATGGTGGAGATCATCTTCCGGCACGGCGGCACCCTGGACAAGTTCATCGGCGACGCGATCATGGCGCTGTGGGGCGCGCCCCTGGGCAGCGAGGACGACGCCGACAAGGCGATGCGCGCGGCCATCGACATGCAGCGCAAGTTGATCGAGCTGAACGAGATCTGGTCGCAGACCGGCAAGAAGCCGATCAAGATCGGGATCGGCATCAACTTCGGCAACGTGTTCGCCGGCAACATCGGCAGCGAACAGCGTCTCGAGTACACCGTGCTCGGCGACGCCGTGAACACCGCGTCACGGCTCTGCTCCAACGCCGGCAAGGACCAGATCATGATCTCCGAGTCGCTCTACAAGCGGCTCAAGCACCCGCCCGAGGTCGAGGCGCGCGAACCCCTCAAGGTGAAGAACAAGGCGCAGCCGGTCCCCAACTACCTCGCGAAGTTCTGATTTGCGCTGGGCCCCCGCGCTCCCGCCCGACTACGACACCTGGACCTTCGACGACGGCTTCGCGGCCGCCCGCACCGACGTCGCCCAAGCGGTCCGTGAGGCCGTCGCGTCGGCCGGGACGCTCTACGCCTGGGCGCGCGGGCGTCCCGACGCCGAGGTCTTCCACGGCCGGGGCGAGGTGTACGCGGTGCGTCTGGGCCCGGCGGACGCCGTGGTGCGCCACGCCCGCCGCGGCGGCGTGCCGGCCCGCTTCTCCGAGGACTGGTTCCTCGGGTCGCCGCGCTTCCTCCACGAACTGCTGATGGCGCGCGCGCTCGCCGACGCCGGGATCGCGACGCCGCCGGTCCTGGCCGGCGTCGCCTACCGGGCCGGCCCGGGCTACCGCGCCGACGTGGCCACCGCCCGCGCGCCCGGCCGCGACCTCGCGACCATCGCCTTCGGGCCGGCGGCGCCGGCAGGCGCGAGCCGGACCGCGCTCCTCGGAAGCGTGGGCCGCGCGGTGCGCCGTCTGCACGACGCGGGCTACGTCCACCCCGATCTCCAGCTCCGCAACGTGCTGGTGAGCGAGGGGGCCGCGCCCGCGGTCACGCTGCTCGACGTGGATACCTGCCGCCGCGTCCCCGGCGGCGATTCCGGCGCCCGCGAGCGCAACCTCCGTCGCTTCTACCGGTCCTGGGAGAAGTGGAACGAACGGCAAGGCGCCCGGCTCACCCCGAGCGATCGCGCCGCGTTCGAGGCCGCCTACGCCGTGGCCCCCGCGTGAGCGCGTTGCCCGCCTGGACCGGCGGACGCCTCGGCGTGGTCATGATGAGCGCGCTCGGCGACGCCGTGCACGTCCTCCCGCTCCTCGACGCGCTCAAGCGGCACGCGCCCTCCACCCACGTCACCTGGGTGCTCCAGCCGGCGCCGGCGGAGCTCGTCAAAGGCCACCCGCACGTGGACGATACGGTGATCTTCCGGCGGCAATTGGGCGTGGGGGCCTACGCGGACGTGCGCCGCCAACTCGAGGATCGCCCCTTCGACCTGGTGCTCGGTCTCCAGGTGTACTTCAAGGCTGGCCTCGTCACCTGGCTCACCCGCGCGCCGGTGAAGCTCGGCTTCGACCTCGCCCGGGCGCGCGATGCCAACTGGCTGTTCACGACGCACCGCATCCCGCCCCACGCGCCCCAGCACGTGCAGGACCAGTACTTCGAGTTCCTCGACGCGCTCCGGGTCCCGCACGGCGAGCCCCGATGGAATCTGGGCCCCACCGCCGAGGAGCGTGCCGCCGCGCTCCGCCTGGTGGCGGGCGCCGAGGGACCGCTGGTGGGCTTCGTGGTGGCGACGAGCAAGCCCGACAAGAACTGGATGCCGGAGCGCTACGCGGAGGTGGCCACGCGCCTGCAGGCGGAGCTGGGCGCCCGGTGCGTGCTGTTAGGCGGCACGGCGCCGCTCGAGGTCGCGGCGGCGAAGACCATCGAGGCGGGGGCCGCCGCCGCTCCCATCAATGCGCTGGGCAGCGGGCTCCGCACGCTCCTCGGCCTCCTCGACCTGTGCGACCTCGTGATCGCGCCCGACACCGGACCCTACCACATGGGCGTGGCGATGGACGTGCCGGCCGTCGGGCTCTACGGGTACACCAATCCCAAACGGGTTGGGCCGTACCGGCGCTTCGGGGAGTATGTGATCGATGCCTACGGGGATCCCGGCGAGGACTATCCGGTCTCGATGCACTACCGGTTCGGGCGCATGCCGCGCATCACGGTGGACCAGGTGATGGAGAAGGCCCGCGCGGCACTCGGGCGTTATGCGGCGGCGGCGCCGTGGCGCCGGTCCAGGCCACCGGTCAGCGGCGGAGGCTAGCTCCCGGCGTCGGACTCGAGCCGGCCGAACCGGTAGTGGAGCCCCACCTCGGCGAGCAGCGCCACCAGCCGGAACAGGCCCAGCCCCATCACCGTGAAGTAGTCGCCGTCGATCCGCTCCACCAGCACCGCGCCGTAGCCCTGGATGCCGTACGCGCCCGCCTTGTCGAGCGGCTCGCCGGTGGCGACGTAGGTCGCGATCGTCGCCTCGTCCATGGCGCGCATCCGGACCCGCGTGGTCTCGACCGCGGACACCAGCCGCTCCCGGTACGCGACGGCGACCGCGGTGTGCACCAGGTGGTCGCGCCCCGCGAGCCGGCGCAGCAGCGCCGCCGCATCGTCCGCGTCCCGCGGCTTGCCGAGGATCGCGCCGTCGATCACCACGATCGTGTCCGCGCCGACCACCGCCGCGCCGGGCCGCCGCACCGCCGCCGCCTTCTCGCGCGCCAGGCGCTCGGCGTGCGGCTCCGGCGCCTCGCCGTTCCGCCACGACTCGTCGATGTCCGCGGGGACCGTCTCGAAGGTGAGGCCGATCAGCCGGAGCAGGTCCTGCCGGCGCGGGGACGAGCTGGCCAACACGAGAGGGACGCTCACGACCGATCGATCACCAGCGTCACGGGGCCGTCGTTCACCAGCTCCACATCCATCATGGCCCCGAACCGTCCCGTCTCGACCGTCACGCCCGTGGCGCGCAGCAGCGCCACGAAGCGCTCGTAGAGCGGCTCCGCCACGGCGGGCGGCGCCGCGTCGATGAACGACGGCCGGCGGCCCTTCGCCACATCTCCGTACAGCGTGAATTGGGAGATCACGAGCACGCCACCCAGGACGTCGGCCAGGGGGAGGTTCATCTTCCCCTCGGCATCGCCGAAGAGGCGGAGGCCCGCCACCTTCTCCGCCATCCAGGCCAGCGTCGCCTCGGTGTCCGAGGGCGCGAAGCCCGCCAGAACGACGAAGCCGCGACCGATCGCTCCCGTGGTGGTCCCGTCCACGCGAACGGCGGCGCGGCTCACGCGCTGCAGCACCACCCGCATCCGCTATTCCACCGTGACGCTCTTGGCCAGGTTGCGCGGCTGGTCCACGTTGCAGCCGCGGCGCACGGCGACGTAGTACGCCAGCAGCTGGAGCGGCACCGACGTCAGGATCGGCGTCAGCATGTCCATAGTCTCGGGGATGGTGATGACGTGGTCCACCAGCGGGGTGATCGTCGTGTCGCCCTCGGTCACCACCGCGATGACCCGCCCGCCGCGCGCCCGCACCTCCTCGATGTTCGACACGATCTTGGCGTGCACCCCGTCCCGCGGCGCGATGAAGATCACCGGCATCAGTTCGTCGATGAGCGCGATCGGCCCGTGTTTCATCTCCGCCGCCGGATACCCCTCGGCGTGGATGTACGAGATCTCCTTGAGCTTGAGCGCGCCCTCGAGCGCCACCGGGAAGTTGTAGCCGCGCCCCAGGTAGAGGACGTTGGCCACCCGCACGTAGCGCTCCGCCAGCGCCTCGATCTCCGCCTGCTTGGCGAGCACCGCCTCGAGCTGCTCCGGGAGCCGGCGCAGCGCGCCCACGATCTCGCGCCCCTGGAGGATCGACAGCGCCCGGAGGCGCCCCAGCTTGAGCGTGAAGAGCGCCAGCGCGGCGATCTGGCTGGTGAACGCCTTGGTGGACGCCACGCCGATCTCCGGGCCCGCGTGCAGGAAGATCCCGCCGTCCACCTCCCGCGCGATCGTGCTCCCCACCTGGTTGACGATCCCGATGACGCGCGCGCCGCGCCGCTTCGCCTCGCGCAGCGCCGCCAGCGTGTCCGCCGTCTCGCCCGACTGCGAGATCACGATCACCAGCGTCCGGTCGTCCACCAGCGGGTTGCGGTAGCGGAACTCCGACGCGTACTCGGTCTCCACCGGCAGCCGCGCCACCTCCTCGAGCATGTACTCGCCCACCAGCCCCGCGTGCCATGACGTGCCGCACGCGGTGATGACGATGCGCTCGATGCGCCCCAGCTGCTCGTCGGTCATGTTGAGGCCGCCGAGGCGGGCCGTGCCTTCCTCTTCGAGCAGGCGGCCGCGCAGCGTGTTCCGCAGGCTCTCCGGCTGTTCGCAGATCTCCTTGAGCATGAAGTGGGCGTACCCGCCGCGCTCGATCGTCGCCAGGTCCCAGTCGATCTGGCTGATCTCCTTCGTCAGCGGCGTGGCGTGGCGGTCCTTGAGCTGGTAGCCCGTCGCCCGCACCACCGCGAGCTCCCCGTCGTCGAGGTAGACCACGGAGCGCGTGTGCGCCAGCACGGCCGAGGCGTCCGAGGCGACGAAGTTCTCGCCGTCCCCCACGCCGATGAGCAGCGGGCTCCCTTTGCGCGCCGCGACGATCGTGCCGGGCTCGCGCGCCGAGATGACGGCGATGCCGTAGGCGCCTTCCAGCTCGCGCAGCGCCGCGCCGACCGCGTCCTCCAGGGTCCCGGCATAGAATTGTTCGATGAGATGCGCGATGACCTCGGTGTCGGTCTCGGAGACGAACTTGTGGCCGCGCTCGCGCAGCATCGTGCGCAGCGCCCCGCTGTTCTCGATGATCCCGTTATGGATGACGGCGACGGTGTCGCTGCAATCGGTGTGCGGGTGCGCGTTCTTGGTCGTCGGCGCGCCGTGCGTGGCCCAGCGGGTGTGCGCGATCCCGGTCGTGCCCCGGAGCGGCGTCCGGTTGAGGAGCGTCTCGAGCGTGGCGATCCGGCCCGCCGACTTCTGCACCACCAGCCGGCCGTCCACGATGACCGCGACCCCAGCCGAGTCGTAGCCCCGGTACTCCAGGCGCTTCAGCCCCTCCATGAGGAGCGGCGTCGCCTGCTTCGGTCCCACGTATCCCACGATCCCGCACATCGTCAGCTCCCCACCAGGTGAAGCGCGGCACGGCCGCGCTCGATCAACTCCCGCGCCGAGGCCTCGTCAGGCGCCTCGGCGATGATGCGCACCACGGGTTCCGTTCCCGAGGGCCGGACGTGGATCCACCGGTCCCGGGTCGCCAGGCGGAGCCCGTCCTGCCGGTCCGCGGCCGCACCCTGCAACACCCCCGCCAACGCCGCGTACACCGCGTCCAGCGGGCCTTCCGGCCGCCCGACCTTCGCCTTAACGATAGCATAGCGGGGCGCGGATTCCACCACCGCCGAGACCGGTACCCCGCGGTGGGCCAGGAGCGCCAAGGCGAGGGCCGCCGCGACCGGCGCGTCTCGGCCCAGGTGGAGGTCCGGCAGGATCACCCCGCCGTTCCCTTCCCCGCCGATCACAGCCCCCCGCGCCACCATGCGCTCGACGACGTTCGCCTCGCCCACCGGGGCCCGCTCCACCCGCGACGCGAAGGCCGCCGCCGCGTCGTCCACCACCAGGCTGGTGGAGAGGTTGGTGACCACCGGGCCCGGCCGGCGCGCGAGGACGGTGCGCACCGCGAACGCCAGCGTGTAGTCCTCGCCGATCGGTCGCCCCGTCTCGTCCACCAGCGCGAGGCGATCCACGTCCGGGTCCACCGCCAGCCCCACATCGGCGCGCGAGGAACGCACCAGCTCACCCAGCTCGCCGAGATGCTCGGGGATCGGCTCCGGCTCGCGCGGGAACCGGCCGTCCGGTTCCAGGTGGATGGTCTCGACGCGGCAGCCGAGCACGTCGAGGAGCGCCGGCATGATGGTGGCGCCGGCGCCCCGCACGCAGTCCAGCGCGACGCGGAACCGGCGCGCGCGGATCGCCGCGACGTCGAGCCAGGGGAGTGCGAGGAGGCCGTCGAGATGCCGGCGCACCGCTTCCAGGTCGCGCCGCACGCTGCCGGCGCCGCCCCCCGCCGGAAGAGCCCGTCCGCCGTCCACCAGCGCGAAGAAGGACTCCGCATCCACCTTGGTGAGGAAGCGGCCCCCGGGTCCCATGAACTTGAGGGCGTTCCATTCGGCCGGGTTGTGGCTCGCCGTCACCACGATGCCCCCGGCCAGGCCCGCGGACTCGACCGCCAGCTGCGCCGTCGGCGTTGGGACCATGCCGAGGTCGAGCACGTCGGCGCCCGCCGCCGCGAGCCCGGAGGCGGCCGCCGCCGCGAACGCCGGGCCCGACGGCCTCGAGTCCCGCGCCAGCACCACGGTGCGCCCGCCTCGCGCGACGAGGAACGCGCCGAACGCGGCCGCATAACGCTCCACCAGCGCCGGCACCAAGTCCACCCCCACGATCCCGCGGAGGCCGGACACCGACCGCATCAACGTGCCGCTCAGCGGGAGAGCGCCTCCAGCGCGGCCTCGTGAATCGCGCCGACCTCGGTGGGGGTCTGAATGGGGAGCTTCGATGCGTCGGGGAAGGCATCCAGGAACCCGGCCACGGCATCAGCGTCGAACTGGGTCCTGACGCAGGTCCGCAGCTCCGCGATCGCCGCGGCCGCGGGCCGGGACGCGCGGTACGGGCGCGCCGTCGTCATGGCGTCGAAGGTGTCCGCGACGGCGGTGATCCGCGCCGCGAGGGAGATCGCGTCGCCCTTCAGGCGGTCGGGGAACCCGAGGCCGTCGGGACGCTCGTGATGCGACCGCACGATCTCCAGCACCCGGGGATGGTCCTTCACCAGCGGAGCGAGGATCCGCTCGCCGATCAGGGTGTGCTGCTGAATGTGGATGTACTCTTCGTGGGTCAG
>JBGPHD010000146.1:0-8129 GCA_041484135.1 Gemmatimonadota bacterium
ACTCCTCGGTGAGCTTCCCCTTCAAGGTCTCGATGGCGCGCTCGATGAGGTCGGCCCGGTCGTACACCGGGACGATGCGCACGCCCTCCGGCAGGCCGCGCTGCACCTCCGCGAGCCGGGCCTTCACCCGCTGGATGGTGGCGAGCGCGTTCTCGCCGACGCGCATCACCACGATCCCGCCCACCGCCTCGCCCCGCCCGTTCCAGTCCGCGGCGCCCCGCCGAATGTCCGGACCGAGCCCGACGTGGGCGACGTCGCGCACCCGGATCGGCGTGCCCGAGCCGGTCGTCCCGACCACGGCCTCCTCGAGATCGTGGGTGCCCCGCGCATAGCCCAGCGCCCGGATCATGTACTCACGCCCGGAGACCTCGAGCACCCGCGCGCCGGTCTCCACGTTGCCGCCCTGCACCGCGTCCATCACCCGCGTGATCGGGATGCCGAACGCCTGGAGGCGCACCGGGTCCACCGCGACCGGGTACTGTTTCTCGAACCCGCCCACCGCCGCGACCTCCGAGACGCCCGGCACCGACGTCAGGACGTAGCGCAGGTACCAGTCCTGGATGGCGCGCAGCTCGGAGAGCGAATGGCGGTCGCTGGTGACGACGTACTCGTACACCCAGCCGAGGCCTGTCGCGTCGGGACCGAGGGTGGGATCCGCCGCGGCGGGCAGCCGGCCGCGCAGCCCGTTCAGATACTCCAGCACCCGCGAGCGCGCCCAGTAGAGGTCGGTCCCGTCCTCGAAGATCACGTATACCAGGCTCATGCCGAAGAAGGAGTACCCGCGGACGGTTCGGGCTCCGGGCACCTTCAACATCTGCGTGGTGATCGGATAGGTGACCTGGTCCTCGACGATCTGCGGCGCCTGCTCGGCGAAGTCGGTCTGCACGATCACCTGGACGTCGGTGAGGTCCGGCAGCGCCTCGAGCGGGATGGTCTTCACGGCCCACACGCCCGCCCCGCCGATGAACAGTACGGCGAGGCCGACGAGGAACCGGTTGCGCGTGGACCAGTTGATGAGGGAACGCAGCATCATGGCCTCGTGGTGGGCCGCGCTGCCACCGCCGCGCGCGGGCTCGGCGCGACCGTCCGCCGTTCATTCGGTCCGGCGGTCGGACCCGCCGACATACTCATGCCCGCCATCCCCGCCATCGCCGCCGCGAGGTTGGTCTCGGCATCGAGGAGGAACGTGCCCGCCGCCACGATCCGCTCCCCGGACCTGAGGCCGTCCTTGACCTCGACCAGGCTGTCGGTCTCCATCCCGAGCACCACGGCACGCGGCATGTAGCGGCCCGCCGAGTCCACCACGAACACGATCTGACGGTCGCCGGTGACGAGCGCCGCCTGCCGCGGCACGACGATCGCGCGACGACCGAGGTCCGCCCGGATGCTGACCGTGCCGAACATGCCGGGACGGACCCGGTTGCCGGTGTTCACCAACTCGAGCCGCACCCGGCCGGTGCGCGCCTGCGGGTCCACGGTCGGATACACGTAGGCGACGCGCGCCCGCACCGTCTCGCCTGGATAGGCGTCGAACGACACGTCGGCGCTCTGGCCCACCCGCACCACACTGAGGTCCTCCTCGAACACGTCGGCCTCGAGCCAGACCACCGAGAGGTCCGCGATCCTGAAGAGCGTGGCGCCCGCCATCACCGACTGGCCCTGCACCACGTCCTTCTCGAGCACCGTGCCGGTCACCGGCGCCCGCAGGGTGAGCGTGCGGCGCACCTCACCGGTGCGCTCCAGCTCGGCGATCTGGTCCTCGCTGATGTCCGAGTAGGCGAGCCGCCGCCGGGACCCCGCGATAAGGGAATCGGCGTTGCGGGCCGCGTCGAGGCTCGAATCGGCGCCGAGCGCGTTCCGGAGACGCACCGCGAGCAGGAGTTCCTGCTGCGCCGCCACCAGCATCGGGCTGTAGAGCTCCAGCAGCGGCTCGCCTCGGCGCACCTCGCGGCCGGTGTAATCCGCGTACAGCCGCTCGACGAAGCCGTCCACCCGCGTGGCGACCGTGCGGTTGGCCGTCTCGGCGGGCACGACCCGGCCCACCAACCGGACCTCGCGGACCAGGTCGCGCATGACGGCGGTGGTGGTCACGATGGGCTGTGAGAGCTTGGCCTGGGCTTCCCGCGCGGGCGCCTGGGACGTCTCGCCACCCGAGCACGCGCCTAACGTCAGCACGGCGCCGAGCACCACGATCGATGAGGTCGCAGCCCGGTGCGGCTGCGCGTCTGTGCGTCTGCGCGTCTGCGCGTCTGTCTTCATGGCGTTTCCCCGAAAGGACGGCCGGTGAGGCGGTCCAGCTCCGCCACCGCCGTGCCGTACATGGCTTCGTATCCGTGGAGGTCGTGCTCGAACTCGAGCAGCGACGTCTGCGCGTCGAGCAGCGTGGCGAAGTCCACGCGCCCTACGCGATAGGCGGCGAGCGCCGCCTCGTATGTGGCGCTCGCCTGCGGCACCAGCGTCTGGTCGTAGAGGACGACCAGACTGCGCGCCGTTTCGGCCTGCGCCCGCGCCGTGGCCAGCGCGCTCCGCACCCGCAGCCTCACCGCCGCCAGGTCCTGCTCGGCGGCGCCGGCCATCGCCCGCGCCTCGTCACGCACGCGGTACTGCCGCGACCGCGCGAACACCGGCAGGCTCACCCCCACCATGAGGGAGAGCATGTCGTTGCTGCCCGGCCGCTGGCCGTAGGCCACGCCCAGATCGAGGTCCGGCCGGGTGTTCCGGCGGGTGGCACCCCAGCTGGCCCGCGCCGCGTCCACCGACGCCCGCCACGCGAGGATCTCCGGGCTCCGCGCCTCGGCGACCGCAGTGAGCGAGTCGAGGGAGGCCGGCTCCGGCATCTCCATGGCCCGCATGGCCGCGCCGTGCGCTGCGTGCCCCGACGGCGCCGGGATCACCACAGCGGTCTCGGCGGACCGTCCCAGCAGCGCGTTCATCTCCGTCGCTGCCGTGTAGCGCTGGAGACGCATCTCGGTCACTTCCTGCGTGAGCCGGGTGATGGCAACCTGCGCCCGCAGCGCGTCGGCCTGCGGTGTGGTGCCCACGGCGTACATCGTGGTGGCCACGTTCGCGATCTCCCGCAGCACCGTGAGCCGCCGGCCCATCACGTCGAGGGCCCGGTCGTCGTGGTACAGCTCCCAGTACTTGGCACGCACGTCGCGCTCGACCTCGAGGGTCGCCGCGTCGCGCACGTAGGCGACGCGCGCGCTGTCCGACCGCGCGGCAGCCCGGCGAAAGCCGAGCGACCCGTTGATCGGCAGCGTCTGCGTCAGCGTGACCTGGTTCATGGAGAGCGGATCGCGCGTGGCGGAGAGGCTCGGCAGCATGTAGTTCATCGCGCCGAGGGTCAGGGTGGGATCCGGGAGCGTGCCGGCGGGGCCGATGCGCGCGCCGGCGGCGCGGACTTCAAGCTGGCGCGCGGCGAGCATCGGGTTGTTCGCCCGCGCCAGCGCGACCGCGCGGGACAGCGTCAGGGTGTCGGCCGACGCGGACGCCTGCATCGGCATCGGCGCGCCCTGCGCCTCGACCCGCGCTCCCGCTATCGCCACCGCGGCGACGAGGGCCAACCCGGCCAGGAGGCGCCTCGGCCTCTCCGCCCGACACGTGACATATCGGATATCCAATGTGCCTCTCCCCTCATGCTCGAAGCCCACCCCCGACGCACCGAACGGCGCGCCAGGACACACTACGCCTGCGGGTGGTTAGGCTTGAGGAGGTGGAGAGAGCGGAGGAGCGACGAAACCGCTGAGGCGCGTATGCGCCGGCAGCAGGACCAGGCGCACGACCTCGCCGACGAAGGCGGAGACCGGTGAAGTGACCACGGCCGGCGCCACCACCGCGCACGGACCGGTGGCGGCGCAGCTCGCCGTTCCGTGTGCCGGCGCGGACGGCACGCCCACCGACGGCCCGCTCGGCATCGTGACCGCGCAGGGATCCGCGGCCGCTTGCTGGCGCATGCACACGAACGACCCCGGCAGCCATTGGAGCTGGCCGATCAGCGCGATCACAGCGACGAAGGGACGCATAACTGGACGGGATAATACCCGTAAGCGATGAACAGTTCCAGAAGACGGGATGAAGGTCCCTTCATCAGAAGGCGAACGGCGGGCGCAGGATTCCCTTTTCCGTGACCCAGCCGGAGACCAGTTCCGCCGGCGTCACGTCGAACGCGGGATTGAACACCTCACTCCCCTCCGGCGCCGCCTGCGTGCCGAGGGGATGGGTGACCTCGAGGGCCGCCCGCTGCTCGATGGGGATCTCGGCGCCGCTCGGGCAGGCGAGGTCGAAGGTGCTGCTCGGGGCCACCACGTAGAACGGGATGGCGTGCCGGCGCGCGACCAGGGCGAGCGGGTAGGTGCCGACCTTGTTCGCCGTGTCGCCGTTCTTCGCGATGCGGTCCGCACCGACCACCACGATGTCGACGCCGCCCTGCGCGATGAGCGACGCCGCGGCCGAGTCCGGCTGCACACTGTACGGGATCCCCGCCTTGGCCAGCTCCCAGGCCGTGAGGCGGCTCCCCTGGAACAGCGGCCGCGTCTCGTCCGCGTACACGTACACGTCCACGCCGCGCTCGGCCGCGGTGTACACGATCGCGAGCGCGGTCCCGATCCCGCCGGTCGCCAGGGCGCCGGTATTGCAGTGCGTGAGGACGTTGACGCCGCTGCCTTGTCGTCGCCCGCCCTTCATCAGGACTTGCCCGTGCTCACCCATCGCGCGGCACATCGCGGCGTCCTCGCGCCATATGGCTTGCGCCTCCTGGAGCAGCGCCTCGAAGACGGCGGCCCCCGTGCCGGCGGTCGCGCGCGCCACGCGGCGCATCCGGTCCATGGCCCAGCCGAGGTTCACGGCCGTGGGCCGTGCCGCCGCGATCCTCTCCGCGGCCGCCTCGGCGCGGGCCAGGAACGCCGCAAGCGGCTCGCGGAAGGACGGCCGCAGGGCGGCCACGAGCCCCATGGCCGCCGCGACGCCGATGGCCGGCGCCCCCCGCACGCGCAGCGACCGGATGGCCTCGATCACCGCCTCCACGGTCTCGAGGTCCACGTATCGCTCCTCGGATGGCAGCAGCGTCTGGTCGATGATCCGCAGCGCCCCCGAGGGCGCCCACGCGACAGTCTGAACGTTCACGAGCCCCCTCGCACCAGTACCTGCACCCGGTCTCCCCGCCGCCAACCTACCGAGCCGCCACCGGCCCCGCCACGCCCTCGCGGCCTTCACGCCGCCACCGGCCGCGGCTAGGTTTCCCCGCATGGCCTACCAGACCCTGCTGCTGGAGATCCGGGACGGGATCGCGTTCCTCACGATCAACCGTCCCGACAAGCTCAACGCCCTGAACGACACCGTGGTGGCCGAGCTCGCCGACGCCGCCCGGACCCTGAAACACGACGCCGCGGTGCGCGGCGTGATCCTGACGGGGAGCGGCGCCAAGGCCTTCGTCGCCGGGGCCGACATCGGGGACCTGGCCAAGCAGGGCGTGCTCGACGGCCGCGACCGGGCCCTCACCGGCCAGGCGATGCTCCGCGCCTACGAGACGCTGGGGAAGCCGGTGCTCGCCGCCGTGAACGGGTTCGCGTTAGGCGGCGGCTGCGAGCTGGCCATGGCCTGCCACATCCGCCTGGCGAGCGAGAACGCGCGGTTCGGCCAGCCCGAGGTCAACCTCGGCATCACGCCGGGCTACGGCGGCACGCAACGCCTGCCGCGCATCGTGGGCAAGGGGAACGCGCTGTACCTCCTCCTCACCGGCGAGCACTGCACCGCGCAGGACGCGCTCCGCATGGGGCTGGTGAGCAAGGTGGTGCCGCAGGACCAGCTCCTCGCCGAGGCGGAGAAGGTGATGCGGACCATCATCGCCAAGGGGCCGATCGCCCTCGCGCTCACGATCGACGCGGTGGACCGCGGCCTGGAGATGTCGCTCGAGGAGGGGCTCCGCCTCGAGGCCGACGCCTTCGGCCTGGTGGCGAGCACCAAGGACATGAAGGAAGGCCTCACGGCGTTCCTCGAGAAGCGGCCGGCGAAGTTTGAGAACCGTTAGGGCGCTCGGCCTGGTGGCGCTGCTGGCGTGCACCGACCCCCGGTCGCGCCCGTCGCCGCCCACCGTGAACCTGTCCTTCTCCGCCGCCCTGGTGGTGAAGAGCCCCGGCACCATCATCGGCTCCCTCTACGTCTACGACGGCGACGGGATCAGCACCATCCGGGCGGCCGTCCGCAGCTCCGACTCGAGCTTCGTGGTCAACACGCCCATCACCCCCGTCGACCTCTTCCAGTCCACCCAGCCGCTGGCGTACAACGTCCCGGGCGGGATGCCGATCGGGACCCGGATCCGCCTGGTGGTGACGGTGACCGACTTCGTCGGATTCGTCTCGTCGGACTCCGCGTTCTTCACCGTCCAGGACACCGTTTCCGCCGTTCGCTAGACCAGACCTAACCCCTTGATTTTTCAAGGGCTTGGGTGTATTTTACCATTCGGTGAAACGCTCCCTCCTTTCCGCGCTTTTCCTGGCCGTGCTCGTGGCCTGCAAGGAAGCCAAGTCCCCTGTCGGCCCCGACCCCATAGGCCCCGATCTCGTGGGCCCGGATCTCTTCGTCTCACCGGGTGCGGACACCACCGTGGATTCGGTCGGGACCCTGTCGATCGTGGTCACGGCGTGGGACCCCTCGGCCATCAAGAGCCTGCGGCTGGACCTCATCGGGATCAACGCCGCGTTCCTGCCGCTGGTGCCGTACGACACGCTGTACACGGCCGTGTTCCCCATCCCGCTGGGCTCGTTCCGGAGGACGTCGTTCCGGTTCGTGGTCCGGGCGAGCGATGTGCTGGACCACGAGACGGTCACCGACACGGTGACCGTGACGGTGCCATAGCCTCGCCTCAGCGCCTGGTGGTCCGGTCGTTCCGCAACCTCGCGGACGCGGACCTGGCGATCCCGGCGGAAGGCTGCGTGCTGGTGGGGCGGAACGGGCACGGCAAGACAAGCTTCATCGAGGCGCTGCTCTACGGCGAGGTGTTCCGGAGTTTCCGGGGCGCGGCGGACCAGGAGCTGGTGAGGTTCGGGGATGACGGGTTCTTCGCGGCGACGGACCGGGTGGCCGCCGGCTACGACGTCCGGACCCGGACCAAGAAGGTGACGGTGGACGGGGCCGCGCCGGACCGGCTCGCCGACGCCATCGGCGTGGTGCGGGGCGTGGTGCTCTCCCCCGGCGACGTGGCCCTCGTGGCGGGCGGCCCGCGGGAGCGGCGGCGGTATCTCGACGTGATGCTCTCACTCACCGTGACCGGCTACGTCGAGGCGCTGGGCCAGTACCGGCGCGCGCTCAAGCACCGCTGCCGCGCCACGCCGGCCGAGCAGCCGGCCTGGGAGCGGGTGCTAGCGGAGACGGGCGGCAAGGTGACGGCGGCGCGGCGGGCCTGGACGGACGGGCGGCAGGCGCGCTACCGCGAGCTCTGCGAGCGGATGGGCGAGCCGGGCGCGGCCCGGCTCGAGTACGCGCCCAGCGTGCCCGGGGACCTGCTGGGGGCCCTAGAGCGGGCGCGGGAGCGGGACCTCGCCCGGGGGCGCACCAGCGTGGGGCCGCACCGCGACGACCTGCGCCTGACGCTCGACGGCCACGACCTCAGGACGTACGGCTCGGCGGGGCAGCACCGGACGGCGGCGCTCGCGTTGCGCCTCGCGGAGGCGGAGACGCTGGAAGCGCCCACCATCTGCCTCGACGACGCGTTCGCGGAGCTGGACGCCGGCCGCAGCGCCGAGCTGGGCGCCCTGGTCGAGGGGATGGCGGCGCGGGGGACGCAGGTCATCGCGGCGGTGCCGCGGGAGGGGGACGTGCCGGAGGTCATCGCCAGCCTGCCCAGGTGGAGGATCGAACGTGGCGCGGTCCGCGCGTAAGGCGGCGCGGCCTGCCCGCGTGGCCGAGGTGCTGGCGGGCTATCTCAAGTCGTCGGGGCTCGCCGCGCGCGTCGAGCAGGCCGGCGTCGTGACCGGCTGGAGCGCCCTGGTGGGCCCCGAGATCGCGCGGGCCGCGGTGCCGGAGTCGGTGACGCCGGACGGGACGCTCTTCGTGCGGGTACGGTCGAGCGCGTGGCGCCAGGAGCTGTCGCTGATGACGCCGGACATCATGGCCCGGATCAACGCCGGGAAGAA
>JBGPHD010000147.1:0-8124 GCA_041484135.1 Gemmatimonadota bacterium
CTTCCGCAGCCGGTTGAACGACGGGTTGTTCGAGCTCAGCCAGGCGTCGGCGTTCGCGATGCTCCCGCTGGCGATGGTGCCCTGCAGGATCAGCGTGAACTGGGCGGCCGTGTAGTGGTTGCGCCAGTTCTTCCAGTAGCCGGGCGTGAGGCCCCCGCACGCCTGCGGCGGCGGCGGGATGAGCGAGTTGAAGACGGTGACGCTGCCGCCGACATACGAGTTGACGGCCACGGAGGTCGACGTCGTCGTGCTCTTCACCGGCGTGCCGCCGGTGGTCACGGCCAGCGAGGAGTCGAACCGGATCCCCGTGGGCAGGTTGACCTCGGTCACCGTGACCGTGGTGAGCGGCTGGGTGGTCGCGGTCGGCTCGGCGGACTGCCAGACTTCCCTGCACTCACCCGCCTGGAGCGTGAACGACGAGCCGAGCAGCAGGGTGCCGACGGCGCCGCCGGCCTGGGCGACGGTGAAGTTGTAGGTCCCGGCCGGGCCTACCTTGCAGACGTTCACCCGCCGGAACGGCACCTGCTGCTTGTGGTTGAAGTAGGTGGCGCGGCCGCCGCGGAAGGCGTTCACCGACAGCGTCACCGTGTTCGCGGTGCTCACCACAGCCGGGCTGCCCGTGACGTTGGACGAGGTCGAATCGAACACCGCCAGGAACGGCAGGTTCACCTCGTTGATCGTGACGGTGTTGAAGCCCTCCGGATCGGCGATCGGATCGGCCGAGGTCCAGATGTCCTTGCACTCGCCGGAGGCCAGTGTGAACGACGAGCCGTAGTCCAGCGTGCCGGGGTTGGGGCCGGTGACGGACGCGGTGAAGTTGAAGATCCCACCGATCGGACCGACCTTGCAGACGGTGACGTGCGTGGCGGGCGGCGGCGGCACCCTGGAGTCGTAGTACGTCACCTTCCCGCCGTTGAACGCGTTCACTGAGAAGATGACGGCCGGGCCGCCGCGAAGGACCGGCGGCAAACCCGTCACGGAAAAGTCGACCACGAGTGAATCGAACTGGGTCAACGTCGGAAGGTTGACCTCGGTGACCGTCACAGAGGTTGCAGGGTCCGGGATCGCGGTGGGGTCCACCGACTCCCAGACGTCGGCGCACTCGCCGGCGCCGAGGGTGAACGCGTTCCCCAGGGGCAGCGTGCCGACGTTCCCGCCGGTCGCGCTCACCGTGAAGTTGTAGGAGCCGACCGGGCCCACCTTGCAGACCGTGACGTGGTTCTTGGGCGGCGCCGGAAGGTTGGCGTAGATGTCCGTCACAAACCCGCTGTGGAACGCGTTCAGGGTGAAGGTCGCCGTAGCACCGGAGACCGACACCGGCCCGCGCCCGGGGGTCAAGGTGTCGACGACGACCGAGTCGAGCTGGATGAGCGGATTGGTGTTGACCTCCGACACCGTAATGGTGTTCGCAGGATCCGGGATAGAGAGCGGCGGCGCCGACGCATACACCTGCTTGCACTGGCCGGCGTCGATCGTGAAGGACGAGCCTTCGAGCAGAGTGCCCGGGTTGGGCCCCGTGACGCTCGCCGTGAAGTTGTAGGTCCCCGCCGGTCCGACCTTGCAGACCGTCACGAACAGGGCTGCCGGGTTCGGGTTCGAGAGGGAGTTGTAGAACCGCGCACTGCCGCTGTGCACGTCGTTGAGGCGGAAGTCGAACTTCATCGTTGGCGACGTGTAGGTCGTCTGCGGCGTGAAGCCTTCCGTCTGGTAGCCGACGATCGAGTCGAGGATGACGCCGGCGGGGAAGACAGTCTCCGTGACCTCGACGATGAGCGCCGCCGAGTAGCCGGGCTGCGTATTCCAGACCACCTCACACTCGTTCGCCTGCAGCGTGAAGGACTGGCCGAGGGGGTACGTGCCGGGGCCGCTCGCCTGCAGCGTGAACCCGTACGTCCCCGCAGGACCGTAGGCGCACACCTGCACGGCGCCGGGGATCGGCGCGCCGCCGACCCAGAACGACGGTCCGGTGTTGCGGTTCGGGCCGACCATGGACGCGTCGGGCCCGCTGCAGGCCGCGATGACGCCGGCGAGCAGGGCGAGTGATGTCGGCAGGGCGGTCCGCCACGCGGTCCGAGGGGTCATGGATCCAGCCTCCAGGAGGTCGAGTCAAGCGAAAGGGGCCTACTCCGACCCTGAGTCAGAGGAAGGTTCATGCCGTGTATTGAGCAGCTGTAAGCCATTTATTAACAATTACTTAACGTTCGTAATAGGCGACGTTCGTCGCGAGGCTGCATCAGAAGTGAGGCAGGGGCGCGACGCGCCGCCATCGGGGTCGGCCAGGAAAACGAAACGGGGGAGACCTCTCGGTCTCCCCCGCTCCACATCTTCTGCGATCCGCGAGCTAGTTGCGCCCGCCTCGGCCGCGGTCGTCGCCGCCGCCCTTGCAGCTGCCACCGCTGCTGCCGCCGCCGAGAACGGTCGCGCCGCCAGTCAGGGTGAGACGGCCTGCCATCGAGCCACATCGGCTGCCGCCGCAATCATCGCCTCCACGGCTACCGCCGCTGCTGCCGCCGCCGTTCATCACAGTGGAGCCGCCCACGGGGTTGAGGCCACCGGCCATGGAGCCGCACCGGTCGCCGCCGCAGTCGTCGCCACCACGGCTTCCGCCACGATCGTCGCCGCCACGGCTGCCGCCGCCGCCGTTCATCACGGTGGAGCCGCCCACGGGGGTGAGGCCACCGGCCATGGAGCCGCACCGGTCGCCGCCGCAGTCGTCGCCGCCACGGCTTCCGCCGCGGTCGTCACCGCCACGGCTACCACCGCTGCTGCCGCCGCCGTTGAGCACGGTGGAGCCGCCAACTGGCGTGAGCCCGCGGGACATCGAGTCGCACCGGTCGTTGCAGTCGTCATCTTCATCGTCGCCGCGACCGCCGCCACTCCCGCCCTTCCCGCCGCCGAGCGTGCCTCGGAAGCTGGAGCCACGTCGGTCTTCGCAGCCGGTCTGGGTCGGCTTGGTGCCGTTGAAGAACGTGATCGAGGCGCCCTGCAAGGCGTTGACGTTCACACTGACGGTCATGGAGGTGGCCTTCGTGGCCGGACCTCCGCCCACGCTGGTCTTGGTCGAATCGAGGCGCAGGGTGGTCGGGAGACTCACTTCGTTCACCGTCACCACGTTGAACGGCTCGGGATTCGCGATCGGATCGGACGAGCGCCAGACGTCACGGCACTGGCCCGCGTTGACCGTGAAGGTCGCGCCGAGGAGCAGGGTCCCCGGGTTGGTCCCCGCCACGTTGGCCGTGAAGTTGTACGTCCCCGACGGCCCGGTCTTGCAGACCGTGACCACCTTGGGCGTCGGCGGTACGCGGGAGTTGAAGAAGGTCACCTTGCCGTCGTGATACGCGTTCACCGTGAACGTGGCCGTGCTCCCCGAGGCGGTGGCCGGGCCGCGACCAGCTTGCATCGTATCCACGGCCGCCGAGTCGAGCTGGATCCCCGAGGGCAGGTTGACCTCGGACACGGTCACCGTGCTGAAGGGATCCGGGACCGTGATCGGCGCACCCGACGTCCACGCGTCTACGCACTGGCCGGCGTCAACGGTGAACGAAGAGCCGAGCGGCAGCGTGCCGGGGTTCGGTCCGGTCGCGGTGACGGTGAAGTTGTAGGTTCCCGCCGGGCCGTTCTTGCACACCGTGATGTGCCTGGCCGCCGGGTTTGGATCGAGGAGCGAGTTGTAGAAGCGCGCGCTGCCGCTGTGGTCGGAGTTGATGAAGAAGTCGAACCGCATGGTCGGCGCCACGAACGTCGTTTGCGGCGTGAAATCGTCGGTCTTGAAGCCGACGACCGAGTCCACGCCGAGACCGGTCGGGACGGCCGACTCGGTGACGCGGACGCCGAAGCCGGCGGTGGTGCCCGGCGTGGTATTGAAGACGATCTCGCACTCGTTGGCTTGGAGGTTGAACGACGTGCCCAGCGGGTAGGTGCCCGGGCCTTGCGACAGGACCGTGAATCCGTAGGTGGCAGCGGGCCCGTAAGCGCAGGCCTGGATGGCGCCGGGGACCGGCGGTCCGCCGACCCAGAGCGAGGGGCCGAGGTCGGGGGTCCGTCCCACTGGGGACGTCGAGTCGGGCCCGCTACACGCGGCCAGCACTCCGGCGAGCAGAGCGAGTGAGGTCGGCAGCGTGTTCCGCCACCTAACGAGGGACGCCATGGGGTGAACCTCCGTGAGTCGTTTGAACGGGCCGCACGAAATTCCGACCACCAACAGTGGAATGTTCGTGCCCCGGAAAGACCCGGAGGTATCCTGAAACAGCATGTTATAACTCGTTGATGCACAGCTAGTTACGATTGGTTGCTGCAGTATCCACAACCTGTGGTATTCAAAAGGATATACGCGCTGTCGCAATGACGCATCAGAAAGGTGCGGTCACGGCGCAGCGAGCCTCCCTCCGCCGGTCTGGGCGCGCGCTATCAAGCCCACGATGGCGTCCCGCGCCACCGCGACCCCGAGCGTTTCCGGCGCGCTGATCGGCGCCGCTCCCCGGCTGGACGCCGCCGCGTAGAACCGCCGGACCAGCTCGCGCAGGCCGGGATAGGCGTTCTCGCCGCGCAGGGCGCGGCCGGTGAGGTTGGACCCGGCAGCCCAGAGGGTCCTGGCGGAGAGCGCGAAGGGGTGGACCACTTTGCGCGCCCGCGAGACGGCGCCATCCTCGAACACCACGAACCCGTGGAAGAGATCGAGGTGCGCGGTCGATCGCTCGCCTGTGATCCGCAGCGTGTTCGCGGTGGGCCGGCCGCCCATCGAAACCAGGATCGACGCGGTGGCCGCGCCGAGGGTGGTCGAAGCTCGAAACTCGCCGGGGGCGGGGTGCTGTACCTGCCACTTGGCCTCGGCCAGCGGGCTCGCCGCGAGGCGCGCGAAGAGCGCGAGCGGGTGGGGGAGGATCTCGCCCGCGATCCGGTCTCGCGCGGCGTCGCCCTGGCCCTCGGCCCCGGCGGAGCAGGCGACCGCGTCGAGGTGCCGCACCGTGCCGAGGCGCTCGAGCGACCCAAGCAGGCGCAGCACGCCGGGCTGGAACAGGAACTGGTGCGTGGGGACGAGGAGGACGCCGGCCCTCTCGGCGGCCCCCAGCAACTCCCGCGTCGCGGGCGCGTCGGGCGCGAGCGGTTTCTCGACGACCACGTGCAACCCGAGCGTGATCGCGCGGGCCGCAAGCGACGCGTGGGTCTCGAGCGGCGTGCAGATGTGCGTCACCGAGGCCGGCCCTTGGCGCGCCGCGCTCTCGAGGTCCGGGAAGGGCATCGCGCCGGGGTGACGCCGTGCCAACGCGGCCGCCCGCGCCGGGTCGCTGTCCACCACGGCGGAGACGCGCGCACCGGCCCGCGCCGCGGCGTCCGCGTGCCAGCGGCCCATGAGGCCGGCGCCTACGATCACCGCATGGAGCGGTCGGCCGGTCGCGTTCATGCGCGCGGGGCGCCCACACCGAGGGCGGACATCAGCTGCGGCATCAGCGCGGGGGTCGCGGCGACGAGTCCCGTGAGCCAGGGATCGCGACCGTTGAAGCGGGGCGGGGCGCCGTCGAGGAGGGCCGCCTCGCCTCCGGCGGCGAGGAGGAGCGCAACGCCGGCGGCGACGTCCCACTCGTTCTTGGGGACGAGGGTGAAGGTCACGTCCGCGAGGCCGGCGGCGACGCGCGCGAGCTTGTACGCGACGGAGCCCATCGGCCGTACCTCGAAGGTCGTGCCGCGGAACCGCTCCCACTCACCGCGGCCTACCTCGCTGCGGCTCGCCAGCACGAGCGCGCCGCCGAGCGCGGCCCGGCCGGTGACGCGGACCGGCGCGCCGTTCAGGGTGACGCCGGCGCCTGACGCCCCCAGGAACACCTCGCCGGTGGCGGGATTGCAGATGCCGCCCGCGACCGCCTCACCATCCTCGACCAAGCCCACCGACACGCACCACTCCGGGATCCCTTGCACGAACTCCTTGGTGCCGTCGAGAGGGTCCACGACCCAGACCCGCCGGCACGTCAGGCGGGACGGCTCGTCCGCGGTCTCCTCGGAGAGCCATGCCTCGCCCTCGCGCACCAGGGCCGACCGCAAGACCTCGTTCACGGCGTGGTCGGCGGCGGTCACCGGGTTGTCGGCCGACTTCAAGCGGAACTCCACCGCGCCGGGCGTGAAGGGCCGGAGCGCGGCGCGCGCCGCGTCGAGCGCGGCGGCGATCCGGCCGAGATCGTCGGGCGCGGGCACGTCAGAAGGGCCAGAAGACGGGCACCAGTGCGACCACCGCCACGACGACGACGAGCGCCAGCGGGGCGCCGAGGCGCGCGTAGTCGCCGAAGCGGTATCCGCCCGGTCCGTAGACCATCATGTTGCACTGGTAGCCGACCGGCGTGAGGAACGACGCCGACGCCGCGACGCAGATGGTGATGGCGAAGGGACGCGGGTCGGCCCCGAGCGCCCGCGCCGCCGCCATGCCGACCGGGAAGAGCAGAACGGCGGTCGCGTTATTGGTGATGAAGGCGTCGGCGAGGATGGTGGCCACCGCCACGCTGGCGAGGACGCCCCGCGGCCCGAACGGGCGGAGCGCCGAGATGACGCCACCGGCGACGGCTGTGGCGAGCCCGGAGTGCTCGATGGCGGCCGCCAGACCGAAGGCGCCCGCGATCACCATGATCACGTCGAAGTTCACCGCGCTACGTGCCTCCGCTGGCGTCAGGGCGCGTAGCCCCACCATCGCGATGGCGCCGAGGAGCGACGCCTTGAGGGCGGGGAGGAGTCCCGTGCCGATCAGGATCACCACGACCAGGGCGACGAGGCCGGCGGTGCCGGCCTTGCGCGTCACGCTCGGAGGCGCGCCGCCGAGGCGCGAGACGAGAAGGAAGTCGCTGCGGTCCTTCCAGCGGTCGCGGAAGGCGGGATCGGTGAGCAGCAGCAGCGTATCGCCGACCTGGAGGCGGACTGAGCCGAGCTTCGCGTTCACCCGTTCCCCGGCGCGGTGGATCGCGACGACCGCGGCCTGGTAGCGGCCGCGGAACTCCGCCTCCTTCACCGTGCGCCCGACCAGCGGAGAGGCGGCCCCGATCACCGCCTCGAAGAACGTGTGCCGAGACGTGTCGAACGGCGCGACGTGCTCTTCCTCCACCGACACCAGGCCCCGCGTGCCTTGGAGATCCACGACCAAGTCGGCTCGGCCGACGAAGGTGAGCCGGTCACCGCCCTTCAGCACCGCGCTCGGCTCGACCGGCGCGATCGGCTGGCCGTCCCGCTCGATCTGGACCAGGAAGACGCCCGTCAGGCTGCGCAATCCGCCGGCGCCCACCGCCTGGCCGTCGAGGGACCCGCCGGGGACCACCCGCATGCTCACGCTGAATTCGCGCAAGCCCTCGAGGTCCTTGCGGGCGGCACGCCGGTCGGGGAGCACCAGCGGGGCAAGCAGGATCACGGACGCCAGACCCAGCAGGGCGGCCGGGACCCCGATCCGGGTGAGCTCGAACATGGCGAGAGGTCGCTGGCCCGCGGCTTCCATCAGCGCCGACACCACGACGTTCGAGGAGGTGCCGATAAGGGTGATCATGCCGCCGAGCATGATCGCGTAGCCCAGGGGCATCAGGAACCGCGACGGCGACTGGCCCTGCCGGTCGGACCACTCCGCCACCTGGGGTGTGAGCATCGCGACCAGGGGCGTGTTGTTCAGGAACGCGGACGCGGCGGCGGCAGGCAGCAGCAGGCGACTGAGCGCCGCCCGGCGTCCCCCCGCGCCGCCGAGGGCGAGACCGACCGCCGGCTGAAGGACGCCGGTCTTCACGATGGCGTGGGCGAGGACGTAGAGGGCGGCCACGGTGAAGGGCGCGGCGTTGCTGAAGCCGGCAAACGCTTGCGCCGGGGTCACCACATCCGCGATGAAGAGCACGACCACGCCGCTCATCACCGCGGTGGGCGGAGAAGTGAGATCCCGCGCCAGCGCGAGCAGGGTCGCGGCAACGACCGCCAGCGTAAGCCACGCCTGCCAGGTCATGCCGTGCTCCACCGCGCGGCGCTCACGACCTCACGCGCCGGCCGTGTGTCCGCCGATGTGCCCCTCGCGCTCGAGATGCAGGATGATCTGCTGCGCCGCTTCCTCCGGCGTCATGTCGCTGGTGTCGAGCACGATGTCGGCGTCCTTCGGCTCCTCGTACGGATCCGAGA
>JBGPHD010000148.1:0-8049 GCA_041484135.1 Gemmatimonadota bacterium
ATGGAGTCGGTCGAGAACCTCCGCGCCAACCTCGAGGACGCGTCGCATTTCACCGACCTGGTGGCGGCGCAGCTTCCCTTCACGCTGCCGCAGCGCGACCGGCTGGTGGCCGAACCGAGCCCCCTGGCGCGGCTCGGCCTGCTCACCGACTTCCTGGCCGCCGCGGTGGAGCGCGCGTCGGTGCAGCGCGAGGTGGACCGGCTCACGGGGCTCCACGTGGAGCGGGGGCGGCGCGAGTACCTGCTGCGCCAGCAGCTGGAGGCGATCCGCGAGGAGCTGGGGGACGAGGACCCGATGCGCGAGGTCCGCGACCTCAAGACGCGCCTCGAGCAGATGGCATTGCCGGAGACGGCGCGCGGCGAGGCCATGCGCGAGGTCGAGCGGCTCACCCGGCTCGCGCCCGCGTCCGCCGAGTACCAGGTGGCCCGCACCTACCTCGACTGGGTCCTGGACCTCCCCTGGACGATCGAGGCGGAGGAGCGTCACCCCGACCCCGCCGCCGTCCGCGCGGTGCTCGACCTCGGCCATCTCGCGCTCGACACCGCCAAGACCCGCATCGTCGAGTACCTCGCGGTGCGCGGGCTCGCGCCCGGCGTCCGGCCGCCCATCCTCTGCTTCGTGGGCTCGCCCGGCGTCGGCAAGACGTCGCTGGGCCGCGCCATCGCCGACGCCATGAACCGTCCCTTCGGCCGGATGAGCCTGGGCGGCGTGGACGACGAGGCCGCCATCCGCGGGCACCGCCGCACCTACGTGGGCGCGATGCCGGGCAAGATCATCCACGAGCTGCGCCGCCTGAAGGCCCGCAACCCGGTCGTCATGATCGACGAGATCGACAAGCTCGGCACCGGCCGGCCGGGGCAGGGCGATCCCTCCTCCGCGCTCCTCGAGGTCCTCGACCCCGAGCAGAACGTGTCGTTCGTGGACCACTACCTCAACGTGCCGTTCGACCTGTCGCACGTGCTCTTCATCGCGACCGCCAACGTGGCACCGCAGATCCCCGAGGCGCTCCTCGACCGCATGGAGGTGATCGAGGTCCCGGGGTACACGCTCGACGAGAAGGTGGCCATCGCCCGCCGGCACCTCCTGCCGCAGCTGCTGCCCGAGCACGGCTTCGCCGACGAGGAGATCGTCATCGACGACGCGACGCTGCTCCTCGTCGTGAAGGGCTACGCGCGCGAGGCGGGCGTGCGGGGACTCCGCCGCCAGCTTGCCGCGGTCCTCCGGCGCGTGGCGACCCGCAAGGCGGGCGGCGCCAGGGGCCCGTGGACCGTGGATGCGAAGCTGGTGGACGAAGTGCTCGGCCTGCCCCAGTACGTGGACGAGCGCGCGCCCGCCGAGCCCAGGATCGGTGCCGCCAACGGCCTCGCGTGGACCGCCACCGGCGGCGATCTCCTCCCCATCGAAGCGGTCTCGATGCCGGGGAACGGCGCCTTCCAGGTGACCGGGCATCTGGGCGACGTGATGCTGGAGTCGGTGCAAGCCGCGGCCTCCTGGGTGCGCAGCCGCGCCGCCGACCTCGGCATCCCGGCCAAGAAGTTCCGCGAGCTGGACGTGCACGTGCACTTCCCCGAGGGCGCCATCCCGAAGGACGGCCCGTCGGCGGGGGTCACCATCGCGGTGGTGCTCGTCAGCCTCTTCACCGGCCGGAAGGTCCGCGCCGACATCGCGATGACCGGCGAGATCACGCTGACGGGCCGCGTGCTGGCGGTGGGGGGCTTGCGGGAGAAGCTCGGCGCCGCGGTGCGGAGCGGCATGACCGCCGTGGTGCTCCCCGCAGTCAACGCGCCCGACCTGCGCGACGTGCCCGAGAGCGTGAAGCGCCTGCTCAAGCTGCACCTGGTGGAATCGGCCGACGAAGTGATGCGCCTCGCCCTTCCCGACGAGCCCGGCGCCGAACGGCGGAGGGCCAAGCGGCCGCGGCGGCGACACCATCGACCCCGAGGAGCGAAACGGTGACCGAGAACCCCTCCCCCAACACGTTCGTGCGCGGCATCAACCTCACCGCCGCCATCGCGCTGGTGATCGGCTCGATGATCGGCTCGGGCATCTTCATCGTCTCGGCCGACATCTCCCGGCAGGTGGGTTCCCCCGGGCTGCTCCTCTTCGTGTGGGTGCTCACGGGCCTCGTCACGATCATGGGCGCGCTCACCCAGGGCGAGCTGGCGGCGATGTATCCCAAGGCGGGCGGCCAGTACGTGTACCTGCGCGAGGGGCTCTCGCCGCTGTGGGGGTTCCTCTACGGGTGGACGCTGCTCCTGGTCATCCAGACCGGCACGATCGCCGCCGTCGCGGTCGCGTTCGCCAAGTTCCTCGCGGTGCTCGTCCCCGCCGTCTCGCCGAACGTCTTCCTGTCGCTCGGCCACATCCCGGCCCCCGGCGACGTGCTGCTCGGCTGGTTCGGCCACCCGAGCGCCGCCCCCGCGACCATCGAGATCGGGGTGTCGTGGCAGCGGGTCGTGGGCATCGGGACGGTGCTGCTGCTCACCTGGATCAACGTCCAGGGGGTGAAGACCGCGGCCTGGATCCAGACCGTGCTGACCGCGACCAAGGTCGTCGCCCTGGGTGGGCTCATCATCCTCGGCCTCACCATCGGGCGCAATGCGGAAGCGATCGCGGCCAACTTCGGCGCGGACTTCTGGGGCTCCAGCCTCACGCTCGCCATCCTCCCGGTGATGGGCGCGGCGATGGTGGGCTCGCTCTTCTCCTCGGACGCGTGGAACAACGTGGCGTTCGCCGCGGCCGAGGTGCAGAACCCGCGGCGCAACCTCCCGCTCGCCCTCTTCACCGGCACGCTGGTGGTCTCGCTCCTCTACGTGCTCGCGAACGTGGCGTACCTGCACACGATGACCCTCGAGGACCTCATGCACGCGCCGCAGGACCGGGTCGGCACCGCGGCGGCCCAGGCCATCATCGGGCCGTCGGGGCTCGGGATCATGGCGGTGCTGATCATGATCTCGACCTTCGGCTGCAACAACGGCCTCATCCTCTCCGGCGCGCGCGTCTCGTGGGCCATGGCCCGCGACGGGCTCTTCTTCCGGAACGTGGGCCGGCTCGACCCCGTGCATCACACGCCCAAGATCGGGCTCTGGGTGCAGGCCCTCTGGACGGCGGTGCTCGCCCTGTCGGGGAGCTACGGGGAGCTCCTGAACTACGTCATCTTCGCCGCGGTCCTCTTCTACTTCCTCACCGTGATCGCGCTCTTCCGGCTGCGGAGCCTCAAGCCCGACGCCGAGCGGCCCTACAAGGTGATCCTCTATCCGTGGATGCCGGCGATCTACTGCGTGCTCACCGGCGCCATCATGGTGGACCTGCTCGTGGAGAGCCCGACCTACACCTGGCCCGGCCTCATCATCGTGGTGATCGGCATCCCGGTGTACTTCCTCTGGAAGCGCGTCGGCCACCCGGTGTCGACGACGGACGCGGAGAGCGAAACCTGACGCCCTGACTCGGGCTTGGCGTCCGGTTGCCGAGGGAGCGGCCGGGGCGTAGGTTGGCGGTACGGGGCACCTTGCCCGCACCGCAGTCCCCTGGAGGTTCTCCATGAGGTCCACCGCGTTCATCACCGCGGCGCTGCTCTCCGGCGCCGCCCTCGGCATCCTTCCCCGCGGCCTGGCCGCTCAGCAGACCGACGAGGCCGTGGTGCCGGTGACGGGCGAGGCCGTGATCCGCGGCGACAGCCTGCTCGCGGCCACCGCCGCCGCCCACGCCGCCGCCTACCGCGAAGGGCTGCGCATCCAGCTGGGCCGGCTGCTCGATTCCCTGGGCGCGATCCAGGCGTTCCCCCAGCTCGCGAACCGGGCCGGTGCCTACGTCCGGCGGGAGCAGGTGGAGAACGAGGAACGCGACGGGAACGTCATGCGGGTCGCCCTCCGTCTCACCCTGGACGTGGCGAAGCTCAAGACCGACCTCGAGGCGTTAGGCTACGAGATCCGGCTCATCGGCACCGACGCGCCGTCGGTGATGGTGGTGATCGACGAGTACTACGTGAACAACCCGCGCTCCCTTTCGGCGCAGGCCCAGGCCCAGGCGGCACCGCCCAGCGCCATGACGGGCCGCGCGGCCGAGATCCCGGACAGCGCCTTCGATCCCTTCACGCGGCCCGAGTTCCGCGAGCCGGGGGCGCGCGTCTCCGCCACCGGCCTCGAGGAGGCGCTCAACAACAACCAGTTCACGGTGCTCGACCAGGGCACCGTCCAGCAGCTGCGCGCCGACCTGCCGGGCCTCACCGCCGACCTGGTGAAGAACGGGGACCGCCTCGCCGACTTCGCGCGGCGCGCCAACGAGCGTTTCCACGCCCAGATGGTCATCGTCGGCGCCACCACGATCATCAACACGGGCCGCGACCCGAGCGGGCTCGAGACCCGGCGCTCGATGATGACGTACCGCGCCATCGACGCCTCGACGGGCCGGCTCCTCGCCAGCGGCACCGTGGAGAGCGCCGCCCAGGCCTCCGACCCGCTCATCGCGCGGCAGCGTGCCGCGACCCGCGTCTCCGAGGTCGCGGCCGAGCGGCTCATCCCGCAGCTCCACCGCGCGGCCCGGACCACGGCCTCGCAAGGCGAGCTCTACATCGTGGAGCTGGTGGGGTTCACGGGGTACGCCCAGGCGCGCGCCTTCCTCCAGGCGGTGCAGGGGGTGGAAGGCGTCACCTCGGCGCGGCAGACCCAGCTCGACCTCTCCAACCACCGGATCCGCATCGAGGTGATGTTCACCCGCGCCCGTGACGACCTGATGGGCGAGATCTTCGACGCGGCGCACGAGATCCCGAACTTCTCGACGATCGATCTCCGCAACCAGCGCGGCAACGAGTTCATCTTCGCCGTGCGGCAGTAGAAGGAGGCGCGACCATGTCCCTCAGACGTCGCACCCTGGTGTGGGCCATCCCGCTCGCCGCGCTGACGCTCTGCGCCTCGCCCGCCGCGGCGCAGATCGGCCGGCTGCGGCGCACCGTCGAGCGCGTCGCGAGCGGTCCCTCGCCCGAGATCGCGCGACTCCTCTCGCGGATCGACACCACGCGCGCCCTCTTCGACCAGGCCACGCGGCTCCTGCTCAGGTCGTCGTACGTCATGGAGGCGGTCGTGGGGACGTCGGAGCGGCGGGCGGAGATCCGCCGCGAGCTGGCGTCGGTGGACAGCCTCGAGCAGCGCGGCGGCGACAACCGCGTTCAGCTCAACGCCGAGGACCACTCGCAGCAACTCGAGCAGGCCACCCAGCAGCGGCAGTTCGAGCAGCACCAGCTCAGCGAGTCGCAGTCGCGCAACGTGACGGCGGTGGGGTTCAACTCGACCCTCGCGCTGCTGTACGACGCCTTCGCCCTCGACGAGGCGCAGCACATCATGGGCGAGGCGCAGGCTGCCGCCCAGAATCTCGCGAGCGATCCCGCCCAGGCGGTCTACGCCAACCGGCTGCGGCAGGCGGCGACCGTGGACATGCCGGCCATCGTGAACGCCATCCCGCAGCAGCGGCGTCTCGGCGCGGCGATCCGCGGCGCGGTACAGCAGGCGCACGCCGCCAACCAGTCGGTGCAGGTGAGCGAGGCCAGCGGCCGCAGCGAGGCACCGCGGCCGATCGACATCAACGCGATCTAGCTTGATCGCGCGCGCCGCTGTCCTGGCGCTGGCGCTGGCCGCGCCGGTGCGCGCGCAGGAGCCGGCGCCGCGCGTCCGCTGCCAGCTCCTCTCCTTCCGCGTCCTCCAGGCCGCCAAGGGCGGCCTCACCGACCCGCGTTTCCTCCAGGTCTTCGACGAGGGCGCGCAGCGCACCGCGCTCCAGGCGGCCCTCGCCGCGGTGCCGCAGCTCGAGATGATCCCGCCGGGCACGGACACCGGCCTGGTCTCGCGCGGCGAGCTGGCCTCGCGCATCGCCGCGCGGGCCTTCGTCACCCGCGCCGACATCGAGCGCGTGGACAAGGCCCTCACCACCGAGTACCTGGTCGCCACCACCGTGATGCTGGAGTTCCTGAACCCCGCCACCGGCGAGGTCTATCACATCCAGGAGCTCACCGGCTCCACCAACATCCGGAAGGACGCCGGCGCCGACCTCACGCCGGCGGAAGCCGGCCCCGCCTTCACGGCCACCCTCACCGGCACCCTGCGCGCCCTCGCCGAGCGGGTCCGCGCCCGGTATCAGCCCGGGGTGCGCGCCCGGGTGATCCAGCAGCTGGCCGACGGCCGGCTCGCGTTAGGTGCCGGGCAGGCGTCGGGCCTGCGCGAGGGCGCCCGCCTCGAGATACGGGACTCCGCCGGGACGGTGGTCGGGATCGCGCGGGTCGAGCAGGTCCAGCAGCGCTTCGCGGTGACCGGCCGCCCCCTCTCGGACAACCCCAACCGCGCCTGGCTGGGGCTCACCGCCGCGAGCCCCGGCCTCAACCGCACCACCGGGGGCGGCGGCTTCTCGCACCTCGTGGCGGCCGTCGAGCAGCGCGGCGACCTGGTGCAGCGGGCCTACGTCCTGCCCCAGGCGACCCTCATCTACTGGCTGCACGAGAGCCTCGCGGAAGCGGCGCCGGGGCTGAACTTCCTGCCCCCCGTGGCGGCGGGCGGGCTCGCCACCGAGCAGGAGCGGCTCGAGGTCACCACCGGCCGCGCCGGCGACATCGCCGGCCAGCGCGTCATCCCCGACTTCGTGGTGCGCGCCGCGATCTCGCGCGCCGACGCGCTCTCCCAGACGGGGCCCGACGGCGCGACCTACTACATCCTCAAGGTCGGGCTCGACGTCTCGTTCTACGACGTGCGCAACGGCGAGATCTTCTTCGCGACCTACGTCGAGGGGGCCCAGCAGGAGCGGGTGCGCGCCGGCGAGCGCGAGCTGGACCTCAGCGTGAGCTACCGGAACCTGCTCCAGCGCACCATGAGCGACGTCGGCCGCCGCGTGGCCGCCGAGTACGCACCGGTGAGCGCCGAGGGCACGGTGCGCGAGGTGCGGCCCGACGGCGGCATCGTGCTCGCGACCAGCGGGAGCGGCGCGCTTCCCGACGGCGGCATCGTCACGCTCTGGACCGACGGCGAGGAGGTCCGCGACCCCGCGACGCACCAGGCGCTCGGGCACGTGGAGGAAGCGGCGGCGCGGGTGAGGATCGTCAGGCAGAGCGGGGCCACCGCGGAGGCGCTCGCCATCGGCGCTCCGGTCCGGCCCCTCGCCGGCGGGCGGTTCCACGCCCCCGCGACCGCCGGCGCGGCGGGCGCCTCGCGGCGGCTCGTGCAGGTGCAGCGTGTCGAGGTGCGCGGCGAGATCCCGGTCCAGCCGGCGCTGCTCACCGAGATCGTGCAGACGGCGCTGGTCCGCTCGCGCGCCTTCGCCGTGCTGGAATCGCGCGAGGTCCTCGCGGACCTGGCCGCGCTCAGGGAGCGCGAGTTCGGTGGCGGCGGCTTCAGCAGCCAGGCGGCGGCGCGCCTCGTCTCCGCCGAGAACGCCGAGCCCGCGCTCTACGCCCGCGTCGTCGCGCGGTTCCTCCCGCCCACCGCCGCCGAGGAAGGGGGCCACCCGGCCCAGGCTTACGAGGCGCGGCTCGGGGTCGCCCTGGTGAGCGCGGCCGACACCACCCAGCAGGCGGGGAGCGCGGCGCAGGCGCTCACCAGCCGGTTCGCGCTGCCGACCGGACGTCGCGAGGTCGTGGTCGGGCTGGCCGCGGAGGACGTCACGAAGATCTACGCCCAGATGGCGAGGGATCTGGCGGCCACTGTCGCCCAGGCCCTCGGCACCGGGGCGCACTGAGCCGGGAACTCCACCCTTTCCCCCAGCGGACCGGCCCCGCAGGCTTCGGACGACTCGCGTCGCCCCCGGCGACGCACTCCGGACAAATCGTCACATGGGTGGGCCGGCGAGGGCGCGCGGGGGCGGCGGGCGGTCGGCACCACGCTTGCTCATTGCAGACCGGATCGTGCGGGTTGAAGTGGCGGGACCCGGACTCCGGGGCGTCTCCGCTAGACCCCCGGTGCGGTCCAGCATACGTTTCAGCCGAGAGGGCCATGAGCATACAACTTCCTACCCGTGCCGGGCGCGAGTCGCGCGAGGCGATCGTCATCCGCTTCGCCGGTGATTCGGGCGACG
>JBGPHD010000149.1:0-8009 GCA_041484135.1 Gemmatimonadota bacterium
CACCTCTCGCTCGACGCGCCGATGACGCCGGGCGAGGACAACAAGCTCCTCGACTACCTCCCCGACACGCTGAACCCCACGCCCGACGAGCAGACCTTCGAGCACGCGCTCACCGAGAGCATCGAGCGGGTCCTCTCGACCCTCAAGGAGCGCGAAGCCAAGATCCTCCGGCTCTACTTCGGCCTGGAAGGGCAGGAGCCGATGACGCTGGAGGAGATCGGCAGCCTGCTCGGCATCACCCGGGAGCGGGTGCGCCAGATCAAGGAGAAGGCGCTCTCCCGTCTCCGGCACATCTCCAAGGCCCGCGCGCTCGAGAGCTTCCTCTCCTAAGAGTGGCGTCCCAGCCGTCCTTCGACATCTCGACCGGCGCCGACCTCCAGGAGGTCGACAACGCGGTCAACCAGGCCCGCAAAGAGCTCGGGCAGCGCTACGACTTCAAGGGATCGAAGGCGTCGATCGATTTCGACCGCGCCAAGAACCAGCTGGTCCTCGTCGCGGATGACGACTTCAAGATGAAGGCGCTGTTCGACCTGCTGCAGGGCCGGCTCATCAAGCGCGGTGTCCCGCCGAAGAACCTGGTGATCGGCGAGGTGCTGCCCGCCGCGGGCGGCCTGGTACGGCGCGAGATCGGCCTCACGCAGGGCATCGCCGGAGACAAGGCGCGCGAGATCGTGAAGGCGATCAAGGACGGCGGCTTCAAGAAGGTCCAGGCGGCGATCCAGGGGGACGAGGTCCGCGTCTCGGCGCCGTCCCGCGACGAGCTGCAGAACGTGATGGCGCTCCTCCGCACGAAGGACTTCGGGATCGACCTCACGTTCGGGAACTACCGGGGCTGAGCGCCTTGGTCGCACGCCCCCGGACGGGTAGCTTTCGGGCGTGAAACTCGGCGTCATCTCCCTCGGCTGTGACAAGGCGACCGTCGACTCCGAGGCGCTCCTCGCGCGATTCGTCGGCCACGGCGCCGAAGTGACCTCCGCGCTCGACGACGCCGACGTCATCCTCATCAACACCTGCGGCTTCATCGACGCGGCCAAGCAGGAGTCCATCGACGCCATGCTCGCGGCCGCGCGCATGAAGACCGAGGGGCGCTGCCGGGCCGTGGTGGCCGTCGGGTGCCTGGTGGCGCGCTACGGGGAAGAGCTCAAGAAGGAGATCCCCGAGGTCGACTACTTCTACGGCTTCCGGGACCTGCCGGGCCTCATCCCCGCGCTGCACGCCGACGGCCTTCTCGATGATCCGGTCGCGACGCATCCGGGGATGCGGTTCTTCTTCGGCACCAAGCCCCACGTACGCTACCTCAAGATCAGCGAAGGGTGCGACCACACCTGCGCCTTCTGCGCCATCCCCCTGATGCGCGGCAAGCACCGCACCCGCCCGCTCGAGGAGCTGGTGCGCGAGGCCCAGGAGCTCGAGGCGCAGGGCGCGCGGGAGATCAACCTCGTGGCGCAGGACCTGGGCCACTACGGCCGCGACGTACCCGGCGGGCCGCGCCTCACGGACCTCATCCGCGCGCTGCTCAAGGAGACGGGTGTCCGCTGGCTTCGCTGCCTCTACGTCTACTCGATGGGCATCACGCCGGAGCTGGTCGAGCTGTGGGCGAAGGAGCCGCGGCTCGTGCCCTATCTCGACATGCCAATCCAGCACGCCAGCGACCGGATGCTCAAGCTCATGCGCCGGCCCGAGCGCCAGCAGACCATCCGGACCAAGGTGGCGTGGCTGCGTGGAGCCGTGCCGGACATGACGATCCGCACCACCGCGCTGGTCGGCTTCCCGACCGAGACCGAGGCCGACTTCCGCGAGCTGGTGGAATTCGCGGACGAGATGCAGTTCGACCGGCTGGGGGTGTTCGCGTATTCGCCGCAGGAGGGGACGCGCGCGGCCGACCTCGCCGACGACGTGCCCGACGCGGTGAAGCGCGAGCGACTCGAGGAGTTGATGGAGATGCAACGCGCGGTCTCCGCGGAGCGGCTGGGGCGGATGCTCGGCCGTGAGGCGGACGTGCTGGTGGACGAGCCCGCGGCCACCGGCGATCCCGGGGACCTGATCGGGCGGACGGCGTTCCAGGCCGACGACGTGGACGGCTGCACCTGGCTCCGGATGCGCGGCGACGCCGCGGCGGGGAGCTTCGTGCGCGCCCGCGTGGTGGACACGCTCGACTACGACCTGATCGCCGAGCCCGTGGCGTGAGGCGGGCGGCGCTTCTCGCCGGCGCCGCGGTGCTCGCGGCCGGGTGCCATCCCGGCTCCGCGCCGATCCCCACCCTCGCCGAGATGCCGTCGATCCGGGTCGGCATCGTGGTGGACCGGGACAGCAGCGTGGTGGGTGCGAGCGGCCAGTTCCGCATCCTCGGCGCGGACGGCGGGATCCTCGCCGTGGTGGACGGTGGACGCGCCTGGCGTGTCGAAGCGGGCGACGGCGAGGGCCGCCTCCGGTTCACCAGGCCCGACCGCCCGGACCCGACCGAGGTCGCGGGACCGGTCACCCTGCGCACCGAGCGCGCGGACGATTTCGTGACCATCGACGGGCGCCGCTACCGCGGCGAGGCGGTGATCCAGCGCGGCTCGACCGGCGTCACCGTCGTGAACCGGGTCGCGCTCGAGCTCTACCTGCCGAGCGTGGTGTCGCAGGAGCTGGGTTTTCGCGCGCCGTCGGACCGGGAGGCGGTGATGGCGCAGGCGGTGGCGGCGCGCACCTACGCCATCCGCTACCGCGGCCGGCGCACCGCGCTCGGCTTCGATGTGTTCCCGACCGACGCGGACCAGGTCTACGGCGGGGTGGACGCGGAGCTGCCCGAGATCACGGACGCGACGCGGCGTACCGCGGGCTGGATCGTGACCTACCGCGGCGAGCCGATCCAGGCGCTCTTCCACTCCACCTGCGGCTGGTCCACCGAGGCGGCGGATCAGGTCTTCCAGAACCGGGAGCAGGTGCCGTATCTTCGCGCGGTGTCGGACCGGTTCGGCGGCGGGCGCACCGACTACTTCTGCGCGATGTCGCCCAAGTTCCGGTGGCGCGAGGAGTGGGACGGCGCGGCGATCAACGCGATCCTCGCGCAGACGCTGGCCCAGTCGAACGGCGGAGCGAACGTCGGACGCGTGACCGACCTCAGGGTCGGCAAGACGACACCGACCGGGCGGGTGGCCGAGCTGGTGGTGACGACGTCGGGCGGCGATATCACGGTGCCGTACGGACGGGTGCGCGACGTGCTCAGGCCGGCGCCCGACCGGCAGCTCCTGTCGAATCTCTTCCAGCTGCACGTGGAGCGGCAGGGCGGGGAGTTGGTGCGGGTGGTCGCGTCGGGCGCGGGGTACGGTCACGGCGTCGGGATGTGCCAGTTCGGCGCGGTGGGCCGGGCGCGCGCGGGCTGGGATTTCCGGCGAATCCTGGCGGTCTACTATCCGGGAACGAAGGTGGAGCGGATCTACTGATGGCCACGACGTCGGACATCCGCATCGGGATGGTGGGGGCGGGCGCGATCGCGCAGGTCGCCCACCTGCCGGTGCTGCGCAAGATGAAGGGCGTCGAGGTCGTCGCCATCTGCGACAACGACGGGCCGAAGGCCCGCGCCCTGTCGCAGCGCCTGGGGATCAGCGGCGCCTACACGGACATCGAGGAGCTGCTCGAGTTCGCCAAGGTGGACGCGGTGGTGATCTGCACGCCTAACCACCTGCACGAGGCGCATGCGCTCTCGGCGCTGGCGGCGGGGGCGCACGTCGTGATCGAGCGGCCCATCGCGCTCACGTCGGCCGGTGTGGCGCGGGTCCTCAAGGCCGCCGAGAAGGCCAAGCGGAACGTCCTGGTGGCGATGAACCACCGGTTCCGCAGCGACGTCCAGGCGGTGCAGAAGTTCATCAAGGGCGGCGAGCTGGGCGAGGTCGCGACGATCCGCTGCGGCTGGCACGTCTTCCGCGCCCCGCGCCAGCAGCTCGGGTGGCGCTCGCGCCGGGCGGAGTCGGGCGGCGGCGTGATGATGGACCTCGGCCTCCCGATGCTGGACCTCGCGTTCTTCGTCGCGGGCCGGCCCGGGGTCGAGCGGGTATCGGCGCACACGCGGGGGAGCGGGCAGGTGGACGAGATCGCCGGCGCGCACCTGTTCTGCGAGAACGGCCTGTCCATCTTCTGCGACGTGTCCTGGCGCTACGTGGGCGAGGGCGAGCGCATCTGGCTTGACGTGCAGGCGTCCAAGGGCTCCTCGTCGCTCACGCCGTTCCGCGTCTTCAAGGAGCTGCACGGCGATCCGGTGGACGTCACCCCCACGGGCGCGGCGACCCGCGAGCACCAGTTCACCGCCTCGTACCGCTCGGAGTGGGCGTACTTCCTCGCCGGGGTCCGGGGCGAGGTCGCACTCGCGCCTCCCGAGGACCAGCTCCGGCTCCACAAGGTCATCGAGACCATCTACAAGTCGGCGGACGAGCAGCGCGACGTGAAGCTGTGAGCGTACGCGCCGTTCTGCCCACGAAACGAGAACTCCTGCCGGCGGCCCTCACCGCCGGCTTGTCGTTTGTCGCTGCCGCGCCGTTCAGCCTGGTGCTCCCCAGTTTCGTGGCGATGGTGCCGTTCATCTGGGCGATCGAGGACGCGCGCACCCAGGGGAGCAGCGACGGCCGGATCGCGCGGACCGGCTACTGGTTCGGGGTGCTGTACAACGGCGTCGTCCTCTACTGGATCGCCGTCGCGCTCTGGCACTTCACGCCCCTCTCCTTCGCCGGGTATCTCGCCGCGGTCTTCATCGTGCTGGCGCCGGGCTGGGCGCTGGCGGCGTGGATCGTGGCGCGGGTGCGCCGCCGCACCGGCCTCCCGCTCTGGCTCGTCTTCCCGGTCGCCTGGACGGCGGTGGAATGGGTCGCCGGGCACCTGGGCGACGTCCGCTTCCCGTGGTTAGGCATGGGGACCACGCTGGTGCGGTTCCCGGTCCTGGTGCAGTTCGCGGACGTGGCCGGGGCCCGCGGCGTCACCCTCTGGCTGGCGTGGGCCAACGTGCTGATGGCGGCGGCGCTCCGGAGCCGCTCGTGGCGGCCGGCGGCCACTGTCCTGGCCACCGTCGCGGTGGCGCTCGGCTACGGCGTGTGGCGCGAGCGGACGCTGGTGATGCGGCCCGTGACGACGGTGGCCGTGGTGCAGCCGAACGTCGGCTTCGCGGAGAAGCGCGAGAACCGGGAGCGGGACTCGCTGGTGCTGGAGCTCCTGGCCCTGACCCGCCGCGCCGACTCGATGCCCGGCGTGCGGCTCGTCGCCTGGCCCGAGGCCGCGGTGGACGAGTACTTCTTCCGGCACCCCGACTGGGAGCGGTGGATCGGCGGGCTGGCCCGAGAGACAGGCATCCCCATCGTGGCCGGCGCGCTCGACGTGCAGTGGGGCACCACCCCGACCGACTACCAGTACTACAACGCGGCGTTCGTCTTCGACTCCACCGGAGCGGGCGACGCGCGGCCCTCGTACCGCAAGACGTATCTCGTGCCCATCGTGGAGCGCGTGCCCTTCGTGAACCCGCGGTGGTTCGGGGACCTCAAGTGGTTCGGCGGGTTCGGCCGCGGGGACCGCTTCCCGGTCTACCGGATCCGCGAGGGCGGCTTCGGCATCCTGATCTGCTACGAATCGGCCTTCGAGAGCCTGGCGCGCCACTACCGGCGGGACGGCGCCGACTTCCTGGTCAACATCACCAACGACGCCTGGTTCGGCCGGACCGCCGCGCCCTACCAGCATGCCTCGCACCTCGTCATGCGCGCCATCGAGACCCGCATGGGGATCGCACGCGCGGCCAATACCGGCATCAGCGAGTTCGTCGATCCCCTTGGCCGGGTCCACGAGGCCACCCCGCTCTACGAGGAGCGGGTCCTCGCCAGGGAGGTCCTGACGACCGGCGGCCGGACGCTCTATGTTCGTTTCGGTGACTGGGTCGGCGCCCTGGCGCTGGCCGGCGCCGCGGCGCTCCTCGTTGCCGCGTACGTCCGCAGACATCCTGGAGGCACATCCGCATGAAGCGTGTCCGGTCGATGCTCGCCGCCGCTCGCCCCGGCCTCAGCACCGCGCTCGTCGCGCTCGCCGCGCTCGCGGTGTCGGTCGCGCCCGCCCGCGCCCAGCACGCCTTCGGCAACGCCGGGCCCTACGACCCCGCGGTGCCTACGCCGCGCTCGGTCCTCGGCTACGAGATCGGGGACCGGTTCACGCCGCACCACATGCTGACCCGCTACATCGAGCGTCTCGCGGCCAGCAGCCATCGCATCCACGTGGACACCGTGGCGCGCAGCTTCGAGGGCCGGGAGGTCTTCCTGGTCATCGCGACGAGCGAGGCGAACATGGCCCGGCTCGAGCAGATCCGCGCCGACGCCGCGCGTCTCGCGGACCCGCGCGGGGCGAGCGCCGCCGACCTCGCCGCCGCGGCCGATCGCGCCCGGCCCGGCGTCTACCTCATGTACACGGTGCACGGCGGCGAGGCCTCCGGGGCGGAAGCGTCCCTCGCGCTCCTCTACCAGCTCGCCGCGGGTGAGGACGCGGAGACGCGGATGATCCTGGACAGCTGCATCGTGCTCGTGTACCCGGTCCAGAACCCCGACGGCCACGAGCGCCACGTGCAGGACGTGAACCGGATGCGCGGCATGCTCGGCGTGCCGGAGACACCGGGCGCGATGGTCCACCAGGGCTCGTGGCCGGGCCCGCGCACCAGCCACTACTACTTCGATCTCAACCGCGACTGGTTCATCCTCTCGCATCCCGAGACGCGGGGCCGCGTGGCGACGATGCTGCGCTGGTGGCCGATGACGGTGGTGGATCTCCACGAGCAGGGGTTCAACGCCACGTACTTCTTCCCGCCACCGATGGCGCCGGTGAACAAGAACGTGCCGCCGTCGGTGGTCCGGTGGTGGGACATCTACGCCACCGCCAACATCGCCGCCTTCGACCGGCAGGGCTGGTCCTTCTTCCGCCGCGAGGGCTACGACGAGTTCTACCCGGGCTACGGGTCCTCCTGGCCCATCTACAACGGCGCGGTGGGGATGACGTACGAGCAGGCCTCGAGCAACGGCGGCGCGATCCGCCGCGAGGACGGGACGGTGCTCACGCTGCACGACGCGGCCTGGCACCACTACACGGCCGCCTGGGCGACCCTGGTGACGACGGCGCAGCGCGCGCGGGAGCGGGTGCGCGACTACCAGGCGTTCCGCCAGCAGGCCATCACCGACGGCGAGCGCAGCCCGCTCCGCGCCGTGGTGATCGAGCGGGATGACCTGGGTCGCGCCGACTCGGCGGTGGTGCGGCTCCTCGAGAACGGCGTCGAGGTGCAGCGCCTGCGCGCCGCGGTGGACGCGCGCGACGCCACTGAGTTCGGCGGAGCAGGTGCGACGGCGGCGGGCGCGCGGCTCCCCGCGGGCGCCTACGTCGTGGACCTGGCGCAGCCGCAGGGCGTCCTCGCCCGCGCGCTCCTCGAGCCCGACGCCGAGCTCGACTCGGCGTTCGTCCGCGAAGAGCTGGAGCGGCGGCGCACCGGCCAGAGTGGCCGCTTCTACGACATCACCGGCTGGACCTTGCCGCTCGCGTTCCGGGTCCGCGCCTGGTGGACGCGGTCCGTCCCCGCCGGCGCCTCGCGGGTCAGCGCGGCGGACTTCGGCCCCGGGGCCCGGCCCGCGGCGCCCGCGGTCGGCCGGTATGGGTACGCCTTCGCGCCCGGCAGCGAGGCCTCGCTGCGGTTCCTCGCCGGGCTCCTCCAGGACAGCGTGCGGGTGTGGTACGCCCCGCGCCCGTTCGCCCAGGGGGGCGCGCGGTTCCCGTCGGGCGTGTTCGTGGTGCGGGTCGCCGCGAACGGCCCCAACGTGCACGACGTGGTGCGCCGCCGCGCCGCGGAAGCCGGCGCCACGGTGGTCCCGCTGGTGTCGGCGGCGGCCGAGGAGGGGATCGACCTCGGGAGCAACAGCGTCTTCGCGGTGCGGGCGCCGCGGGTGGCGCTGCTGGGCGGACCGCCGGTCGCCGGCGGCTCGTTCGGCTTCGCGTGGTACGCGTTCGAGCAGCGGCTCGGC
>JBGPHD010000150.1:0-7999 GCA_041484135.1 Gemmatimonadota bacterium
CGCATCATCGCCAGCCAGTCCATTTCGACCAGGTCGCACTTGGACAGCACCACGATCCCGCGCGTGACGCCCAGCAGGCTGAGGATGTCGAGGTGCTCGCGCGTCTGCGGCATCACGCCTTCATCGGCGGCGATCACGAGCAGCGCGAGGTCGATCCCCCCGACGCCGGCCAGCATATTCCGCACGAAGCGCTCGTGACCGGGGACGTCGACAATTTCGATGGTGACGCCGTCAGGCTCCTCGAGGAAGGCGAAGCCGAGGTCGATGGTGATCCCGCGCGCCTTCTCCTCGGCGAGGCGGTCGGTGTCCACGCCGGTGAGCGCCTTCACCAGCGCCGTCTTGCCGTGGTCGATGTGTCCGGCGGTGCCTATGACGACGTGGCGTTCCACGACTCGGCATCCCAGAAGGCGAGGGCCGGCATCGCGCGGTCCTCGGCGAGGTGGTGGCGAACGAAGGTGAGGAGCAGGCGCCGGTGCGCCGCCGCGTGCCGCGCATCGAGGGGCGCCACCGGCAGCCGGCCCGTGACGAGCGACGCGAGCGCCTCCCGGTCCGCGTCGCGGAGCCTGGTCACGTGGGTCGCGTCACCAGCGTGCCGACGGCAGAGGGCGCCTCCCTGCACCGCCGAGAAGGGGATCGCGCCCTCGGTCGGCACGCCGCACACGGCGCAGCGGTCCAGCGTGGGCGAGAAGCCGAGGGCGACGACGAGCCCCCAGCACGCCACTAGGGCCGCCGTGAGGGCGAGGTCGGCCGGGGCGTGCTCGATCGCGTCGAGGCCCGCGCTCGCCGCGTCGAACAGCTCGGCGTGCGGCTCTGCGGGGACGCAGCGGAGCGCGATCTCCGCCAGCGCCGAGGCGGCGGCGAAGCGGCCGACGTCATGCGAAAGGCCGGAGTGGGATGCGGTGACCTCGAACGAGACGAGCGGGTTGAGCTCGCGCTGGCCCTTCGTCATCACGCACGCCGTGCCGCAGGCGAAGAGGTCGAGCCTCGGGCCGGTCCGGCTCTTGGCGCGGCGCGCTCCCTTGGCGATGGCGCTCTGGATGCCGAGGTCGCGCGTCAGGAGCCGCACGATCTTCGAGGTCTCGCTGTAGGGCATGACGTGGAGAACGATCGCCGGCGTCGCGACGAGAGGCATGCGGGCAAGATAATGGGCGGGCCGAGGCCCGCCCAAGTATCCGCGCGCGTGGCGGAGGCTACTTCTTCTTCGCCGCGTCCTGCACGATCTCCGCCGGTGCCGCCGCGCCCGGCGCGATGGGCCGTACCTGCTGCATCAGCTCGGCGATGCTCTTGCCGGTGAGCGCCTCGATCAAGGCCGGGACCTGGGCCACCATCTTCGCCATGTCGCCGGTGATCTTGTTGACGCCGGTGGTGTCGCCCCCGGTCGAGATCACCGTGATCTTGTCTACCTTGGACAGCGGCTCGGCGAGCGCCCGCACGACCTCCGGCAGGCCGCTCAGCACCTTGTCGAGCACCGCGGCCTGGTTGTACTCGAGGTACGCGCTCGCCTTGAGCTGCATCGCCGCCGCCTCGCTCTGGCCCTTGGCCTGGATGATCTCGGCCTCGGCGTTCCCCTTGAGGCGGATGATGTCGGCGGCGGCCGCGCCCTCGGTCTTCACGGCCTCGGCGCGCCCCGTGGCTTCGAGCGTGAGGCGCTGCCGCTCGGCGTCGGCCAGGGTCTCGATCTTCTTGCGCTGCGCCTCCGCCTCCTTCAGGATCGTCCCGGCCAGCTCCTTCTCCTTCCGCAGGATCTCCGCCTCCGCGACCTTGATCTCACCCTCCTTGCGGACCCGATCCACGTTCACCGCTTCGGTCACCACCTGCTGCTGCATGATGTTGGCCTGGATCTCGTAGGCCTTGTCGGCCTGCGCCTGCTGCTTCTTCGATTCGGCCTCGTACAGGGCCTTCTTGACCGCCAGCTCCTTCTGCGCCTCGGCCTGCTTGGCCAGCGAGAGCGTTTCCGCCAGCACCCGCTCCTGGTCCGCCTGGGCGCGCGCGACCGCCGCCTCGCGCGTGTACGCCGCCTGCTTCATGGCGGTGTCGCGTTCCGCCTCGGACGTGGCGATGGCGGCGTCACGCCGGATCCGCGCGATGTCGGGCTGGCCCATGTTCTCGATGTACTGGTTCTTGTCGCGCACCTCGCGCAGCGTGAACGAGATGACCTCCAGACCCATCTTGGCGATGTCCTCGGCCACGGTCGAACGCATCTTGTCGGAGACCATCTCGGGCTCCTTGACGATCTGCTCGACCGTGAGCTGCCCGATGATGCCGCGCAGGTGGCCTTCCATGACGAGCCGGATCGCCGCCTCTCGCTCCACGGGATCCTTGGTGAGGAACTGCTCCGCCGCGGTGCGGATGGAGTCAGGATCGGACTTGATCTTGAGCTGGGCCACCGCTTCGACCGTCACCGCAACGCCCTGGGTGGTATAGAGATCCTGCTTCGGCGCCACGTCGAACGACATCAGCTCGAGCGAGAGCTCCTGGGCCCGGTGGATCAGCGGGAGCACCAGCTGCGCGCCGCCCTGCACGACCTGGGTGCCGCCAAGGCCGTAGCGGATCAGGGCCTGGTTGGGTCCGACCTTGCGCAGCATCCGCGCGAACGAGCCGAGGATGAGGAGCACGACGGCCACGGCCAGGCCGCTGACGATGAAGACGGGATTCAGCAGGACGCCCATGCTCGCTCCGATGGTTAGGCCGCGCCGGTGTCTCCCGGCGGCAGCTGATTCTTGTCCGCGAACCTGTCCCAGCGCTCCACCCAGGCGATACCGCGCTCGACCCTCATGATGACGACCTCGGTGCCGCGCTCCAGTACCTCGCCCGACACGCTGCGGGCCCCGTCCACGTGCTGCGTCCCGCCGAGGGCGTACACGACCTCGCCGGTGCCGCCCGACCCGATGCTGCTGCTGACCCGCGCCATTGTCCCCTGCACCTGATAGTCCCGGGGCCGCATCTCGGTGAGGCGCGGAAGCACGAAGCGGCTCAGCGTGAGGAAGATGATCCCGCCACCGGCCACCCCGGCCGCGCCCGCCACGCCCAGGATCACCGAGGCGGCGAAGCTCGAGTAGCGCGTCAGCAGGTAGCCGGTCCCGCCGAACCACGCGAGGAAGGCGCTGATCGTGCTCAGGTTGAACGGCGAGATGACAGTAGCGTGCCCGCCCGCGACGTGCGCGCCGCCGTGGCCGCCGCCGTGCCCTGCTCCGCCCCCGCCGATGTGGAGGTGTACGCCGGGGAGGTGCAGGTGCTGGCTGCCGCCCAGCGCTCCGAGGAGAAAACTCGCCACGGTGAAGATGAGGCCGAACGCGAAACAGCCGAGGAAGAGTGAACTCATTGCAGGGGCGAACCTACACGCGCCGGGCGCGGTCGGCAAATCGGCCGGGCGGCGCGGCGTGAGGCGTCCGGGCACGAGCAGTCCGGCCCGGAACCCGCTTCAGCGCGGCGCGCGCCTCCGCGGCAGCACCGTGAGGTTCCGCGTGATCGAGCTGCCGGGCGTGCCGGCGGCGATGATCACCTGCGTGCCCGGCCGGCGGAAGGTCTGGCGGATCACCCGCACCAGCATCCGGCGGTCGCGCGTGCACCTGACGTTGAGCGAGCGGGGGACCTGGTCGTAGACCTGCAGGGTGAGCGTCCTCCCCCGCGGCTTGACGTGCACCGGACCGGCGCGGGTGCACCCCCCGCCCTGCGAGGCGACGATGATCGCCACGGGTGTGCCCGCCTCGACGGTGTCGAGCTCCACGCCCGGCGGGATGCCTCCACCGTCGATGGCGGCTAGGGCCCGTGGGTCTATCGAGTCGGCGCTGCGCACTTCCAGCGCGGTCAAGGTCCCGCGCACCGTCCGGTAGTAGACGCGCTGCGCGGGCGCTGGCGAGGCCGCGGCCAGCATCAGCAGCCCCGCGAGCAGCACCCCGCGCGACGCTGAGCCGAACCCCGTGCTACTCCTCATCGCTCGCCCGCCGCGCCGAAGCGGACGCCTCCCAGGATCGTCCTTCCCCTGGCCGGGAAGTTCAGCACCTCCTGGTAGTTCGCATCCATCACGTTCTCCACGCGCACCAGGAGGGCCACGCCCGCGCGCGCGGCGCGTGCGCCGAAGAGCTCCACCTGCGCGCTCGCGTCCACCCGTGCGTAGGCCGGCAGCCGGGTGCTGTTCACGTCGTCTCGGTCTCCCACATAGATCAAACGTGCCCCCAGCGCGCTGCCCCGCGCCACCCTCACGTCCGCGCTCAGGCTCCCGCTGTGCGTGGGCCGGCGGAGGAGCCGAGCACCCACGGCGAAGCTGCCCAGTCCGCCGAACCCGCTGTCGGTGACCTCGGTGTGGAGCCAGGCGTACGTCAGGCCGAGCAGGAGGCGCGTGCCGGCGGAGGCGTGCGCCTCCACCTCGAGCCCCGACGCGTTCGCCGCCGCCACGTTGAAGAAGTTGGGCTGCTGCGCGCCCGGTGCCGGCGAGATGTAGTCGATCATGTCACGGAAGCGCTGGGTGAACGCGGTCACGGCCAGCTGCGCACGGCCGCCGGCGAGGCTCTGCTCGACGCCGGCCTCCCAGCTTGCCGCCCGCTCGGGCGCGAGGTCCGCGTTCCCCCGGTCGAAGCCCGTGGCGAAATTCTCGTAGAACGTGGGCTCCTTGAACGCGCGCCCCATCGTGGCCCTGAGACGCGTCGTGCCGCTCACGCGATACGAGAGACCAGCCCGGTACGTGGCGAAGGTCCCGAAGGTCTCGTTGTCCTCCACACGCACGCCCGCGGTGAGCGCCGCCCGGTCGCCCCACGCCCACAGCAGCTGCCCATACGCCGCACGGTCGGTGCGATCGTTCCGGCTCGAGTCCGGCGAATCGCCGAAGGTGCTCTGGAAGAGGGAGCGCGCGTGCCCTCGCTCGTCCTCGAGCATGGCGCCGGCGGTGAGCATCCGCCCCCGGCCGAGATCCACGTTGGCCCTGAGATCGGCGGCCCGCCGCGCGAACCAGGTCCGGCTGACGAAGCGGTCGGTCTGGGTCGCGTCGTCGGGGCCGTCCTCGTAATGCGCGAAGTTCGTGTGCGAGGTCGCGAGCATCCGCACCTCGGCCCTCCGGGAGAGCCGGTGCCCGACGTCGAGCCCGACCGTCACCCCGTCGCCGGAGGAGTACTGGTTGCTGTCGGTCACCTGCCCGGCGAAGTCGGTCGGGATCTCGAAGCGGTCCTCGCCGTAGCGGACGGTCAGCTGGGCGTCGGTCGCCGTACCCGGCCGCGCGCGGACGAGCGCGCTCACCGTGGTGTTGCGATACGCGTTGTTGAAGGCGTAGGCGCCGTCGCTGCCGAAGCGCGACGCCGCGAGCGAGTACCCTAACGTCCCGGTGCCGCCCTGGACCGCGGCGTCGAAGGCGCTCGTCCCGTAGGTCCCCGCGCGCGCCGACGCCGACAGGCCGGCGGGACCCTCGCCGCGCCGGGTGAAGATCTGGACCACGCCGGTGACGGCGTCGGACCCGTACAACACGCTCGCGGGTCCGCGCACCACCTCGATGCGGTCCACGTTGTCGGTGGAGAGGTTCGCGAGGTCCATCTGGCCGCCGGCGTCGTTCACCGGCACACCGTCCACCAGCACGCGCACGTAGTCGCTCTCGCCGCCGCGCAGGAAGCCCGACGTGAACCCGCCGAACGACCCGTTCTGCGCCACCGTGAAGCCGGGCACCAGGCGCAGGGCCTCGAGGAGGTGCGTGATGCCCCGCTCACGCAGGGTCTCTCCCCGGATCACCGTGACGCCGTTGGACACCGAGCCCGCCGGCGTGGGAAGACGGGTCGCCGTCACGACGATCCCGGGCAGGCGCACGGTGTCGCGGAGGTCCTGCGCCGCGAGCCGGGTCGCGGCGAGCGCGATGGCGGCGGTCACGATCAAGGAAGACGGGCGGAACGCACTCATCGTGTGGGCTCTCCAGGGATGGACGACAGGGGTTGCCGCTCCGGATACAGCTGGACCGCGCCGTCGCCGAGGCGCTGCACGGCCACCGGCCAGGCGAACACCTCACTCATGCGCGCGGCCTCGAGCACCACGTCGGGCGCGGCGTCGGCGACGACGCGGCCGCCGGCCACGACCACCAGCCGGTCCGCGAACCGGGCCGCGACGTTCAGATGGTGGGAGACGATCAAGGCGGCGAGGCGGTCGTGACGGACCAGGTCGGCGATCAGCTCGAAGAGCTGCATCTCGTGGCTGAGGTCGAGCGAGGCGGTGGGCTCGTCGAGGACCAGCGCGCGGGGTTCCTGCGCCAGCGCCCGTGCGACCCGCACTCGCTGCCACTCGCCACCCGAGAGGGTCTCCACCCACCGGTCCTCCAGCGCCGCCACATCGGCCCGTGCCATCGCGCGCGCCACCGCGTCCCGGTCCCGCGTATCGAGGGCACGCCAGGGGCCCGCGTGGGCGTACCGTCCCATCTCCACGGCCTCGAGGACGGTGATCGGGAAGACCGGCTCCTCGCGCTGCGCCACGACGCCGACCTCTCGCGCCAGCGCCTCGCGAGCCCAGCCGGCGCTGGGCCGCCCGAGGACCTCCGCGCGGCCGGAGACGAGCGGCGTCAACCCGAGCAGCGCGCGGAGCGCGGTGGTCTTCCCGGCCCCGTTGGGGCCGACCAGCGCGACACATTCGCCCGTCCTGACCCGGAACGACGCGCCCTCGAGCGCGGGCCCGCTCGCGCCGGGATACCGCACCGTCGCCCGCTCCAGCACGAAGACGTCGGTCGGCACCGGCGCACCGCCGGCGGCGGTGGCGAGGTCCTCCGCGGACCGGTCCTGTACGCTCATGCGGCCGCCCTCCGGACCGACCGGCGGAGCAATACGGCGAAGAGCGGCACACCCACCAGCGCCGTGATCACGCCGACGGGGAGCTCGATCGGCGCGACGACGGTGCGGGCCACCGCGTCGGCCACCACGAGGAACGCGCCGCCGAGGACGAATGCCGATGGGAGCAGGCCGCGGTGGTCGTGGCCGCGCAGGATGCGCACGGCGTGCGGGACCGCCAAGCCGACGAACCCGATGATGCCGGACGACGCCACCGCGGCCGCGGTGAGGAGCGAGGCGGCGATGTACACCCGCCGCTTGGAGCGGCCGACGTCGGTCCCGAGGTACCGCGCCGGCTCCTCGCCGAGCGACAGCAGGTTGAGCGCGCGCGATTCGCGGGCGAGGACCGCGAGTCCGGGCGCCGCGTACGCCGCCAGCGCGGCCACGCCGGCCCACCCTACCCCGCCCAGCCCTCCCATGAGCCACAGCATCGCTGACCGCACGCCGGTGGCCTCGGCCACGGCGAGGATGCCGGAGACCAGCGCGCCCGCGAAGGCGCCCACCACGACGCCGGCGAGGAGGAGGATGCGGCTGTCGAGCGTGCTTCCGGCGACGAGGGCCAGGCGGTACACCACGGCGATCGCGACCAGCGAGCCGATGAACGCCGCCGCCGGCAGCGCCCAGGCGGACTCGAGCCCGAGGGCGATGGCGAGCACGGCGCCCAGGCCGCTCCCGCCCGACAGACCCAGGAGATAGGGATCCGCGAGCGGGTTGCGCACCAGGGCCTGGAGCGCCGCCCCCGCGACGGCGAGCACGCCGCCCACCAGGAAGCCCAGGGCCACCCGCGGGAGCCGCACCGACCACACGATCCCCCTCGCCGTCTCGTCGCCCCTGCCGCCTAACGCCTGGAGGAGGTCGCCGAGACCGAGCCGAGCGCCGCCGGAGACCAGCCCGATCAGCGCCGCCGCGAGCCAGGCAACGGCGAGCAGGAGCACGAAGGTCCCCGTGGGGAGTCTCCTCACCGCGGCGTCCCCAGCGCGGCCAGCTTGACGGTGAGATCGCGGACCGCCTCCGGCATGCGCGGCGACGGCCGGCCGAAGAGGCTCCCGTCCACCGGGACGACCCGGTGCTCGCGCACCGCCCGCACGGCGCGCCAGCCCGGGCGCCCCTGGAGGTCCGTCACGTGGGCCGGGTTCAGGGTGAGCACCAGGATGGCGTCGGGATCGCGCGCCACGATCGTCTCGAGGCTCACCGGGGCCGAGGACTGCGCG
>JBGPHD010000151.1:0-7983 GCA_041484135.1 Gemmatimonadota bacterium
AGAGCGCGTCGTAGGTGGCGCGGGCGGCGGGGACCGGCTCGAAGACCCGCCCCATCCGGGTCATGGCACGCACCGCGGTGTCGAAGTCGGGGTGGACCTTCACGCCGACGGCCGCGTCGATCGCCGCGCCGAGGCCGCTGGTCTCGTAGACGTGGGGCCGCGCCGTCGGCAGGCCGAAGACGTCGGCGGTGATCTGCATGGCGGCGTCGCTCTGGGAGCCGCCGCCGGAGACGCGCAGCTCGGTGATGGGGACGCCGCTCCGGCGCTCGCACCGCTCCTTGCCTTCGCGCAGCGCGTAGGCCAGACCCTCGACGATCGCGCGATAGACATGGGCGCGCGTGTGCACGTCGCCGAACCCGATGATGGCCCCCTTGGCCTCGGGTCCCGGCTCGCGCAGCCCCGGCGACCAGTACGGCTGGAGCGTGAGGCCCATCGACCCGGGCGGCACATCGGCGAGCAGCTCGTCGAAGAGGGTCTCCGGCTCGATGCCGCGCTCGGCGGCGATCCGCTGCTCGTGCTCGCCGAACTGCTGCTTGAACCAGCTCACCATCCAGTAGCCGCGGTAGATCTGGATCTCGAGGCTGTAGCGGTCGGGCACCGCGGCGGGGTAGGGCGGGATGAGTGGGATCGCCTCCACGTAGCGGCGGTGCGTCGTGTTGATGGTCGCGGTGGTGCCGTAGGAGAGGCAGCCGATGTGCGGCTCGAGACACCCGGCGCCGATCACCTCGCACGCCTTGTCGGCCGCGGCGGCCACGAGGGGGAGCCCCGCGGGGATCCCGGTGGCAAGGCTCGCCTCGCGCGTGATCGCGCCGAGGATCCCGGCCGGCGGCACCAGGTCCGGCAGGAGCGAGCGGTCCATCGGCGTCGCCTGCCACTTCCAGTCGCCCGCGCGCGCCCAGGCGAGGCGCTTGTAGTCGAACGGGACGTAGCCCACCTGGCAGCCGATCGAGTCGGCGAAGCGTCCCGTCAGGCGGTGGGTGAGGAAGCCCGACACGAAGAGGAACTTGTAGGTGCGTTCCCAGATCTCCGGCTGGTTCCTTCGCACCCAGTTCGCTTCCGCCTCGGCCTGGAGGTAGGCCACCGTGTCGGCGAGACCGACGACCTTGAAGACGAAGCCCCAGAGACCGCCGACCGGCTCGAGCCCCGGCGTGCGGCGCTGGTCGAGCCAGTGGATCGCGGGCCGGAGCGCGCGGCCTTCGGCATCCACGTTGATCAGCGTGCCACGCTGTGCGGTGACCGCCACGGCCGCGATGGCGTCCGCGCGCACGCCCGGCCGGCCGAGGACCTCGCGGCACGCGCGCGTGGCCGCGTTCCACCACACCTCGGGGTCCTGCTCCGCCCATCCCGGCTGCGTCGAGAAATACGGCTCGACCGGCACCTTGGCCTTGCCGACCAGGTTGCCTTGAGGGTCGAAGACGAGCGCGCGAACGCTCTGCGTTCCGTTGTCTATGGCGAGGAGCTGATCACGGCTCACGGCGGACTATAGCACTTCTCCCACGTGTCGCGGTATGCCTCGGCCTCGGCGTCCCATCGGGCGTCGCTCCATCCCAGCTCGTCCTGCACGCAGGCGCGGATCCCGGGCAAGAGATCGCCGCCGCCGTCGGGCACGAGCAGTCCGAGCCGCACCCGGCGCAGGAGCAGGTCCTCCAGGTGCACCACGCCTTCGTTGCGCGCCGCCCAGCGGAGCTCGGCCCAGAGGGTGTGCGTGCCCGCGATGGGCTCCAGCTCGCGCGGCATCGCGGCGGCGATGAGCGGCGAAGCGTCCGCGCCGTAACGGCCGAGCAACCTGCGGCGGGCATCGTCGTCGAGGAGGGCGGCGGCGCCGGGCAGGGTCGGGTTCACGGCGTCCAGCATCCGGGCATGGCGTCGCGGCTCCGGGGTCGCGGGGAAGCGGTGCCAGACCTCTTTCAACGCGTCGAGCGCCATCAGGCGGAAGGTGGTGAGCTTGCCGCCCGTCACGGTGAGGAGCCCGTGCTCCTGCCACACCGCGTGGTCGCGCGATTCCTCCGAGGGGTTCGCCTTCCCGCTGCCGATCACCGGCCGTACGCCGGCGAAGGAGGCGACGACGTCGTTGGCGCCGAGGCCGAGGGACGGGTACTCGGCGGCGAGACCGGCCATCAGGTAGCGCGCCTCGCCCGCACCTATTGCGGGCTCCTCGTCGAGCGGCCGGGGATGGTCCACGTCGGTGGTGCCGACGAGGGTCGCGCCTTCCCACGGGATGACGAAGATCGGGCGATGGTCGTCGGTGTGGAGGAAGGTCATCGCCTGGGCGATGGGGAAGCGCCACGCCGGGAAGAGGAGGTGGCTGCCGCGCAGCGGGCGGATCCGCGGCTTCGCACCGACCGCCCCGCGCAGCCGGTCGGCCCAGGCGCCGGTGGCGTTGATGACCACCTTCGCCCGGACCTCGGCGCCGCGCGCCCTGGCACGGTCCTCGAGGCGCACGCCGACCACCTCGCCTTGCTCGAGGATCAGGTCCACCGCCGCGGCGTAGTTCAGGGCCACGCCGCCCGCGGCGACCGCTTCCTTGATGACCCGCAGCACCAGCCGGGCGTCGTCGGTCTCGGCATCGCCGTAGCGGAAGCCGCCCACGAGGTGCGCCGGCGCGATGTGCGGCGCGAGCATGCGGAAGTCGTCCGGCTCGTAATGCTGGTGGCTCCAGTGCAGCGCCAGCAGGTCATACACCGTGAGGCCGGCCTCGAACGCCACCGGGCCCGGGTGGTCCCCCTCGTAGTTGGCGAGGAGGAAGCCGAGCGGATCGACGAGGCCGGGCGCCTCGCGCATGAGCCGCTCGCGCTCCCGCACCGACGCGCGCGTGAGGCCCAGCTTGCCTTCCTTGAGATAGCGCAGCCCGCCGTGCACCAGCTTCGAGGAGCGGCTCGAGGTGCCCCAGGCGAAGTCCCGCTGCTCGACGAGGAGGGCGCGGAGTCCCGCGCGCGCCGCCTCCCGCAGGATGCCGGCGCCGGTGATCCCGCCGCCGACGATCACGAGCTCCCACGGCCCGCCGAGCCGGGACCACACCGCGTCACGCCAGTCGCGTCCCCACATCCGGTCCGGGGCTCTCATGGGGAGGGGAGGAGCTTGCCGGGGTTCATCATCCCCCGGGGATCGAAGCGCGCGCACAGGTCGCCGAGGGCGGCCATGCCCAGCTCCCCCTTCTCGGCCGCGAGGTACGGTGCGTGGTCCGTGCCGACGCCGTGATGGTGGGTGATGGTGCCGCCGTGCGACACGATCGCCCGGCTGGCCGCGGTCTTGAGCGCGTCCCACCGGCCCTGGGTCTCCTCGGGATCGCCGGCGATGCGGAAGACGTACGTCGTGTAGAGGCTGGCGCCCACGGGGTAGAAGTGCGAGAGGTGCGTGAAGACGTGGACCCGCTGGCCCCGGTCGTGCAGCCCAGCGCCTAACGCCTGCTCGAGCGCCTCCAGCAGGGCGGGGATGTTGCTCCAGCGGGTGGCGGTCTCGAGCGTGTCCACCGCGTAGCCCGTTTCCCAGAGCGTGTTGCGCAGGTAGGGCGTGCGGAAGCGGCTCTTGCGCCACTGCCGGCCGACGGCGGCCCCGCCCAGGCGCACGCCGCCGAAGCGGCCGGCGATGTCCATGGCGTCGGCGCGGGCGGCGCGGAGCGGCGCCTTCCGGCCCGAGAAGCCGAGGAGCAGCATCACCTTGCCGTCGCCGGCGCCGCGCAGCGCGAGGACGCGCTCCAGCGCCGCGATCAGGCGCTGGTGTCCGGCGAGGACCAGCGTGGTCTCCGTCTCCACGGGGGTGCTGAGGCGCAGCATCGAGAGGGGCACGCCGGACTGCACCAGCTCGCGCACCGCGGCCGTCCCGCGCTCCATGTCCGGGAAGAAGACCGCGTGGAAGCGCTCGCGCTCGGGGAGCGGCGTGACGCGGACGGTGGCCTCGGTGATGATCCCGAGCCGTCCCTCGGAGCCGAGCACGATCTCGCGGAGGTCGGGCCCGGCGGCGGAGGCCGGGAACGGCGGCAACTCGAGGGTGCCCGCGGGAGATTCCATCCGCCCGCCCACGAACATTCGCTCGATGCGGCCGTAGCCCAGCGACTGCTGCCCGCTCGAGCGCGTCGCGATCCACCCACCTAACGTGGAGAGCTCGAACGACTGCGGGAAGTGGCCGAGCGTGAAGCCCCGCGCCCGGAGGCCGGCCTCGAGGTCGGGGCCGGTGACGCCGGCGCCGAAGGTCGCGAGGTGGCTCACGGCGTCGAAGTGCGTCAGGCCGGCGAGGCGGGCGAGGCTCACGGTGAGGACGGGCGCGTCGCCGGGGAGCGGGTTCACGTGGCCGGCGACGCTGGTGCCGCCGCCGTACGGGATCACCCGCGCGCCGGCATCGCGGGCCCAGGCGAGGAGCGCGCGCACGTCGCCGCGGCTCGAAGGGAACGCCACGCCGTCGGGGAAGGCGGCCACGCAGCCGCTCCGCATCGCGATCCAGTCGGGAAGGCTCTGGCCGCGCGCGTGCCGGACCCGGACGTCGGGGTCCCGGCTGACGAGCGCGTGCGCCGGCAGGCGCGAGGACGGGACGGAAGCGACGACCTCGGCGAAGAGCGCGTCACGGGGCGCGGGTGGCGGACCGAGACGCTGCTCGAGGAAGGGCCCCGCCGCCTCAGGGAGCGGGTAGGCCTCGGCGTCGTCGCCCCAGCCGTTCCAGCGACGCATCGTCCGGGCCCGCCGCGCTACTTCCGGAAGTCGGAGGGCATCTGGAGCAGGAAGAACCGATTCCCGTCCGGGTCCTCGAAATTGGCCAGCTTGCCGCCCCACGCCTCTCTTCTTGGCGCGAGATGGAACTTGACCTTGTTCTTCTTCAGCGTGCGGTACGTCTTGGTGATGTCGTCCACGTAGAAGCTCACGCCGGTCCGCGCGCCGATCAGCTTCTTGGCGCGCTTGTTCCACGGCATCGTGAGCGACAGCGCGGTCCGGCCGGTGTCGAAGCAGATCCAGTCGTGCTTCTTGTCGTAGAACGCGAGCCGGAGTCCGAGCTTGTCCTGATAGAACTTCAGGGCCTTGTCCAGGTCCTTCACCACGACCGTGACATTGCCGAGCTGGGTGAGCATGGTCGTCCCTTCCTCATATGTGGGCGGCGTTCCGCCGTCTGCAGTGTGGCGCCGTGACCCTGAGGAAAGCATGAAGGGTGCGTGAAGGAAGCGGTCGCATGGACGGAAGGCGGTCGCGCTGATAGCCTTGCACGATGGCCGAACTCGCGCCGTACCCGTTCGGGGCGCTGGTGCGCCGCCTCTTCCGGGAATTGGACCAGCGGCAGTCGGCGTTCGACCTGCCGGCCCGCAAGTTCGTCACCGGCGAGCCGGGGAAGGACCTCACGGTGCGCCATCACGGGCTCGAAGCGGCGGCGCCGTTCGGTCCCGCGGCGGGGCCCCACTCGCAGCTGGCGCAGAACATCGTCCTTTCGTGGCTCGCGGGCGGGCGCATCATCGAGCTCAAGACGGTGCAGATCAACGATCGGCTCACCATCCCGCGCCCCTGCATCGACATGCAGACCATCGGCTACAACGTCGAGTGGTCGCAGGAGCTCCGGCTCGAGCAGTCGCTGGAGGAGTACGTCAAGGGCGCGATGCTGATCCGGATGCTGGAAGCGGGCGGCGCCGTGCCGCTCGCGCCGGGCTTCGGGCGCACCGTCTATGACATGAGCGTGGGGTACGACCTCGCCGGCATCCGGAGCGAACGGGTGCAGACGTTCATCCGCGGGATGATGGACGCGACGGAGGTCGTGGATCGGTTGCGGCGCGAGATCCCCACGGAGTTCCGGCGCTTCCGCGACCTCGACTACGAGACCAGGCTCTCGAGGACCCTCACGCTCTCCACGTTCCACGGCTGCCCGCCCGATGAGATCGAGCGGATCATCGACTACCTGCTGCGCGAGCTCTCCCTCTCCTGCGTCATCAAGCTGAACCCGATGCTCCTCGGCAAGGCCGAGGTGCGGGCGCTGCTCAACGACCAGTTAGGCTACGCCGACCTCCGCGTGCCTGACAGCGCCTTCGACCGCGACACCCGCTGGGAGCAGGCCGAGGGGTTCGTGGACCGGCTGGGCCGCACCGCGGCATCGCTGGGACTCGGGCTGGGGGTGAAGTTCAGCAACACCCTCATCGTGGAGAACCACCGCGGCTTCTTCCCCAGGACCGAGAAGGAGATGTACCTCTCGGGGCAGCCGCTCCACGTGCTCGCGATGCACCTGGTGCGGCGGTTCCGCCGCGCCTTTCTCGACCGGTTCCCCATCTCGTTCTCCGCCGGCATCGAGCGCGCCAACTTCCCGGACGCCGTCGCCCTCGGCCTAACGCCCATCACGGCGTGCAGCGACCTGCTCCGGCCCGGCGGTTACGCGCGCCCGTTCGGGTACTTCGAGGAGCTGGCGCGGCGGATGGACGCGGTGGGTGCCACGAGCGTGGAGGAGTACATCATACGGGCGTATGATGGGCGCGCGGGTGGCGCAGCGGGGACAGGCGCGGGCGCGAAGACGGCCGCGGGCCTCGTCTCGGAGGCGAAGCTCCGCAACACCGAGACCTACGTCGAGCGCGTCACCGCCGACCCGCGCTACACCGCGCCGCGGAACGCCAAGCCGCCACGCAAGATCGGCAGCACGCTCCGGCTCTTCGACTGCATCACCTGCGACAAGTGCGTGCCCGTGTGCCCCAACGACGCCAACTTCACGCTGGTGCTGCCGAACGTCGAGATCCCGGTCATCAAGCTCACGAAGGCGGCGCGGGGGTGGACCAGCCGCCGGGACGGCACGCTCACCCTGAAGGAGAAGCACCAGATCGGCAACTTCGCCGACTTCTGCAACGACTGCGGCAATTGCGACGTCTTCTGTCCCGAGGACGGCGGCCCCTACGTGCTGAAGCCGCGCTTCTTCACGAGCCGCGAGCGCTGGGCCGCGCCGCCCCCCCGCGACGGCTTCTGCCTCGAGCGCGAGGGCACGACCGAAGTGGTGCTCGGCCGCTTCAGCGGCGTCGAGTACCAGCTGGAAGCCGAAGGTGGAACGGCGCGCTATGCCGGGCCCGGTTTCGCCGTGGTCTTTGACGAGCGCGACCCGCCGGGTACCGTTCAGGGTGAGGCGAGCGCCGAAGTGGACCTCACCTACTTCCACATCATGAACCTGCTCAGGGCGGCGCTCTTCGCGCCGTCCGAGGTCAACTATGTCAACTGCGTCTGACATCGCGAAGCTGGCCGAGCGCTACACGCCCGACATGGTCCGCTTCCTGCGCGACATGATCGCCATCCCCTCCGAGAGCGCGGGCGAGAAGCCCGTCGTGGAGCGCGCGAAGAAGGAGATGGAGGCCTCGGGCTTCGACGAGATCAAGGTGGACGGGATGGGGAACATTCTGGGCCGCGTGGGGAGCGGGAAGACCGTCATCGCGCTCGACGCGCACCTCGACACCGTCGGCGTCGGCGACCCGTCGACCTGGACGCGCGACCCCTACCAGGGCGAGCTCAAGGACGGGATCATCTACGGCCGCGGCGCCGGCGACATGGAGGGCGGCATGGCCGCGTCGGTCTACGGGGCCCGCATCGCGAAAGAGCTCGGGCTCCTCGCCGGCGTCCAGCTCTGGGTGACGGGCACGGTGATGGAGGAGGACTGCGACGGCCTCTGCTGGCAGTACATCCTGCGCGAGCAGGTGCTGAAGCCGGACGTCGTCGTCATCACGGAGCCCACCAAGCTCGGGGTCTACCGCGGACATCGCGGACGGATGGAGATCGAGATCCGCACCCAGGGCCGCTCCGCCCACGGCTCGGCGCCGGAACGCGGCGTCAACGCGGTCTACAAGATGGGGCCGATCATCGCGGAGATCGAGCATCTCAACGACCGGCTCGCGGCCACCGCCGACCCGTTCCTGGGGAAGGGCTCCTGCACCATCGCCGCCATCCGATCCACCTCGCCCTCGCTCTGCGCCGTGGCCGACAGCGCGACCATCCACGTGGACCGGCGCCTCACGCACGGCGAGACGTGGGAGGGCGCCGTCCAGCAGCT
>JBGPHD010000152.1:0-7921 GCA_041484135.1 Gemmatimonadota bacterium
CAGGCTCGGGACGCGCGCTCGCCCGCTCGACACCCCCGTTAGGCTGCACCACGTACGTCCGACCCCGGTCCGCCCGTCGGGCGAAGCCGCCCGCCCGGTCCACGTAGTACCCGGTGCCGCGGCCCGGCACGTACGCAACGGCCACGGGGCTGTTCACTGCGCCCTCCACGATCACCACCGGCTGGTACTGCGGCACGTGGAGCGAATCGCCCGCGAAGAGGATCAGGTTGTCCCGGTAGCCGGGGTCGCGCAGCACGCGCTCCAGGTCGATGCCGATCCGGCCCGCGCGGCCTTCCGCACGGAAGAACTGCCCGCCCCGCACGTAGGCGGCGTCGGTCACCCCCCCCGCCCGCGTAATCACCTCCGACAGCCGTTCCCCCGGATGCGTGAGCGTGTAACGGCCCGGGAACTTCACTTCTCCGGAGAGGACCACGTTGTGCTGGAGATCGAACCCCGGCAGCCGACGGATGAACACGTTGTCGAAGGGCTGGAGCCTGGGCTCCGGCACGCGCGTGCCCGCCTCGCGGGCGAGGTACGCGGTGGTATCCAGGACGTAGCTCGAATCCAGCGGCACGCGCTCGATGACCGCGAGCTCGGCGGTCTGGCGCGTGGACGGCAGACGGGAGATCTCGGCCTGCAGCAGGTAGGCCTCGTCGCGGAGTCCGCCGGCCATGATCAGCGCGTCGCGCAGCGTCATCGAATCGCGGAAGGTGTAGATCCCTGGCCGCTGCACGCTGCCGAATACCGAGACCTGGCGGCTGGGCCGGAACTCGGTGAGCGCGTACACGGTGACCTCGTCGGCCTCCCGGAGCTCCGGGTCGGCGCCGGGACGAGGCATCGGGCGGCGCGCGCCCCCGGGGCCATTCATCGACGCGGCGGTGTCCACGATCTGGCTCAGGTCCACCGCGAGCAGCGCCCGGGTCGAGTCCGGCATGAGCCGCAGGATGTGGGCGCGGCCCGTATAGGTGGCGTCCTTGAGCCCGCCCGCCGCCGAAATCACCTGCGACAGCGTCATCCCCGGCTCGAGCTGGAAGGCGCCGGGATGCCACACGTTGCCGCGCAGCACCACCCGGTTGCGCACCGGCTGGGTCACCGCGAACACGCGCACCCGGTCATCCGCTTCGAGCCGGAGCGGGGGTGCGCCCGCGGCGAGCGCGGTCCCGAGGTCCATGTCGATCACCGTCCGGTCGCGGCCACCCGGCTGGCGCTGCTCCGGCGGGAGCACCCGCTCGATCAGGGCGCGGCCGGTGTACGCCTCGGGCAGCAGGCCGCCCGACATCTGGATCAGCTCGCGCAACCCTTCGCCCTCGGCAAGCTCGTAGATCGCGGGGCGCACCACCTGGCCATCGAGCGTCACTCGCGTGCCGCGCGGCGGCACGAACACCACGTCTCCCTGCTCGAGCCGGATGTCGTCGCGGGTGTTGCCGCGGAGCAGGTAGTCGTAGAGGTCGAGGCTGCGCACCAGCTGGCCGCGCCGGAGCACGCGCACCGCGCGGAAATTCCCGCGGTCGGTGGGGCCGCCCGCCTGGTAGAGCGCGTTCATCACCGTGCCGATGGCGCTCACCGCGTAGGAGCCGGGCCGCACCACCTCGCCGTTGACGAAGATCTGGTTGACGCGCACGCGGGTCACCGTGACGTCGAAGCGCGTGGTCGCCCCCGCGCCGCGCCGCACGCCCGAGTAGACGCGACCCAGCCGGTCGTAGAGCAGGGACCGGAACTGGTCCAGCGTGAGGTTGGCCACGGAGAGCTGCCCGACCTGCGGGATGACGACGGTCCCCTCACGCGTGACCGGCAGCGCGTGCGCCGCCTCCACGTCCCCGGTGAGGATCAGGAACAGCTCGTCCCCCGGGCCGAGGCGGTAGTCGGGGTCCACGGGACCGCCGCTCACCGGCGCGAACTGGTTGGTCGTCCGCCGGAAGATGTCCAGGCCGAAGAGCCGGGCCCGCCGCGTCCGTTCCGCGTAGGTCACCACGGCCGCGCTGTCGATCCGCAGCCGGCCGAGTTCGTCCCGGCGCGTCGGCACCGAGTCGCGGTTCATCACCAAGCCGAGCGTGTCGAGCAGGAAGGAGTCTGACCGCGTGAGGAAGAGCGAGTCCCGTGGCGTCTGGGCCGTGTCCGCGAGGGCGAAGTCCGCGAACCCCAGCGCCGCGGCCGCCCGCAGCATGTCTGCCGTCGGGGTAGGGGCCGGCTGTCCCGGCACCGCCTGGCCCATGTAGCTGTCGATGATGTTCTCGGCGTACCCGGCGGCGCGCAGCCGCGCCCGGATCTGGTCGGGTGTCATGCCGCTCTGCTGGATGCGCTGGCGCAATTGGTCGCCGAGGCCGCGCTGCTCGATAGCCTGCTGGATCTGCTGGTCCGTCATACCGGGAGGCCGCACCGGCACCTGCTGGGCGGCCGTGGAGGCGGCGGCCGCGATCAGGGCCCCCGCCGCAAGCAGGGCGATCCGGCTCAGCGGGCGGGGGCTCACCTGCAGGCCGCCGCGAAGGTCCGTTGCGCTTTGCATCATAAAGTGAAAAGTATCACAAAGTAGAAAGTACGTCAACCGAGTGGCGCTAAATGTCGTTGGCACAAGGGCTTTCGTCAACGGTCCAATCGCCTCGGCCTTGACGGGAATGCCCCCCGGAGCGTTGATTCCCCCCCAATGTCCGTCGAGCGTATCGTCCACCAGGGCTCCCTCCTCGCCATCATCCTCCGCATCGGCGGCGGTGAGCCGGGCGCCCGCTTCGTGACCGATCCCGAAGCCCCGCTCCAGGCCGGGGAGATCAACCAGCCGGCGGGCCACGTCATCCCACCCCACGCCCACAACCTCGGCAAGCGCACCATCCTCGAGACCCACGAGTTCCTGCACGTCATCTCGGGGACGCTGCAGGTGGACCTCTACAGCAACGAGAAGGCGCCCGTCGCGACCCGGCTTCTGACGGCCGGCGACACCATCCTGCTGGCGGAGGGCGGGCACGGGTTCACCTTCCTGACGGCGTGCCACCTGCTCGAGGTCAAGCAGGGACCGTACCTCGGCGAGAACGACAAGACCTTCCTGTGATCCGCATCGCGGCGCCGCACCTCGAGGGCCGCGAGCGCGAGTACGTCACCGAAGCCATCACATCGGGCTGGATCTCCTCCCGCGGGCCGTACGTCGCGCGGTTCGAGGGCGCCTTCGCCACCTTCTGCGGCGTCCGGCACGGCGTCGCCTGCGCGAGCGGGACGACGGCGTTGCACCTGGCCCTCGCCGCGCTCCGCCTGGGGCCGGGGGACGAAGTGATCGTCCCCGCCTTCACGATGATCGGCACCGTGAATCCAGTGCGCTACGTCGGCGCGAGCCCGGTGGTGGCCGACGTCTCCCCCGAGACCTGGAACCTCACGCCCGAGACCGTGGCCGCCGCTCTCACGCCGCGGACCAGGGCCGTCATCGCCACGCACGTGTACGGCCACCCGGCCGACGTCGAGGCCATCGCGGCCGCGGCGCCGGGGATCCCCGTCGTCGAGGACGCCGCCGAGGCGCACGGGGCCGAATGCCGGGGCCGGCGCGCCGGCGCGCTGGGCCGCATCGCGGCGTTCTCGTTCTACGCCAACAAGATCCTCACGACCGGCGAGGGCGGCATGGTGGTGACGGACGATGACGGGCTGGCGGAACGGTGCCGGTCGCTGCGGGACCACGCCTTCGGGCCCGACGCCTCGCGCTACGAGCACAGTGAAGTGGGTTTCAGCTACCGGATGTCGAACCTCCAGGCCGCCGTGGGGGTCGCGCAGACCGAGCGCGCCAGGGAGCTGGTCGATCGGTCGCGGCGGGTGGGGATGCGCTACCGCGACGGGCTGCGGGGGCTCCGCGGGGTGCGGTGTCAGGGCGAGGCGGCGTGGGCGCGGCACGTGTACTGGGTCTTCGGCATCGTGATCGAGGACGGTTTCGGTTCGTCGCGGGACGAGGCGCGGGCGACGCTGGAAGCGGCGGGGATCGAGACGCGCGACTTCTTCCATCCCATCCACCGGCAGCCCGCCTACTCGGCGGAACTGGGTGGCGCGCGCTGTCCGGTGGCCGAGGACCTGGGGAAGCGCGGGCTCTACTTGCCCGCGGGGCCGGGCCGGCCCGACGACGAGGTGGACGCCGTGGTCGCGGCGCTGCGCAGGATCTCCGCGACTTCGGCGGCGTAGCGCTCGCTCGAGAAGCGCTCCACGGCGGCGCGCCGCGCCGCTGCGCCCATGACGTGGCGGTCGGCTGAGATCGCCGTCGTCATCGCCTCGCTCAGCGCCTTGATGTCCCGCGGCGGCGTGAGCCATCCCGTCACACCGTGCTCCACGATCTCGCGCGGCCCGCCCGCATCGGCGGCGATCACCGGCACGCCGGACGCCATCGCCTCGGCGATCACCCGTCCGAACGGCTCCGGCCGCATCGAGAAGTGCACCACCAGCTCGAACTCCGGGTAGAGCCGCCACGGCTCGTTCTGGAACTTGAGGAAGTGGATGCGGTCGTGGAGGGGCGTGGGTTCGCGCGACCCCCCACTGGACGAACGTCGCACCCGCCGGACGAGCTCTTCGCCGTAGCCGCGCTCGGCCACCGTGTCGTAGATCGGACCGCCCACCAGGACGAGGTGCGCGTCCGGGACGTCCGCGGCCATCCGCTCGAACGCCTCCACCACCAGCAAATGCCCCTTCCACCGCGCGAAGACCGCGGGCATGCCGATCAGCCGCGCGGACCGCGGGAGTCCCAGCTCCTCGTGGATCCAGCCGGTGGGCGGAGAAGGCTCGAACCGCGCGGTGTCCACCCCGTTCACGGCGATGCGTGGGGCGGGGAAGCGGTCGGTGCGCCACGCTTCCGCGACAGCGCGCGAGTTGGCGATGGTGGCGTGGGGCAGGGCGCCGGCCAGGGATTTCCACAGGATGTCGAGCCGCTCGGGCGGGAACTCGTGCAGGTGCCACACCCGGCGGTACCCGCGCAGCAGCGACGTGGCGAGGTGCGCCTTGAACCCGTTCGAGTAGAGCACGGTGGGGCGCCCCACCGGGAGCGCGTCGCGCCGCTCCAGCTCGGCGCCGATCATGCGCGACCACTGCCACGCCCCGCGCGCGAAGCGCAGGCCCCCCTCGAACGAGAGCATCTCCCGCTGCGACAGCTCCAGGAAGTCGACGTTGGCGGGCGCGATGGCGGACGGGATGTCCGCCTCCTTCAGCGCGTCGCGGAGCGGCCCCGCCTTGGGGAGGATCACCAGCGGCTCGATGCCGTTGGCGCGCGCCCGGGTGGCGAAGTCGAGCAGCACCCACTCGGAGCCGCCGAGCGCCGAGGAGACGGAGATGCAGGCGACGCCTAACGGCATCGTGCCAGGGCCAGCCACAGGAAGGTGTAGCTCCGGTCGTTCCACCGGATGCAGGGGTCCGCGGCCTCCAGCGCCACGGGGCCGTCCGGCTCGAAGCCGAGGGTGGCCGCGAGGGCGATCCAGGTCTCCACGGTCCGGCGCGAGGCGATGGTCCACGGCCGTCCGAAGGCGGTGAGGCCGGTGGTCTCGATCGGCTCCGGCCAGTAGTCGGTGGTGAGCAGGAGCCGGCCGCCGGGGCCGAGGAGCCTGGCCGCGCGACGGAAGAACGACTCGGTGTCCATGCCGTGCTCGATGACGGAGAGGCAGGTCAGGGCCGCCAGGCCGCTCTCTCCTCCCTCGAGGGCGAAGAAGTCGCGCGCCTCGTACCTGATGGCGCCGGCGCCGGGCATGCGGGTCACGTGGGGATCGGTGTCACAGCCGGCGAGGTCCGCGTAGCCGGCGCGCCTGAGCGCCCACAGCACTTCGGACTGCCAGGCGCCGACATCGAGGATGGCGCCGTCCAGCGGCACGCTCGCCAGGCAGTGGCCGACCGCGTTCAGTACGTCCCACGACTTGCCCCGCTCGCGGGACATGGGGTACGTGGCGAGGCCGGCGTCGGCGGCCATGCGCCAGAGGCGCGTGAAGTAGCGCCCGCGCCGCGGCCACGACCAGCCCCGCTCGTCGAGCAGGCCGGCCGCCGCGTCGAGCTCGGCGCTGGAGCCGAGCACCTTCGCGCCCGCACGTTCAGGCGGTGCCACGGACCTCGTCATACAGCTCCTTCACCTTCGCGGCGACAGCGTCCCAGTCGTGCGCGCGTGCATGGGCGCGGCCACGGGCGATCAAGTCCTCTCGAACCGCCTGGTCGGTGAGGACGCGGGCCAGCGCCTCGGCGAGGAAAGGCGGAGTGGGGCGTTCCACCGTGACCGCGGCATCGCCGGCCGCCTCGGCGAGACCGCCGGCGCCGGACGTCACCACGGGGAGGCCCGCCGCTTGGGCCTCGAGCGCCGGGAGGCCGAACCCGTCGTATGTGGATGGGAGCACGAGCACATCGGCAGCGTAGTATGCGGCGAGGAGCGCCGCTTCGTCCACCCGGGACTCCTGGCGCACGTGGCCCTCCACGCCGACCGCCTCGATGGCGGCGTGATGCCGGGACGTGAAGCGGCCCCCGATCTGGATCAGCACCGCGTCCACCCCGCGGCGCCGGAGCCAGCCGAGCGCGATGATGGCGGCCCCGACGTTCTTGCGCCGCTCGCAGCTGCCGACGTGCAGGATGACCCACTTGGCGGCGCCCCCGCCCTCGGCCGCGCGGCGGTCGAGCCAGGCCCGGCGCCGCGAGAGGACCAGCGCCTCGGGCGGCCGGGTGAAGAAGGCCGCGCTCACCCCGTATCCCACCACCCGCATCCGGTCGGGAGGCAGGCCGAGAAGCTCCTGGGCTTCGCGCGCCGTGAACGCGGATCCGGCGATCCAGCGGGTGGCGCGCCGCACCCAGTCCAGCGTGCCGCGGAGCAGCGCGTCGCGCAGCAGTGCCCGCGGTCCGCGCTCCCGGCGCGCGATCACCGTCAGCGGATAGACGTCGTGGATCGAGACGATCGAGGGGACGCCGGGGAAGGCGCTCAGGCAGTGCGCGTACGAGTGGTCCGCGATGTGGACGAGGGCCGGGCCGTAGCGCCTGAGCGCGCGCGGATAGCGCCAGTAGCGCGACAGGTACCGCGCGCCGCGCATCGTCGCCGCCTCGGGCGGGACGTCCACGTCGAGACGTCGCGCCAGCTCGGCCGCATAGCGGTCCATGCTGGGCCAGTGTTCCAACGCCAGGTCGGGGACGAGCAGGGCACGCGTCATCGGGCGGCGAGGACCTCGTCGTGGAAGGCGCGGGTCCGGGCGGCGATCCGCTCGTTGGTGAAGTGCGCGGCGGCGCGGCGGCGCCCCGCTTCGCCGAGAAGCCGCAGCTGCTCAGGGCCGAGGGCGAGCATCCGCAGCGACTCCGCCAGGGACTCCACGCTGCCTTCGGCGAAGACGAGCCCCGCCTCCCCCATGACCTCGGGAATGGCGCCGCAGGTGGACCCGACGGTGGCCACGCCGTGAGCCATCGCCTCCAGCAGGACGTGACCCAGCTGCTCCTTCCACCGGGGCGTGGAGCGGGAGGGGAGCACCAGGGCGTCGGTCTCGCGCCAGATGGCGGCGACCCGGTCGTGCGGGAGCGCCCCGAGGAACCGCGCGCGCTCACCGATGCCTAACGTAGAGGCGAGGGCCTCGAGCGCGGGCCGTGCCGGTCCGTCCCCCACGATCGTGAGGCGCCAGGGCGCCGCGAGCGTGGCGGCCGCGCGAAGGAGCAGGTCCACGCCTTTCTCCGGGACGAGCCGGCCGACGTACGCGAGCCGCAGGGTATCGGAGGCGGGCCGCGCGACCTCGGCCGGCAGGTCCACGCCGAGCTGCGGGATCACGGCGATGGGCCCGCGGTACCCCTGCGCGCGCGCGACGTCGGCGGCGGCGGTGTTGCCGGCGATGAGGCCCGAGAGGCGGCGGAAGACCGCGCGCCGCATCGCGGACCAGGGGAGGGGGAAGCGCCGGTCCAGGTTCTCCCAGGTGAAGAGCACGGTGGCGGCACCGAGACCGCGGCGCATCGTGGCGTACGCCGTCGG
>JBGPHD010000153.1:0-7771 GCA_041484135.1 Gemmatimonadota bacterium
AGCTGCGAGGGGAATCCGCTCCCCACACTCGTCAGCTCGATCGCCCCGGTGTTGGTGAATCCGTTCGCCACCGTCAGGGTCCCGGTCCCCTGGGTCCCGTTCCCCTCCATCTGCAGCGTCGAGCCCACCGCCGTCGTCAGCACCCCGGTCACCGCGCTGCTGCCCCGCACGACCAGCGTCCCCAGGTTGTCGAGCGCCACGTCCACCGTGCTGCTGGTGAGATTGAGGGTGCCCTGGTTGGTCAGCGATCCGGTACCGGCGACGGTGCTGGAGGTGGGGGCGAAGACCCCGCCTGGCAGGATGATCATGCCCCCGTCGAGCGTCAACGTCCGCGAGCTGAGGGTCAGGGTTCCGCCGCCAATCATGAGGAACGACGCCGTGAAAGTCGTGTCAAGCGTCACCGTGTACGTCCCGGCGAGCCCGATGAGGACCGTATCGGTTGGCGCCGGCACGCGGGCGAGACTCCAGTTGGCGGGGTTGCTCCAACTGCCGCCCAGCGGGTTGATCCAGGAGATGATCGACGAGGTCGACGTGATGTCGAACGCGTTGCTCGTCCCCACGATCGGTCCGGCGGCGCTCGCGCTCAGGGTGTAGCCCACCCCCGCCAGGTTGATGCTGAGGTTGTTGAACGTCGCGATCCCGGCCGTCGCGGTCACCGGGGTCGTGCCCGACAGCGCCCCGCCGCTCGGATTCGCCCCGATCGCCATCGCGATCGCGCCCCCGGAGCCGGTCGCGGTGTTGCCGAACGCGTCGCGCGCGGTCACGATCACCGTGAACGGCGTCCCCGCCACGGACGAAGCCGGCGGCTGGGTGGTGAAGGCGAGGACCGAGGCCGCGCCGGGCGTGATGTTGAACGGGGTGCTCGTGGCACCCGTGAGCCCGGCCGCCGACGCGGTGAGCGTGTACGCGGTGCCCGTCTTGTTCAGCGACGCCGTCGAGAACGTCGCGACGCCGGCCACCGCCGCCACCGTCACCGTGCCCGAGAGGGCGCTGGCGCCGGGGTTGGTCCCGATCGCGAGCGTCACGCTGTTCGTTGCCGACGTCACCGTGTTACCCGACCCATCTTTGATCGCGACCGTGATCGCCGGACTGATCGCCGCGCCGGCAGTCGCGCTGGTGGGCTGCTGCACGAAGGCCAGCTGCGTCGGCGTGACCGCCGTGACGTTGAACGGCGCACTGATCCCGACCACCGTGGCCGATTGCTGCGCTCTCAGGGTGTAGCCGGTCCCGGGCGCGCTGAGGATGAGGTTCGCGAAGGTCGCCACGCCGCTCACGAACGGCGCGGTGATCGTGCCGAGGAGACTCGACCCGCCCGGGTTGTTCTGGATCAGCATCGTGTTGGTGCCCGCGAAGCTCGTCACCGTGTTACCGAACGCGTCGGCGGCCCGGACCACCACGGCCGGCGCGATCGCCGCGCCCGCGTTCACGTTGGAGGGCTGCACCGTGAAGATCTGCTGGGTGGCCGTGCCGGCGTTGGCGGTCGCGGCGAAAGGACCCGGCGCGCTCGCGACGCCCGCCACCGTGAAGCTCACCGTCTGCGCGCCGCTGGTCGTGCCGAGGGTCCAGGTGACGACCGCGAGGCCGGTGTCGTTGGTGGTGGCCGTCGCGGCGGAGAGCGAACCGCCTCCGGTCGCCACGACGAAGCTCACCAGCACGTCCCTCACGCCCAGGCCGTCGGCCGCGGTCACCTTGACCGCGAGCTGATTCGCCAGCGCCGCCCCGACCGTGCCCGTCTGGTTGTTCCCCCCCACGATCGCGGCGGCGCTGGGCAGCGGCTGCACCTGGACCTGGGCCGTGTCCGCCTTCGGGACGATCGCGGTGTCCCGCGCGGTCCGGAGAAGATGCGCCACGACGCGCGCGGTGCCGCGCGAGGTGCCGGCGATGACGCGTCCGCGCGCGGGATCGGGCACGCGCACCCGCGGCGTGTCGAGCGCCACCCACGCGATCGGCGTCCCGGGGATCGCCACGTTGCTGGCGTTGTAGGCCTGCGCCGTGAGAAGGAGCGAATCCCCGAAGGCGACCCCCGTGCGCGAGGAGTCGATGCGGATGGAGACCGCGTTGCTCCCCGGGCCGGTGTAGCGCGCCGGGGGCGTCAGGGGCGCATGGGCGAGGGCACCGGGGGCGAGGCTCACCGTATCTGGGCCGGTCTGGAAGACCGTGTCCCCCGCCGCATTCAGAAAGTCCATGTTGAACGAGAAGGTCTGGCTGGTGCCCTGCACCGGCACGTTCGCGTGGAGCTCCACGGAGTCGGCGGTCGGCGGGAAGGTGACGGTGGTGTCGAAGGCGGAGCCGCCGCCGATGAGCGCGATGTGCACGTGGACGCTGGTGAAGTCCACGATCTCGAGGGCGCGGCGCTCGAAGACGGGGGCGAACGCGAGCTGCACGAGGCGCGCCTCTCCCGGCCCCATGCTGTCGTGGAAACAGCTGGCCAGGAAGAAGAGCGCGGCAAGACCGAAGGTCCGGACGGCGAAGGAACGTCTCAGGGCCTGGTGCCTCGACGACGAGAGATGTGGCGTGGATTACTCTGCCTAATGTTACCCCTTGCCCTTGATCTCGTCCAGCGCGCGCCGCGCCAGCTCCCGGACCGCTTTGTCCCCGTCGGAAGCGAGACTCTCCAGCGCCGTCCGCGCCGTGGCGCCGCCCGCGAGGCGCAGGCCATCCACGGCGGCCGCCCGTGCCCCTGACGCCCGCCGGCCGATGAGCAGCCCGCCCGGCTGTGCCGCCTTGACCAGCGCCTGGACCGCCTCCGGGGTCCCGATCCTGCCTAACGCCCGGTAGTACTCCGCCACCACCGCGGGGTCCGTCTCCTCCTCCGCCAGGACCACCAGCGGCATCGCCAGCGCCCGCGACCGCTCTTCCCCGCCGATGCTGGCCGCCACCAGCGCCCGCAGCTCCTTGTCCCCCTCCTTGAGCAGCCGGAGGAGCGGCTCCATCGTCTGCTTGGTGCCGATCTTGGCGAGCGCCACCGCGGCGGCGCGGCGGACCCGCGCATCGGCGTGGGTGAGCAGGCGGCCCAGCTCGGGGACCGCTTCCTCGATCCGGATCTCCCCCGCGACCTCGGCCACGTTGCGCGCCACGAACCACTTCTCGTGACCGAGCATCTGGACGATGAGGCCGGTCCCCTCCGGGATCCCGCGCAGCGCGAGGCTGTAGGCGCGCCGCTCGCGGCTCGACTCCGCCGTCGCGAGGAGCCCGAGGAGCACGTCGGTGCTGTCCGAGCCGCGGCGCTGGAGCACCCGCGCGGCCGCCTCGCCACGCCGCGGGTCGGCGACGAACCGTGCCACCTGGATCAGCGCGTCCTTGGGGAGCATCCGCTTCAGCACGATGCCGTAGCTGTTGCGCACCGAGCCCTCCGGCGCGTCCGCCTCCAGGGCGATGACGAGCGAGATCGCGTCCACCGCGGCTTCGATCTTGTCGTCCTGGAGCGCCAGCTGCACCTGCTCGCCGACCAGGGTCAACCGCTCGAGGACGTTCCCGCCCGCCAGCGACTGGAGCAGCATGGAGAGAGCCTTGCCCAGGTTGCTGCTGACGGGGATCGCATCGGGCAGGTCCATCGCGGCCGGAGGTGCGGGGGCCGGCGGCGCGGCCTCCGGCGCCGCGGGCGGCGCGCCGCCGGGCACGTCGACCATGCCCGTGGTCCCGGCCGCCACCTCCTCGCCGAGGTCCATCTCCACCACGGTGGGCGAGGGCTCGACCCACTCCACCTTCTCCTTCTCCTTCTTGGGCGCCGTCGGCGCGGCCATCGCGGCCTCGATGGCGGCCGCCTCGACGGCCTGCGTCACGCTCGCGGCCCGGCGCCGGTCGCGGGTGGGCTGGTGCGAGAGGATGACCATGATCCGGTTCGACCCCACGGCGCGCAGCCGCTCCTTGACGCTCTCACCGCCGCTGTCGGCGGCGATCCCCCGCAGCAGCGCGAGCAGCTCCGCCGGCTCGGCCCCGCGGCCCACCACCACCTCGGCGATGTCGTGGGCCGCCATGCGGCCGGCGAGCGTCCCGACCATCGGTACTTGATCGGGGATGGCGATGTCGTCCACAGAGAGGACGCCGTCGTAGAGGCGCAGGGTGGCGGAAGAGAGGTCGCCCAGCGCGACCAGCGCGCGCAGCGCCGACTTCTGGGCTTCGACGTCGGGCGGGATGGCGCGCAGAACGGCCACGGCCCGAGCGAACGAGGCGGCGTACAGCTCGTGGTTGAACATCGGCTAGAGGAAGGATGCCCGAGGAGAGAGTCGAACTCTCACGCCGTCGCCGGCACTGGATTTTGAGTCCAGCGTGTCTGCCATTCCACCACTCGGGCGCGAACGCAATATAGCGCACGGGGCTTGCGGCGCCGAGCGCGCCGCGCCGCGATGATGGTGGAGTGGCATCAGATCGTGACGGCCTGTTTCGCGCGCACCGCGTCGAGCGCGATCTGCGCCGCGCCGCGGACGACCTTGTCGCCGTCCCCGGCGAGCGCTTCCAGGGCCCGCTCCGCCAGGGCGCCGCCGGCCAGCCCGAGTCCCTCGATGGCCGTCAGGCGGACGGCGGCCGGCTTGCGACCGAGCACCTTGCCGCCCGCCTGCGCGGCCTTCTCGAGCGCCCGCACAGCGTCCGGCGTCCCGATGCGCCCCAGGGCGCGGCAATACTCTCGGAGCAGGTCCGGGTTCGCCTCCGTGGCCGCCAGGGTGGCGAGGGTCGGCGCCAGCGCCGGCGAGCCATTCCCGATGCTCTGGACGATGAGCGCCTTCAGCTCCGGTGGGCTCGAGGTGAGGAGGCGTCGCACCGGCTCGACGGTCGCCGGCGCCCCGATCTTCGCCAGCGCCACCGCCGCCGCGCGCTGGACCCGCGCGTCCCCGTGCTCGAGCAAGCGCGCCAGATAGGAGACGCCCTTCTCCAGGCGCTCTTCGCCGATCACTTCCGCGATGTTCCGGACCAGCTGCCACTGGTCGTTCCGGAGCAGCTGGAGGACCCGGTCGACGCCCTGCGGCATGCCACGCAGCACGCCCACGTAGGCCCGCCGCTCGCGCAACGACTCGGCCCGCGCGAGCAGTCCGAGCAGCATGTCGATGGAGTCGTCCCCGCCGCGGCGCACCACCACCGTGGCCCGGTCGCCGCGCTTCGGCTCCAGCACGAACGGCACGACCTTGGCCAGATGGGCCCCGTTCAGGATCCGCCGGATGTTCACCGAATAGCAGTCGCGCGGCGACCCCAGCGGCGCCTTGGACTCCAGGTCGATCGCGATCGCCAGCGCGTCGATCACCTCGCCGATCTGGCCCTGGTGGAACGCATCCTGGGCGCAGCGCGCGAACTGGGTCATCCGCGAGAGGATGTCCGAGGAATAGGGGTCCCGCAGCACGTTGGCCAGCGCCTTGCCGAGCGGCGAGAAGGCCTGGACCGTGGCCGCCTGCGGACCGGCGCTGGGACCGGACGGCCTGCCCCCTCCCGAGATACGCCTCACCCGCGGCTTTGAGATTCGCACCGGTGGCGGTGGGGATGCCTCGGGCGGCGGCGCCGGAGGCGAGGCCTCGGCGGCCGCGGGCGCAGGCGGAGCATCGGCGGCGGCGTCCGTGACAGGGCTGGCGGCGGGCTCCGGCGGAGGCGCTGGCGGCGCCGGCGGCGTCTCGGTGCTGCCGCGGTCGATGTGGACCGCGTGAGGGTCGTGGATCGCCGAGCCCGTGGAGAGGAACTTGTTCCACTCGTCGAGCACGGCCTCGTCGAGCGCCACCTTGAGGAACGCCTGGGTGATGCTGCGCTCCCGGGGCGCGCTGGCCAGCTCGTACGGCCGGTTCATCACCACCATGATGCGGGTGGACTGCGCGTCGCGCAGGCGCTCCTTGATCTTCCCGTGCCCCGCGCCGGCCGAGAGGCCGCGCACCAGCGCGAGCAGCTCCAGCGGATCGGCGCCGCGCGCCACCATGAGCTCCGCCACGGCATGCGCGCGCATGGCGCCGATGAGGGAGGCGATCTCGGGAACGTCGGGAGGGACTTCGAGGTCATCCACGGCGAGGGCGCCGTCGTAGTACCGCACCGTCGCCGACCGGATATCGGTCAGCTCCAGGAGCACACGCAGTGCCTCCTTCTGCGGCTCGCCGGGCCCCTGCGAGGCTCGCAGCATCTCCACCGCGTGCCCGAGGGCCGCAGCATATTGCACCGACTCGGTCTGTCCCAATTGAGCGAAGAAGTTACGCGGACGTCACGGGGGCCGCTACCGGGGGCCGGGCCTCTCGCCCATCGGACGGCCGAGGATCTCGCTCAGGATCACGGCGTCGCGCAGCCGCCCTGTGGCGAACCTCGAGAGCACGCTGGCCGCGGGCGCCGGCGTGGGGCGCGCGACGGCCGGGGCGGGCGCCGGAGCCGCGGTGATCCGGGCGGCCATGCGCCGCGACTCGCCCGGCGCCAGGACCCGCTCGAAGTCCTCCGCCTCCTTGAGCCGCGCGTCCGCGATGCGGACGGCGTCGTCGTCGAAATCGGTGGTGTCGCCTTCCAACGCGTCCTGGGAGAGCTCCGAGTGGTCCTCGAGCGAGAGCCGGGTCCGCGCCTTCGACGACTTCGGCTGGAAGACCTCGCGCTGCGGCTGCCGCGCCAGGTGTGACCGTGCCTGCGCCTTCCGCGTCTCGAGGTACGCGCGCGCCCGCTCGGTCTGGTCCGGCATGAGGCCGGGCGCCGTTCCCTGGCGCGTTGGGGCCTCGTGCAGCGTGCTTGCCGGCCGCGGGTGCCGCGCCGATTCCTCCGCCGCCTTCAGGGCCTCGAGCGCGCGCGCCAGGTCCGTCGCCGCGGCGCCGCGGATCGCGCCGGCGTCGGGGTCGGGGCTCAGGCTGCGCTGGCTCTCAGTCGCCCCGGGCCGCTGCGCCTGCCGCTTCTTCTTGCCGAAGATGACCGCCGCCGCCCACAGGATGATGATGGGGATGACCGGATTGAAATCGGCGAAGTTCACGTTCATCGCGCGCCGCTACGACCCCAGGCCGCCGGAGCCGCCGCCCGTCTGATCCCCGCCGCTGCTCTCCCCCGCGATGGCGGCCCGCATCGTCGTGTCCGCCTGGAGGTTCCGGTACCGCGCGAAGTCCATGATGCCGAGGTTGCCCTTGCGGAACGCTTCGGCGATCGCGAGCGGGATCTGCGCCTCGGCCTCGACCACCTTGGCGCGCATCTCCTGCACCCGCGCCTTCTGCTCCTGCTCGATGGCGACGGCGAGCGCCCGCCGCTCCTCGGCCTTGGCCTGCGCGATGCGCTTGTCCGCTTCCGCCTGGTCGGTCTGGAGCTGCGCGCCGATGTTCTTGCCCACGTCCACGTCGGCGATGTCGATCGAGAGGATCTCGAACGCGGTGCCGCTGTCGAGGCCCTTCGCCAGCACCGTCTTGGAGATCATGTCCGGGCTCTCGAGCACCTGCTTGTGCGATTCCGCCGAGCCGATGGTCGCGACGATGCCCTCGCCCACCCGCGCCAGGATCGTCTCCTCGCCGGCGCCGCCCACCAGCCGGTTGATGTTGGCGCGGATGGTGACGCGGGCGAGCGCGAGGAGCTGGATGCCGTCCTTCGCCATCGCCGCCACCTTGGGGGTCTGGATCACCTTCGGGTTCACCGAGAACTGCACCGCCTCGAGCACGTCGCGCCCGGCCAGGTCGATCGCCGAGGCCTGCTTGAAGGTGAGCTGGATGCCGGCCTTGTCCGCCGACACCAGCGCCGCCACGACGCGGTCCACGTTCCCGTGCGAGAGGTAGAGCGACTCCAGCTCGTTGATGTTGAGCGTCAGCCCCGCCTTGGTGGCCTGGATCATCGGGTAGACGATCCTCTTGGG
>JBGPHD010000154.1:0-7513 GCA_041484135.1 Gemmatimonadota bacterium
CTTCTCGTCCAGCGCGTCGAGCCGCCGCATGAAGAGCAGGTAGCTGATCTGCTCGATCGCGGTCAGCGGATTGGCGATCCCGCCCGACCAGAACTTGTCCCACAGCGCGTCCACCTTGGAGCGCAGCGCCGATGTCAGCATCGTTCCTTCCTCATGGTTCCCGTTTCACCCACCGCGAACCGCGGCCCTTGCCCTGTGCCACGATCCTGCCTTCATCACGCATCCGCCGGAGCACGATGCGGATCCAGTCCCGCGTCACGCCCGGGCAGTCCGCCTCGATGTCCGAAATGGCGAACGGCTTGATCCGCCGCTGGATGGCTTCCACCACCAGATCGGTCTTCGAGCCACGGCCGGTCCGCAGCGTGCCGACCCGGTCCTCGAACTCTCGATAGGCCCGCAGCACCACGCCCCAGAGGTACCGCATCCACGGCAGGACGTCGTGGCGTCCCTTGTTCCAGCCCTGCGAGCTGGCCTCCAGGGCCTCGTAATACGTCTCCTTCGACTCCTCGATGATGCGCTCCAGGCTGATGTAGCGCCCCACCTCGTAGTCGAAGTGGTAGAGCAGTTGGAGTGTGAGGAGCCGCGCCACGCGTCCATTGCCGTCGCTGAAGGGATGGATGCACAGAAAGTCGAGCACCGCGAGCGGCGCGAGGATCAGGGGCTCCCGCCCGTCCGCAAGCGCGCGCCGGTAGCCCTCGGCCAGCCCCTCCATCATCGCCGGCGTCGCCACCGGGCTCGGCGGCACGAACCGCACCCGCAGCAGCTTGCCGTCGGCGCCGCGCTCGACGATCTCGTTCTGCGTCATCTTCCAGCGGCCGCCCGGCCCCGCGTGGTAGCGATACAGCATCGTGTGCAGCTGAAGGATGACGTTGACCGTGAATGCCATCTCACGCCCCGACTCGTGGATCAGGTTGAGGGCGTCCCGATAGCCCGCGATCTCCTGCTCCGACCGGTTCTGGGGCGTCGCGTTCTTCAGCACCAGCGCCTCGATGCGCGGGTGAGGGGCAACGACCCCTTCGATGCGGTTCGACGACTCGCTGGACTCGATCACCGCCGCGTCCTTGAGGGCGGCGAGCAGCTCCGGCGTCTGACGCCGGAACAGTTCCTGGCGGCCACGGCATTCGCCGAGGGCCTGGAGGGTGGACCCATCCGTTGGGCTGAGCCGCAGCGTCTCGAGGAGGTTCGGGGCGAAGGAATGCATGGTGGTACGACAAGCTATTAATAGGGTAGTGAAATGTCAATACTACCCTATTGTACACTGGTACTACCCCATTCTTGGCTACGCCACCAGCCCCGCAGCGAAGCCGATGATTTCATCTATCTCGCGGGCCGGGAACACCCCGCGCACTCCCTGCGGGTGTAGCTGCGTGAACGGCGACTCGACGAGGTCCCGGCGCTCCAGCCGTCCCCGCTGGAGGATGAACGTCCGGAGGGTCTGCAGGAAACGGATCTGGAGCGCCGAGTACGTCGTATGCGCCGCGATGAACTCCTCGAACTCGCGCGTCACCTGGGTGGACCACCGCTCCAGCGGCTCGACGCCCAGCACGTGCCGGATCAGCTGGACGAAGCTGGCGGTGCGCACGTCATAGACCTTCCGCAGCCGCTCCTCGTCGATGCCGGGCTCCTGCCGCCGGAGCAGCTCGGCCAGCGCGCGGAGGTCGCCATCCGAAACCCGTTCGCCCGCCCGAAGCCGCTGAAGCACCGGGTTCTCGGCGAGCAGCGCACGCACCGCCTCCTCCACCCGCTTGCGGTACTCCACGATCGGCATGTCGCGCCCATCGGGCCCCAACGCGATGCGCTCGTGCACCGCCGTGAGGTCCGCCAGGTTCAGCGCGACCATGGCGCCTGTGCGCTGCTGCCTGAAGTGCATCAGGGGACCAAGGCGTGCGGCGAGGGTGCGCAGCCCGGCGTCGTCCACCGCCTCCCACCATGCCGTGCTGAGCACTGACTCGATGAGGGCGCGCTCCCTCATGACCAGGTTGACGCCCAGCGGCAGCTCGGCGACCTGGTCCACGATCGTCTCGCGGAGCGCTTCCATCGCGTCCCGGTTGCCGGCCAGGAGCGCCGCGCCGAACTGGACGACGTCCGTCTCGAACCTAAGCGCCTTGAACTCCGCATCCGACTTCGCCCGCAGGATGGGCGCGATGGTCTGCCGCAGGAAGCCGAGGTCGTCGCGGTCCAGACGTGCCCAGTACGCGTCACCCTGGACGCGCGCCAGGTCCGCCTGACGCTCCAGCACCACCACGTTGTTCCCGGGCAGCGCCGCCAGGTCGGCCCGAAGGTCCGCCTTGATCGACTCGGCTATCTCGTGCGCCGAACGGGCGAGCGCGATCTCGAGCTTGTCCAACCGGGCGCGGAAGAGCAGCACCGGCATCGGCACCTGGGTGCCGGGCTCGCGGCCCTTGGGGTGCATCTCGAAGTACTCGAAGTTGGCCCAGCAATCGATGATGAGAAACTTGTCCTTTTCCGGGCACCACGCCTTGCGCAGCGCGGGATCGGCCTTGAGCACCCGCGTGCCGCGGCCGATCATCTGCCAGAACTTCACGTACGAGTACACCGGCTTGGCGAAGACCAGGTTCACGGCCTCGAGGACGTCCACGCCGGTGTCGAGCATGTCCACCGAAATGGCCACGCGCGGCATGTCCTGGGTCTTGAACTGATCCAGCAGCCCACCCTTGCCGTACACGCGTGAGTCGTCCGAGACGAGCACCTTGGCGAGCTGCCCGCGGTGCTCCGGGTAGAGCTGGTCGAAGAGCTCGTGGAGGCGCCGGGCGTGCTTCACCGAACAGGCGAAGATGAGGGACTTGCCGGGAAGCGTGCCGGTGGGATCCTTGATCGACTCCTCCATGAACTCCCGGACGATCAGCGCGTTGGTGCCGCTGTTGGTGACCTTGACCTCGAGGTCGGTGCCCTCGAAGTCGATCGTCTCGGGATCGAACCCCTCCATCTCGAGCTGCTCCTTCTCTGGCTCGTCGAGCTCCGGCCCGCGAATGCCCGCGACCTGGAACTTGGTCCGGACCTTGAGCACCTCGAAGTCGCACAGGTACGGGGGATCGTGCTGCACCGCCTCGTCGTAGCCGTAGGCGAACGTCGGATCCCCGGTCGGGCAGTCGAACAGCGCGAAGGTGTCGTGATCGACATGATCCCTCGGTGTCGCGGTAAGGCCGAGCGTTAGGCCGTGGAAGTAGCGGACGACCTGCTGGTAGGTGTTGTAGATGCTGCGGTGGCTCTCGTCGGCGATGATGAGGTCGAAGAAGAACGGCGAGATCCACGTAGCCGGCGTCGTTCCCGCCTCGATCAAGTTGAGCATGGTCGGATAGGTCGTGACGTAGACCCGGCGATTGCGATCGAACACGGATTCGCCTTCATGGGGCCAGCGGGGTGACGCGGGCAAGTGCTCCTTGAAAGCGCCGACCGCCTGCTCCTGGAGGGCGATCCGGTCCACCAAGAAGAGCACGCGCTTCACCCAGTGCGCGCGCATGAGAGCATCCACGAGCGCGACCGCGACGCGCGTTTTGCCGGTGCCCGTCGCCATGACCATCAGGAACTTCCGGCGCCCCGACTCGATGGCGTCGAGCAACGTCCGCACGGCCTCGATCTGATAGTCACGGCCCGCGATGGCCGTGTCGATCAGCTCGACCGACAGCGCGCCGCGTCCCGACTGTCGCTCAACCAGCCACTCCAGATCGCTCGGCGTGGGGAACCCGAACACCTTCGCGGGGGGATACCGCTCGGAGTCCCAGAAGAAGGTGTCGTGGCCGTTCGAATACATGATGAATGGCAGGCTGCCACCGTGGATCCGCTTAAGGTGCTCCGCATACTGCTTGGCCTGTTCCTGCCCTACCTCCGCGTCTCGGCTCGTCTTCTTGGCTTCGACGACGGCGGTGGGCAGCCCCCGAAGCAGCAGGCCGTAGTCGGCGAACTGGTGACCTGCGTATTCCCGGCGGGGCTCGCGCACGGCGCCGGTCCGACCTTCGTCGCCGACGTAGATGTCGAGTTCCTGGATGACCTGCGATGGATCGTTGACGTCCCAGCCCGCGAGGCGCAGGCGGTGGTCAATGATCTGCTGGCGGGTATCGCTTTCCGAGTACGGCGGTTCCGGCATGTCCACGGGCTGTTAGGTTCGGCCACACGATGCCACATTGACGCCCCGGCCGCCAGTCCAATCAGCGCTTCGTTTTCCACGCCTCCATGTTCCGCGCGATCTGCCGCGCGTGCACCTCGAGGTGCTCCGCGTAGATCTCGAGCCACTGCTCGGCGGTGTAGCGGCCCATCTCGGAGTGCGTCCCCTCGCGCGCCCACGCTGACTCGGGCAGGCTCCGGATCAGCGCCGTCGTCCAGGCCCGCACGGCGTCGATCTGCTTCAGTGAGGGTTCGAACGGGAGCGCGTGGTAGTCGAACGTCGCCGCCCAGCGGTCCTGGTCGTATCCCGAGAGCGTGGGCCGGTCCTCGCCCACCAGGAACCGGATCCGCACGGCCGAGGTGGTCTCGCTGTCCGCGCAGTGCACCACCACCTCGTGCACCGACCACTTCCCCGGCGCGGGCCGCCACTTGATCGCCTCCGCGGGGACCTTCGCCAGCGCCTCGCGCAGGACGCGCGGGCCCGCCTCGTAGCGGCTGATCAGCGCTTCACGCTCGGCAGCGGTCACGTCTTCGCCTCTTTCTTCAACGTTCAACGCCTCTTTCCCTTCGACCTTCAACGTTTCTTGTTGTTGAACGCCGCTCTCACATCGTCGGCGTCATCATCACGTGCGCCTTGGGCGAGCCGGGGTCCATCAGCCACGGGATGCCGCGCGCCGGCGTCGTCTGGAGACCCGTGGATGCGGCGGTGGCGAAGGGCACGTAGACCACGAAGAGCTGGCGCCCGGCGCGAATGATGTTCGCCGCCGGGTCGTAGCTGTCGGTCTGGCCGGTGATCGAGAAGAGGCTCGCCACCGGCGGCATGTGGATCCGGCCCGCGGTGATGTCGGCGTTGCGGATGCTGTCCAGCGCCGGCTGGATGACCCCCTGCGCCCTGAGCTCGCGGCCCCGCGCCATGAACGGCTCGAGCGAGTCGTGGTAGCACGCCACGTGGAAGCGCTCCTCGCGCGGGTTGTCGGCGAGGCACACCATGTGGTTGGTCCCGTCGCGGAGCTTCGTGAAGCGGCCGTCGGCCCCGTAGCCCCACACGGTCGCGCCCGCCTGCATGTCGGCCGGCAGTGGGAGGACCGCCGAGGCCAACTGCTGCTCGGCCGTGAGGGCGCGGGCCGGCGCGGCCGGCGGCTGCGGCGGGGGAGCCTGTGCGGCCAGGGCTCCGGCACCGAGGATGGCGAGGGACGAGAACGCGATGGCGCGTGCGAGCATCGGCGCAGACCTCCAGGAGACGGTGATCAGGGTATGCTGGAGAATGCCCGGAGCGGGAGCGGGCATCAAGGGGCGGGAATTCCGTGTTACCTTTGGGGTATCACCATCGTCCCATTCGAGCCGGGCAGTCATCCTAGTCGGAGGAAGGTCATGTCGGTGATCCGCTGGTCGCATGCACACCGGGCGCGGGTAGCGGTCGCCGCCGTCGCCATCGCAACGGCCGGTCTCATCGGGAGCGCGCCGCTCGCGGCCCAGGAAGGCCCGGAGCGCGGCCAGGGCGCCACGCGCCCCGGCTTCGCCGCGATGGACCCGATCGGCTTCCTCCTCGAGCATCGCGACTCGCTCCGGCTCGCCGACAGCGTGGTGATGCAGCTCGTCCGCGTGAACATGCGGCTCTTCCGGCAGAACCGTCAGCTCCAGATGCGGCTCGACTCCATCCTGCCCGTCGGGATGGGAGGCATGGCGCCCATGATCGCCATGGACCCGCCGGCAGGCGCCGGGGGCAGCGGCGGGACGGCCGGCGGCGTGGAGCTCCCTGACTCCGTGCGCGACCAGGTCCGTGCGCTGGTGGGGCGGATGCGGGAGAACGCGCGGGTCGCACAGGATGCGGCGATGGTCCTGCTCACCGATTCGCAGAAGGTCCGCGCCCGCGACCTGCAGACGGCGGCGCTGCTGAGGCAGGGCGCTCAGGGCGGGCAGCGGTCGCGCCGGCCGTAGGCCTCCCCGCCCCCGCGCGGCTAGGGGGCGCGCCCCTCCACTCTCCGGCGCACGGCGCCGTCCACCGCCACCTCCACCACCTGGCCCCGCTCCCCGAGCCGGAAGGTCGCGAAGCTCGCTGCCAGCCAGCGGTGGCGCCAGCGCATCCGGAAGGTGTCGTAGTTCCAGGGCTCGAGGTCGGCGGTGAGGAAGGCTGACGCCGACGCCACCAGCCCGCCGTTCTCCAGCCGCACCGTGAGGTCCCCGAAGAGGCTGTCGGTGTAGGTCCCCGCATAACGCTCGAGCGGGAGGCTGGGGTGCGTGCCAAGGACCCGCGACTCCTCGACGCGCCGCGTCCGCGCCCTGGCCGCGGCCGTGATGCTGTCGTACAGCGCGCGCAGGTCGGTGCTCCAGTCGCGCCGGGCGCCGCCGATGAACTGGTCGAAGACCCGCAGCATCAAGGCGTGCCTGAGCTCGGTGTGGTCGCGATTGGCGAAGACCACGACCCCGAGCCGCCGGTCGGGGATGAGCCCGACGATCGCCACCGTCCCGTCGATGCTCCCGGTGTGCATCGCCACGGCCTCGCCGCGATAGTCCTGGAGGAACCAGCCCATCCCGTAGGCCGTGAAGTGGGGCCGCGTGAGCCGCGCGGTGGGGTAGAAGTCCTCGACCCGGATGACGGTCTGGGGCCGGAACAGCTCCGCGAACGAGGCCGCGCTCACCAGCCGCCGGCCCTGGGCCCGGCCGGAGTCCAGCAGGAAGCGCATCCACTTCGCCATGTCGAGCACGTTCGAGTACATCGCGCCAGCGGGGGCGATGGCGTCCACCAGCCCGATCGCGTCGCGGGTGATGGCGCGCAGCGTGTCGTCCTCGAGATCGTGCGGCTGCGCCACGTCGCTGCGGCCCGCGAGGCCCGACCCCTGGGTCACGGTCTCACTCATGCCGAGGGGCCCGAGGATGCGCGTCCGCACCAGGTCGTCCCAGGTGGCGCCGGTCGCGCGCGCGGCCATCACGCCGGCGGTCGCGTAGGTGACGTTGTTGTAGGCGTAATGCGAGCGGAAGCTCGACTGCGGTGGCACCTGGCTCAAGTGCCGCGCGATGGTGGTGAAGTCGTCATCCCGGCCGTACCACAGGTATTCCGGGTCCCCGAACCCGACGCGGTGGCTGAGCAGGTCGCGCAGGGTGAGCTCCTGCGTGACGTACGGCTCGCGCATCACCAGCTCGGACACCAGGCGCGCGACCCGGTCATCGAAGTGCAGCGTCCCCGAGTCCACCAGCATCGCGACCACCATGGACGTGAAGGCCTTGGTGGTCGAGGCGTTGGCGAAGAGGGTGTGCGGGGTGACGGAGTCGGCCGAGCCTAACGTGCGCACGCCGTAGGCATGGACGAAGACCAGCGAGTCGTCCTTGACCACGGCGATGGCGAGGCCCGGCACGTTCCAGTCGCGGACCGCCTGGGCGACGTAGGCGTCGA
>JBGPHD010000155.1:0-7448 GCA_041484135.1 Gemmatimonadota bacterium
CGTGAAACAGATAGGGAACGGAGACGAGAGTGGGGCGGGGGGTGTTGCACGTGAAACGGGGTGCGATGGCAGCCGGCGGCGGCCTGATGCTCGCGCGGCCCCGGGAGCACGCCGGGCTGCGCCCCGATGGTGCGCGACTCGCCGACCGCCGCCTGAACTACCTACCCGGTCAGCTCTGCCGGGCCCACCGCCACATCTCCTTCAGGTTGGGCCGCTTCCCGTACATCAGGATCCCGATCCGGTAGACCCGGGCCGCGCCCCAGACCACCACCAGCGACGTCACCAGCATGATGGCCATCGAGAGCGCCAGCTGCGAATTGGGCACATCCGACGTCGCCACCCGCACCGGCATGATGATGGGCGCCGAGAGCGGCACCAGCGACGACACCAACGCCACCTGCCCGTTGGGGTCGCTCAACGCCGCGAACGACACGATCAGCGAGAAGACCAGCAGCATCATCACCGGCTGCTGGGCCTGCTGCGCCTCCGAGTCCGTGTTCACCGAGGCGCCGACCACCGCAAACAGCGCCGAATAAAGGAGATAGCCGAGCAGGAAGTACACACCAGCGACCACGATCAGGGTTCCACCGATGACGGGGAGCTGCACCGCGTTGACCGCGGCAGCGGGGACGTGGAACAGGGAGAGGATCTCGGTCCGGTAGTGCACCATCCCGTAGCCGGCGACCCCCCAGATGCTGAACTGGAGGAGCCCGACCCCTCCCACCCCCAGCACCTTGCCGAGCATCAGCTGGAACGGCTCCAGGCTCGAGACCAGGACCTCGATGATGCGCGTCTGCTTCTCCTCGAGCACGCTCCGCATCACGCCCATCCCGTAGATGAGGATGATCATGTAGAGGACCAGCCCCACCACGTAGCCAAGGAAGAAGGTCGCCATGCCTGACTCGCCGGTGGCGCCGCTCTTGGTGATCCTGAGGGTGCGGAAGTCGATGCGCCCCTGGGCCGCCTGGACGATCGCCGGATCCACGCCGCGACGGTTCAACCGCTCCACCACCACGGTCTGGCGCAACGCGCTCTCCAGCACCGCCATGTCGCGGATCGACGAGACGTTCCGCCCCCGGTACTCGACGCCGCCGGAATCCGTCGTCGCGGCGCTCACCACCAGGAACCCGTCGATCCCCAGGGTCCGCACCGACATCGTCAGCGAATCCACCACCGCCTCGTGCCGCTCCGGCGCCGACGGCAGAAGCGTCACCGCGAAGCGCGTGGTACGCGTGAGCTGGGTCCGCAGCCGCTCCGCCAGCGGGCCCGCGTCCTCGTTCACCAGCACGATGTTGTTCACCTTCCCCGTCTTGGTGGCGAGAAGGCTCGGCAGCACGCTGACCGCGATCAGGAACACCGGTCCCAGGATGGTCGAGATGAGGAACCACTTGTTGCGCACCTTCTCGACGAACTCCCGCCGGATCACCGCCCAGACCTTATGCATGGGCCGGCTCCTTCTTCAGATCGTCCGCGGCGCCGGGCCCCGCCTTGTCGAGGAAGATGCGGTGCAGGGAAGGCTCGATGCGCTCAAAACGGCGCAGCCGCGCCCCGGAGCGCACCAGCCGCTCCAGCACCGTCTGCGGCGAGACGCCCTCCTTCAACGCCAGCTCCGCATAGACCCCATAGTCATCCGCCTTCTCCACCAGGCTCGGATCGGAGAGGATGGACGCCGCCGCCTCGGAGCCGTCGTCGAAGGCCACCGCCACGTGCGTCCCGCCGTGGACCTGCTTCACTTCTTGGAGGCTGCCGTCGAGCACCTTCTGGCCCCGCGCCACGATGCACACGTGGTCGCAGATCTTCTCGGCCACATCCATCTGGTGGGTGGAGAAGATGATGGTCGTCCCGCCACGGGAGAGATGGACGATGGTGTCCTTCAGGACCTGCTGGTTGATGGGGTCGAGCCCCGAGAAGGGCTCGTCCAGGATGAGCAGCTCCGGCTCGTGCAGCATCGTGGCGATGAACTGCACCTTCTGCTGCATGCCCTTGGACAGCTCCTCCACCTTGCGCAGCCTCCACTCGCCCAAGCCCAGGCGGTCGAGCCACTCGTCGGCCTTCTTCCCGGCCACCGCGCGCGACACCCCCTTGGCCTCCGCCAGGAAGATCAACGTGTCCCGCACCTTCATCTTCCGGTAGAGCCCGCGCTCCTCGGGGAGATAGCCGATGCGCGCGCTGTGGTGCCGCCCGCCCAGCGTGTCGCCGAAGAGGGTCACCGAGCCTTCGTCCGGGATGGTGATGTTCATGATCATCCGGATCGTGGTGGTCTTCCCGGCGCCGTTGGGGCCGAGGAGTCCGTATACCGAGCCACGCGGCACCGCCAGCGACAATCCGGATACCGCGACGAACTCCGAGAACCGCTTGGTGATGCGGTCGATCTCGACGACGAGGTCTGTGTTCATGGGCCCAGGAGGTTGACGAGCGCGACGCCGAAAGCCGGAGCGGCCTCGGGCCCGCGCGCGGTGATGATGATGCCTTCTGTCACGACGGGTTCTTCTACGAGCGTCGCGCCTCCCCGTTTCATTTCCAGGATGGCGCGCGACTCAGGGTAGACGGTCGCGCGCTTGCCCGCAAGCACGCCGGCCCGCGCAAGCACCGGAGGAGAAAGGCAGATCGCCCCGACAGGCCGGCCGCGCCCGAACATCGCGCGCGCCAGCGCTACCGCCTCGGCGCTTTCCCAGAGGTGCGCCGGGGAACCCGCGCCGCCCGCGAACACGAGCATATCGAAGTCCTCCGCTCGCACTTCGCGCAGGGTCGACGAGACGGTGACGCGCGCGCCGAGCATCCCGGTCGCGGTGCCGGCGCGCGTGGACGCCACCGTGACCCGGTGCCCCGCCGCTTCCAGCGCGCGCTTGGGCTCGAGCAGCTCCTCGTCGCGGAAGCGTTCCGGAGCGATGACGTAGAGGATCGCGGAAGGTCGGCCGGTCATGGCCGATAAAGCTACTCGGTCGAGACCGGCTCCGCCGCCGCGGTGAGCGCGGCGTGCAGCGTGTGCCAGGGGAGATTGGCGCACTTCACGCGCGCCGGGAACTGCCGCACGCCGGCGAACGCGGCCAGCTTGCCGAGCGACGCCGCGTCGGGCGGCGCGCCCGCCTCGCCCATCACCATGGCGTGGAAGGACGCGAAGAGCGCGAGGGCGTCCGCGGTGCGCTTGCCTTTCACGGCGCTCGTCATGAGCGACGCCGAGGCCTGCGAGATCGCGCACCCTGAACCCTGGAAGCCCGCGTCCGCGATGACATCGCCGTCGAGGCGGAGCTGGAGCGTGATCTTGTCCCCGCAGAGCGGGTTGTCGCCGAGCGCGGTGCGGTTGGCGCCGCCGAGCGTCTTGAAGTTCCGCGGGTTCCGGTTGTGGTCGATGATGATCTGCTGGTAGAGGTCGGCGAGGTCGGACATCAGGCGAACACCTCGCGCACCTTCTTCACGGCGGCGACCAGCGCGTCAACGTCGCCGCGTGTGTTGTAGAACGCGAACGACGCGCGCGCCGTGGCCGGCACGCCGAAGAAGTCCATCACCGGCTGCGTGCAGTGGTGCCCGGTCCGAATGGCGACGCCCTCCTGGTCCACGATCGTGCCGACGTCGTGCGCGTGCACGCCATCGAGCACAAACGACACCACGCTCGCCTTGTGCGGGGCGGTGCCGACGAGGCGTACGCCGGGGATCGCGGCGAGCGACGCCGACGCGTACGCAAGCAGGTCGGCTTCGTGCGCCGCGACCTTCTCCCAGTCCAGCGCGCCGAGATAGTCGATGGCCGCACCGAACCCCACGGCGCCCGCGATGTGCGGGGTGCCCGCTTCGAACTTCGCGGGGAGGGGCGCGTACGTCGTCTTCTCGAAGGTCACCGAGCGGATCATGTCGCCGCCGCCCTGGTAGGGCGGCATCGCGTCGAGGAGCGCGGCCTTCCCATAGAGGACGCCGAAGCCGGTCGGGCCGAACATCTTGTGACTCGAGATCGTGTAGAAGTCGGCGTCCAGATCCTGGACGTCGATGGGTCCGTGCGGCGCGCGCTGCGCGCCGTCCACCAGGACGGGGATCCCGCGCGCATGCGCCAGCGCGACGATCTCCTTCACCGGGTTGATGGTGCCCAGCGAGTTGGACACGTGCACCAGCGCGACCAGCTTCGTCTTCGGGCCGAGGAGCTTCGGGATCTCGTCCACGCACAACGCGCCGCGCTCGTCCATCGGGATCACGCGCAGGCGCGCGCCGCGCTCTTCGGCGATCAGCTGCCAGGGCACGATGTTCGAATGGTGCTCCATCGCCGTCACGAGGATCTCGTCGCCGGCGGCGAGGTGCGCGCGTCCCCAGCTGCTCGCCACCAGGTTGATCCCCTCGGTGGTGCCGCGCACGAAGATGATCTCGCGCGCCTCGCGCGCGTTCAGGAACGCGCGCGCCTTCTCGCGCGCGCCTTCGTACAACGCCGTGGCGTGCTCGCTGAGCTGGTAGACGCCGCGATGCACGTTCGCGTTCTCGGTGGCGTAGTAGCGCGCGATCGCATCGAGCACCGCCCGCGGCTTCTGGCTGGTGGCCGCATTGTCGAGATAGACGAGCGGCTTGCCGCGCATCCGTTCGGCGAGGATGGGGAAGTCGGCGCGGAGCTTCGCCACGTCGAGCGCGGGCCCCGCGCCGGCGCGGGCCGGCGACGCCTGGGCCGCGGGGGAGGGCGCCGCGGGGGCGCGCGTCACGCCGCCGCCGGCGTGAGGCCGCCCTTGAGCAGGCGCGCCCGCACCATGCGCTCCAGCTGCACTTTGAGCGGCGCGATCTCCATGCGGTCCAGGATCTCCGCGCCGAAGCCGTAGGTGAGAAGGCTCCGAGCCTCGTTAGGCGGCAGCCCGCGGCTCTTGAGGTAGAAGAGCGCCTTCTCGTCGATCGGCCCGAGCGTGGCGCCGTGAGTGCACTTCACGTCGTCGGCGTAGATCTCGAGCTGGGGCTGGCTGTCGGCCCGCGCCTCCTCGGAGAGGACCAGGTTGTTGTTGGTCTGCTTCGAGTCGGTGCGCTGCGCGCCGGGCCGCACGATGATCCGGCCGTTGAACACCCCGTGCGACCGGCCGTCGAGCACGCCGTTGAAGTACTCGTGGCTCTCGCAGTGCGGCTGCGCGTGGTCGATGGTGGTGTGGTGATCGGCGTGCTGCGCGCCCTCGAGCAGATAGAGACCGTTGAGGAGGCTCCGGCCGCCCGCGCCGTCCATCACCGTCATGATGTCGTGTCGCGAGAGCGCCGCGCCGAAGACCACCGGATGGAGGGAGAGGACGCTGTCGCGTCCCTGCCGGCTCACGGTCGTCGCGACATGGTAGGCCCGGATGCTCTCCTGCTGCACCCGGTAGCAGTCGGCGCGCGCGCCGTCCCCCACCACGATCTCGGTCACCGCGTTGGTGAACGTGACGCCTTCACCGTGCGCGGCGTACGTCTCCACCACCGACACGCGCGCCATCCGCTCCACCACGATCAGGCTCCGCGGGTGCGACACCGTGGGCCGCGCGCCCGGCACCGAGAGGAAGAGCAGCTGCACCGGCTCCTCCATCACCGTGCCTTCCGGCACGTAGACGAACGCGCCGTCGGCGAGGAAGGCGGTGTTGAGCGCGGCGAACGGGTGGCCCTCGACGTGGGCATGACGCGCCAGGTGCGCCTCCACCAGGTCCGGCTCCCGCGCGATCGCGTCGACCAGGCTCATGACCCGCACGCCCGGCGGGAGGCCCGCCACCGTCGAGAGCGACGGCGCGTAGTGGCCGCCCACGAACACGGCGAGGTGCCGCCGCGCCTCGCACAGCTCGACCCGTTCCAGAGACTTCGGCGTCGGCGCGTCGCCGCCGGAGGCCAGGCCCGCCAGCTCGAACGCCGTCTCGGCGATGGGCTCGACGCTGGTGAAGCGCCACGCTTCCTGCTTCGTGGTGGGGAGGCCCAGCGCGGCGAACCGCTCGAGCCCGCCGGCGCGCAGCGCGCGCAGCCACGCGGGCGCGCGGCCGCCGCCGTTCTTCACGAACGCTTCGTGCTGCGCCGCATAACGGTCCACCGGTCGCACCGCCTTCACCGGGCCGGCACCCCGCCGGCCGACGATAGCACCCGACGCCCGGTCGTCACGCCGCCGCCCCTTCCTTCAGCCAGTCGTATCCCTTGGCCTCGAGCTCGTGCGCCAGCTCCTTCCCACCCGACTTCACGATCCTCCCGGCCCAGAGCACGTGGACAAAGTCCGGCGTGATGTAGTTGAGCAGCCGCTGGTAGTGCGTCACCACCACCGTAGCGTTGTCGGGCCGGCGCAGCTTGTTCACCGCGCTCGCCACCGTCTTCAAGGCGTCGATGTCGAGCCCCGAATCGGTCTCGTCGAGGATCGCCAGCCGGGGCTCGAGCACCGCCATCTGGAGGATCTCGTTGCGCTTCTTCTCGCCGCCCGAGAAGCCGTCGTTCACCGGCCGGTTCATCAGGCTGTCGTCCCAGCCGATCACCTTGAGCTTCTCCTCCAGCACGCCGAGGAAGTCCACCGGGTCGAGCTCCTCCTGGCCGCGGTACTTCCGCGTGGCGTTGAGCGCCGAGCGGAGGAAGTAGGCGTTGGTGATCCCGCGGATCTCCACCGGGTACTGGAAGGCGAGGAACACCCCCTCGCAGGCCCGCACCTCGGGAGCCATGTCGAGCAGGTCCTTGCCGTCGTAGCGGACCGTGCCCTTGGTGACCGTGTAGGCCGGATGGCCCGCCAGCACCTGCGCCAGCGTGCTCTTGCCGGAGCCGTTAGGCCCCATGATGGCGTGGACCTCGCCGGCGTTCACCGTGAGGTCAATCCCGCGCAGGATCTCGCTGCCGCCGACCGAGGCGTGCAGGTCCTTGACGTGCAGCATGCTCAACCGACGCTCCCTTCGAGACTGATGCCCAGGAGGTTCTGCGCCTCCACAGCGAACTCCATCGGCAGCGTGCGGAAGACCTCCTTGCAGAACCCGTTGACGATCATCGACACCGCGTCCTCGGCGGAGAGGCCGCGCTGCTTGCAGTAGAAGATCTGGTCCTCGCCGATCTTCGACGTGGACGCCTCGTGCTCCATGACCGCGGTGCTGTTGCGCACGTCGATGTACGGGAAGGTGTGCGCCCCGCACTGGTCGCCGATGAGCATCGAGTCGCACTGCGAGTAGTTCCGCGCACCCGTGGCGCCCTTCATGATCTTCACCAGGCCGCGATAGGTGTTCTGGCCGTGCCCGGTCGAGATGCCTTTCGACACGATGGTCGAGCTCGTGTTCTTGCCGATATGGATCATCTTGGTGCCCGTGTCGGCCTGCTGGTAGTTGTTGGTGAGCGCCACCGAGTAGAACTCGCCGATGGAGTTGTCGCCCTGCAGGATGCAGCTGGGGTACTTCCAGGTGATGGCGGAGCCGGTCTCTACCTGAGTCGAGGAGATTTTGGAATTCACCCCTCGGCAAGCGCCGCGCTTGGTGACGAAATTGTAGATTCCCCCACGCCCCTCTTTATCGCCCGGATAC
>JBGPHD010000156.1:0-7362 GCA_041484135.1 Gemmatimonadota bacterium
CGTGGCGCGCGGGAAGTACGCGGCGCGCTGCGCCGTGAGCGTCGCTTCAGCGGACGACGCGGCGGCGCGGGCCGCGCGATACGCGGGGCCGTGCGCGAGCGTCTCGTGGACCGCCGAATCGAGCGAAATGGGGAGGTCGGGGGCGCGCAGGGTGTCGAGCGGCGCCGCGTCCACCGGGCCCGCGATGCCGACGCGCCGCCCCAATTGGAGCCGCGAGATCCGGAGCGCGGACGCCTGACGCAGCAGCTCCACGCGGGCGCTGGTGAGCTGGAGCAGGAGCTGGAGCGAGTCGGCCTGCACGGCGGCGCCCGAGACCACGCGCGCGCGCGCCACGTCGAGCTGCTCGGTGGCCCGACGCACCCGGTCCTCCGCCACCCGCGCCAGCTCGCGGTCGGCGAGGACGGCGTAGTAGTCCGACTCGGTCTGGAGCGCGGCCAGGAGCCGGGCCTCGAGCTCACCCGCCTCGGCGTTGTCGAGGTCGGCGCCGGCGCGGTGCAGGCCCGCCACCTTCGCGCCGCCGGTGAAGAGGTCGTAGCTCGCGTCGAGCCGCGCCGTGACCGACGTCAGCTGGACCCGCGCCGTGCCGAGGTTGAAGGTCGGGCTGGAGGAGCGGGTGGCGCTGGTGCTGATGGTGACCGCCGGGAGGATGAACGCCGTGAAGGCGGACCGGCGGGCCCACTCCGCGTTGTCGATCTGGCCCAGGGCCGCGACGTATCCGGGGTCGAGGCGGGTGGCGCGCTGGAGCGCTTCCGCGAGGGTGACGCGCGGCAAGGAGTCCTGGGCCGCGAGCGCGAGGACCAGCAGGGCGGGGACCATCAGTCGGCCTCCACGGCGGCGAGCTCCGGCGTCCGCCGGGTGACCCGCGCGCGGGCGGCGTCCATCAGGACGTACGCCACCGGGATGAGGAACAGGGTGAGCGCCGTGGAGAAGAACACGCCGCCCACGATCGCGTAGCCTAACGGCCTCCGGCTGACCGACCCGGCGCCGAGGCCGAGGGCCACCGGCACCGCGCCCATGATCGTCGCGACCGACGTCATGAGAATGGGCCTGAGCCGGATCCGGCCCGATTCCATCATCGCCTCCACCGCCGTGCGTCCTTTCTTCATGAGCTGATTCGCGTACTCCACCAGCAGGATCGAGTTCTTGGTCACCAGGCCGATCAGCAGGATCATGCCGATCTGGCTGTACAGGTTGATCGTCGAGCCGAAGATCTTGAGCGTGATCTCGGCGCCGGTCACCGCGAGCGGCACCGCGAGGATCACGGTGAACGGGTGCACCAGGGACTCGAACTGCGAGGCCAGCACCATGAACACCACCGCGAGGGCGAGGAGGAACGCGAAGTAGAGTGCCGATCCGCTCTCGTTCAGCTCGCGCGACTCGCCCGCCAGCGCCCGGCTCGAGCCGCGCGGTAGCACCTCGTTGGCCAGGGCCGTCATCGAGTCGAGCGCCTCGCCGAGGGTGAAGCCCGGCGCGAGGTTGGCCGAGAGGGTGAACGCGCGCACCCGGTTATAGTGGTTCAGCTGCCGCGGGCCGATGCCCTCGCGCACCGAGGCCACCGCGTCGAGCTTGACCAGCTCGCCGTCGCGCCCGCGCACGTAGAGGTCGCTCATGTCGGCCGGCGTCGCCCGCGCCGCGGGGGCGAGCTGCACGATGACGTTGTAGAGCTTGTCGTTCCGCGTGAAGGTGCCGACGCGCACCCCGCCGAGCATCGCCTGGAGCGTGTTGGCGATGTCGCGCACCGGCACGCCGAGATCCTCGGCGCGGTCCCGGTCGAAGCTCACCGTCAGCTCCGGCTTGTTGACCCGGAGGTCGGTGTCCACGTTCACGAGCCCGTGGATCTGGCGCGCCCGCCGGACCAGTGTGTCCATCGCCGTCCCCAGCACGTCGAAGTCGGGATGCTGGACCACGAACTGCACCGGGCTCGAGAAACCGCCGAAGGCGGGCGGGTTGTTGGCGAAGGCGAAGACGCCCGGGATGCCGAAGAACTTGGGCTGCACTTCGCTGATGATGTCCTGCGCCGACCTGCTCCGGTCCGACCAGTCGGTGAGGCGCGTGAACATGATGCCGCCGTTCACCCGGCCACCAAAACCGACGATGCTGAAGGAATGCTCCACGTCGCGGGTGTCGTGGAGGATCGCCTCGACGCGCCGCTGATACCCGTCGGTGTACTGGAGCGTGGCGCCTTCGGGCGCCACCACGATCGTGATGAAGTAGCCGCGGTCCTCGGGCGGCACGAACTCCTTCTTCAGCGTGAAGTAGATCATCGCCGCGACGCCCACCGCGACCGCGGCGCTCCCCGCCACCACGACGCGGTGATGCATCGCCCAGCCGAGGCTCCGCTGATAGCCGCGCGTGAGGCGCTCGAAGCCGTGCTCCAGGATGACGTACAGGCGCCCGTGGCGCTTGGGCACCCGCAGGATCTTGGCGCTCAGCATCGGCGTCAGCGTCAGCGCCACGAACCCCGAGATCACCACGGCGCCCGCCACCGCGATGCCGAACTCGTTGAACAGCCGGCCGGTGGTGCCGCGCAGGAAGGCCAGCGGCGTGAACACCGCGACCAGCGCGATCGTGGTCGCGATCACGGCGAAGGCGATCTCCCGCGTGCCCTCCGTCGCCGCGACGTCCGGCGACTCCCCCAGCTCCTCCTGGTGGCGGTACGCGTTCTCCAGCACGATGATCGCGTCGTCCACCACGATGCCGATGGCCAGCGTGAGCGCCAGCAGCGTCACCGTGTTGATGGAGAAGCCGAAGAAGTACATCGCACCGAAAGTGGCGATGATCGAGGTCGGGATGGCGAGGCCGGGGATGATCGTGGCCCGCACGTTGCGCAGGAACACGAAGATGATGAGCACCACCAGCACGCCCGCCACCACCAGCGTGAACTCGGCCTCCTTGATGGACCGCTTGATGAAGATGGACTGGTCGAAGCCCACGCCGAGCTCGACGCCCGGCGGGAGGTTGGCCTGGATCGCCGGCAGCTCGTTGCGGATGGCGTCCGCCACGTCGATCAGGTTGGCCTTGGACTGGCGCACCACGCCGATCGCGACCGCCGGGTTACCGTCGTAGCGCAGGATGCTCCGCTCGTCCTCCGGTCCCACCTCCACCCGGCCCACGTCGCGCAGCTTGACCAGCTGGCCGCCAATGCTCGAGACCACCATGTTCCCGAATTCCTCGGGGGTCCGGAGGTCGCCGAGGGCGCGGACGCTGAACTCGCGCCGCTCCGACTCGATGCGGCCGGCGGGCACCTCCACGTTGCGGCTGCGGATCGCGTTCTGGACGTCCTGGACGGTGAGGCCGCGCGCCGACAGGTCCGCCGCCGAGAGCCAGACCCGCATCGAGTACCGGCGCTCGCCGTAGATCAGCGCCTGGCCCACGCCCGGCAGGGTCTGGAGCCGGGTCTTGATCTGGCGGTCGGCGATCTCGGAGAGTTGGAGCAGGCTGAGGTTCGGGGACGAGAGGGCGAGGAAGAGGAACGGCTGCGCGTCCGCCTCCTGCTTGGCGATGATCGGTTCCTCGACCTCGAGCGGGAGGCGCCCGCGCACGCGCGAGACCTTGTCGCGCACGTCCTGGGCGGCCGTCTCCACGCTGCGGTCGAGGTTGAACTCGAGGGTGATCGTGCTGGTCTGCTCGGCGCTCGCGCTGGTCATGGTGCGGAGCCCCTGCACGGTCGAAAGTTCCTCCTCGAGGACGTCGGTCACGGCGTTCTCGACCACCCGTGGGTTGGCGCCGCGGAGCACGGTCGACACGGAGATGATCGGCGGGTCCACGTCGGGGAATTCGCGCACCGGCAGCCGGGCATAACCCAGCGCGCCGAAGAGGATCAGCGCGGTGCTCAGCATGCTGGCGAGGACGGGGCGGCTGATGGCGGTGTCGGAGAGCTTCATGGTGGTCGGAGGGTAAATGGAGCCCGGATCATAGGCAAGCGGACGGTTCGGATTATCTTTGGGGACCGGTCATCGTCGTTCCGGACCGTAACAGCACCCGAGGATGGGCATGGACGCAGCAAAGAAACGCCCGCGAATGAAGAACGCCTGGGCCGAGGCCCGCGCGATCATCTGGCGGCACCGCCGCCGGCTCGGCGTGGGGTTGGCGCTGATGCTGGTGAACCGGCTGGCGGGCCTGGTGCTGCCGGCCTCGACGAAATTCGTCATCGACACCGTGATCGGACAGCGGCGCGCGGACCTGCTGCCGTTGCTCGCGCTGGCGGCCGGGGGCGCCACCGTCCTCCAGGCGGCGAGCTCGTTCGCCTTGTCGCAGGTGCTGGGCGTGGCGGCGCAGAAGGCCATCACCGACATGCGCCGCACGGTGCAGGAGCACGTGGCGCGGCTCCCCATCTCCTACTTCGACTCCACCAAGACGGGCGTCCTCATCTCGCGCGTCATGAGCGACGCCGAAGGCATCCGGAACCTGGTGGGCACGGGGCTGGTGCAGCTCACCGGCGGCCTGGTGACCGCGGCCATCGCGGTGGGCGTGCTCTTCTGGCTCAACTGGCGCCTCACCTCGATCACCATCGTGGTGCTGCTGGTCTTCGGCGGGGGGCTCGCCTACGCCTTCACCCGGCTCCGGCCCCTCTTCCGGGAGCGCGGCAAGATCAACGCCGAGGTGACGGGCCGCCTCGCGGAAACGCTAGGTGGCATCCGCATCGTGAAGGCCTACACCGCGGAGCGGCGCGAGCGGTTCGTCTTCACCAAGGGCGTGAACCGCCTGTTCCGCAACATCGCCCAGTCCATCACCGGCGTCTCGGCGATCGGCGCCTTCGCCACCGTCGTGGTGGGGGCGATCGGGGTGCTGATGATCGTGGTCGGCGGGCGGGCGGTGATGAGCGGCACCATGACCATCGGCGACCTCTTCATGTACGGCATGTTCACGGCGCTGATGGCCGCGCCGGTGATCCAGATCGCGTCCATCGGCACCCAGATCAGCGAGGCCTTCGCCGGTCTCGACCGCATCCGCGAGATCCGCCTCATGGCCACCGAGGACCAGGAGGACGCCGCGCGAGCGGCGCTCCCCGATCTCTTGGGCGACGTGGCCTTCGAGAACGTGACCTTCGAGTACAACCCCGGCGTCCCCGTCCTCAAGGGGATCTCGTTCGTGGCGCGCGCGGGCACCACTACGGCGCTGGTGGGCTCGAGCGGCTCGGGGAAGAGCACCCTGATCAGCCTGGTGATGACCTTCAACCGCCCGCTCGCGGGGCGGATCCTGGTGGACGGGCGCGACCTCGCGACCCTCAAGGTGCACGACTATCGCGGACACCTGGGCGTGGTGCTCCAGGACAACTTCCTGTTCGACGGCACGGTCGCGGAGAACATCCGCTTCGCGCGGCCGCACGCCGCGAAGGACGAGGTGCGGCGGGTGGCGAAGCTCGCGCACTGCGACGAGTTCGTCGAGCAGTTCGAGAAGCAGTACGACACCGTAGTGGGGGAGCGCGGGGTCAAGCTCTCGGGCGGGCAGCGGCAGCGCATCGCCATCGCGCGGGCGGTGCTCGCGGATCCGCGGATCCTCATCCTCGACGAAGCGACCAGCAGCCTCGACAGCGAGAGCGAGGCGCAGATCCAGGACGGGCTCCGCTCCTTGAGGAAGGGACGGACCACGTTCGTGATCGCGCACCGGCTCAGCACCATCGTCAGCGCCGACCAGATCCTGGTGCTGGAGCACGGCCAGATCGTGGAGCGCGGGACCCACCACGAGCTGTTGGCGTTAGGCGGCCGGTACCGGCAACTCTACGACCGGCAGTACCAGATCGAGCGGGACCGGTTCATCAATCCGGGAGAGGACTTCACGCCGGAGCAGTCCAGCGACCGGGTGCCCGTGCGGTCGCCGGCGCTCTAGACGTCAGGCCGCCCCGGCGACCGGGCGCCGCGCGGCGTCTGCGTCTACGGCCTCCGGCCTAGCGCGGAACCACCGGGAGCACCACGTGCGACGGGTGCGCCGCGTCGTGCAGCACCCGCTGGTGCGCCACCACGAACGTCGTGTCCCGCTCGTTGTTCCCGCCGGTGTTCAGGTTCCGGTCGTACTTGGGGAACAGCGCCGACGCGATGCTGACCCGCAGCCGATGCCCCGGCTGGAAGACCGTCGAGGTGAACCACAGGTCGATGTCGTAGCGCTCCACCCGCCCCGGTACCAGCGGCACCTCCCGATCCATCCCCCGCCGGAAGCGCGCCCGCGCCAACCCGTCCTGCACCCGCTCGGCATGGCCGTCGGGCCACACGTCGAGCAGCATGACCGTCCAGTCGGTGTCCCGCGCGTCGCTCGAGGCCCACAAGCTCGCCGACATCTCCCCGGTCACTTCCATCGGCCGAGTGAGCGGCCGTGAGGTGAACACCAGCGCGTCGCGCCGGGTGGCGTTGAGCGCGGTGTAGTCCTCGTTCAGCGACTCCTCCAGCTCGCGCGAATCGATGAGATACGGCGTGGGATCGGCCGGATCGTACGTGAAGGTGTCGGCGGCGGCGCCCGTAGGTGGCAGCGAATCGAGCAGGCCGTCCCCGGCGCTGGTCCGGGCCGACCCGCCCGAGGAGACGTACCAGCGGGTGGCCCGCGCGCGGGCCAGGGGCCACTCGTTCTCGGTGCGCCAGGTGTTGTCACCGATGACGAAGATGTCCACCGGCGGCAGCCGGTCCACCCCGTTGTCCCTGCCGAGCAGGTAGTGATCGAACCAGCGGAGCTGGAGATCGCGGTAGGCGTAGCGCGCCTGCGGCCCGAAGTCTCCGGTCACGTAGTCCACGCCCTTGTGGGCGCCCACGCCCATCACGATGTGCCAGGCGGGATGGTTAGGCACCCGGAGCAGCGCGTCGGTGTAATCGAGCGGGCCGCGCGAATCGTCGTGCCAGCCGGCCAGCGACAGCGCCGGCACGTTCACCCGGTTGATGAACGTCGTGGCGGCGCGGGCCCTCCAGTACGCGTCCAGCGTGGGGTGCGCGATCCAGCGGTCCCACAGCGGCACCTGCCCGCAGCCTAACCTCTGCGGCAAGTTGGCCAGCGGCAGGTGGGTGATGGCCTCGCCGATGTCCAGCTCCGCGGTGCTGGGGTTCATGGTGCGGTCCCGCATGAGGCAGGCCCAGTCCACATTGATCGGCCCGAACGCCATCGCGGCATAGGGCACGATGCGCCACGGATCGCTGGTCGCGGCCGAGGGCGCGATGGCCGCGAGGTGGGGCGGCGCACTCACCGCCGCGTACCACACCAGCCGCCCCTCGTCCGAATGGCCGATCATCCCGACCTTGCCGTTGGCGCCGGGCAGGGCCGCCGCCCACTCGACGGCGTCGTAGCCGTCCTGGATGTCGGTGGTGTAGTCGCCGAAATCCGCCACGTCGCCGCTGGACTGTTCGCGGCCGCGCACATGCTGCCCCACGAAGATGTAGCCGC
>JBGPHD010000157.1:0-7101 GCA_041484135.1 Gemmatimonadota bacterium
GGGACATCCACGGCGAGCGAGCGAGCGGCGTCGAGGATGGTCGCCCCTTCAGCGACGGTGACTTGGCGTCCGTCTACGGTCAGCGTAGGCATCGTTGACCAAGCTATGCAGGGCGCGTGCCGAGCGCAAAACGGCGCCCCGCATCGGGATTGCGGCGCCGTCCGGCGCCGGTACATTCGCTGGGAAACGGCCATCCTCTCATGGGAGTGCCTCCTGTGTCGCTGACTCGTCGCGAATTCGTCAAACAGGCTGGGGCCGCGGCCGCGACCGCCGGCGTCGCCGGATCCCTCGGCACCGACCTCGCCAGGGCGGCCGTGCCGCTCCCCCAGGCGGATGCATCGGTCCGGGAGTTGGCCCTTCTCGCGGTCGACGCGGCGCGGAGCGCCGGCGCGAGCTACGCGGACGTCCGGGTCCACAACGTCCGCAACCAGATGGTGGCCACCCGCGAGCAGCGCGTCACCGCCCTCTCCGACGGCGAATCGTTCGGCTTCGGGGTCCGCGTCCTGGTGAACGGGGCGTGGGGCTTCTCGGCCAGCAGTGACCTCTCGCGTCCCGAGGTCCAGCGGGTCGCCCGGGCCGCCGTGGCGCAGGCGCGCGCCAACCGCCGGGCCACACAGCGTCCCGTCGTGCTCGCCCCCTCGACCCCGGTGCCCGACGGCCGCTGGGCGAGCCCGATCCGGATCGACCCCTTCACCGTGCCGATCGAGCAGAAGGTGGACGTGCTCCTGCGCGCCAACGCGGAGGCGCTCCGGGTGCGGGGCACCCGGTTCGTCAATTCCAACATGGCCTTCGTGCGGGACGAGCGGACCTACGCCAACACCGACGGGACCTTCACCGTCCAGTCCCTCTACCGGTCCAACCCGGGGATGAACGTCACCGCCGTCGCGCCCGACAACTCGGACTTCCAGAGCCGCGCCTCCGACGAGGTGCAGGCGATGGGGCTGGGGTACGAGCACATCGAGCAGAGCCGGTTCGTGGAGCAGGCGCCGCACTGGGCGGAGGAGGCGGTCCAGAAGCTCTCGGCCCGCACCGTGACGCCGGACCGCTACGACCTCATCCTCCATCCTACCCACCTCTGGCTCACCATCCACGAATCGGTGGCGCATCCCCTGGAGCTGGACCGGGCGCTCGGCTACGAGGCCAACTACGCGGGCACGAGCTTTGTCGCGCCGCCGGAGCGGATGATCAACCAGCTCCGGTACGGCACCGACCTCATGAACATCCAGGCGGACCGACGGCAGACGGGCGCGCTCGCCACCATCGGCTGGGACGATGAAGGTGTCCCCGCGGACCAGTGGATGCTGGTCCAGAACGGCATCGTGAAGGACTACCAGACCACGCGCGAGCAGGTGGCCTGGATCTCGAACCTCACGGGCGTCACGCATTCCCACGGCTGCTCGTACGCGCAGGGCTGGGACGACATTCAGTTCCAGCGGATGCCGAACGTCTCGCTGCTCCCGGGCGAGCGGGACCTCATGGCGGAGGACCTCATCGCCGCCACCGACCGCGGCATCTACATCATCGGGCGGGGCGCGTACTCGATCGACCACCAGCGCTACAACTTCCAGTTCGGCGGGCAGGTCTTCTACGAGGTCCGCGGCGGGCGGATCACCGGGATGCTGAAGGACGTGACGTACCAGGCCCGGACGCCGGAGTTCTGGAACTCGATGGACATGATCGGCGGACAGCGGTCGTACTTCATCGGCGGCTCGTTCAACGACGGCAAGGGCCAGCCGGGGCAGTCGAACGCGGTGAGCCACGGCTGCGTGCCGGCGCGCTTCCGCAACGTGAACGTGATCAACACGGGGCGTGGCCTGTGAGCATCCTGACGCGGGACGAGATGAAGGCGATCACCGACCGGGTGCTCGCGCTCTCCCATGCCGAGTCGTGCCGGGTGAGCGCCGGCTCGGGGCTGCAGGCCAACACGCGCTTCGCGGCCAACCAGTTCTCGACCGGCGGCGAGTCGGTGAACTCGACGGTCAACGTGCGCTCGACCTTCGGCCGGCGGAGCGCCTCGGCGGGGACGAACCTCCTTTCCGACGAGGGGCTGCGGCGGGTGGTGGAATCGTCGGAGGCGCTGGCGCGGCTCGCGCCGGAGGACCCCGAGATGCTGCCGGAGCTGGACCCGCAGACCTATCGCGAGGTGCCGGCCTTCTTCGACAGCACGGCCGGTCTCGACGCCGCGGGCCGCGCCGAGGCGGCCATGGCGGTACTCGGCCCCGCGCGGCGGGAGAACCTCCAGGCGGCGGGGTTCCTGGAGCAGAACGCCGGCTCGTTCGCCGTGGCGAACAACCGCGGGCTCTTCGGCTACCACCGCTCCACGGCGTTCGTGTACACCACCACGGTCCGCACCGCGGACGGCACCGGCTCCGGCTGGGCGGGCACCTCGCATAACGACTGGGCGCAGGCCCATCCCGCCGACCTCGCCGCGACGGCGCTCCGCAAGGCGCGCGACTCGCGCAACCCGGTGGCCATCGAGCCCGGCCGCTACACCGTGATCCTCGAGCCCACGGCCGTGGCCAACCTCGTCCAGCTGATGGCGGGCGCGATGGGCGCGCGCCAGGCCGACGAGGGACGGTCGTTCTTCTCCAAGCGCGGGGGCGGGAACCGGATCGGCGAGCAAGTGGTGGATCCGCGCGTCACCATCGTCTCCGATCCGTGGGACCCGGACCTCCTCGCGGCGCCGTTCGCCGGGGACGGGCTGCCGCACGAGCGCGTGGTCTGGATCGAGAACGGCGTGCTGCGGAACCTGAACTACGACCGCTTCTGGGCGCAGCGCCAGAACGTCCGGCCGACCGGCGGCGGCTTTGGTGGCGGGTTCGGTGGTGGCGGCGGTGGTGGTGGTGGGGGAGGTGGAGGCGGAGGCGGGGGAGGCGGCGGCCTCAAGATGACGGGCGGCGATGCGTCGCTCGACGACCTCATCCGCTCGACCGACCGGGGCGTCCTCGTCACCCGGTTCTGGTACATCCGCGCCCTCGACCCCCGAACGGTGCTCTACACCGGCCTCACTCGCGACGGGACCTTCCTCATCGAGAACGGCCGGGTCACGCGCCCGGTCAAGAACTTCCGCTTCAACGAGAGTCCGGTGAACATGCTCTCGAACCTCGACATGCTCGGCCGGGCGGTGCGCGTCTCCGCCTCGGAGTCGGGCGACATCGGCGGCGCGATCGTCGTTCCGGCGATCAAGACGCACGATTTCAACTTCCAGTCGGTGTCGGACGCGGTCTGATCGGGGGGGCCCGGACGCAACTCGCGTGAGAAAAAGTATTGCGCGTTTCAGCGAGTGTTATATATTGGCGTCCAAGACGTTACGACCTCCTCGGAGGGAACTGGTTGGCAGGTTCGAGTCGAAAGTCGAAAAAGAGTAGTCCGACCGCGCGGGCGACGTACCTCGTCGCATCGAGTCGCGGTCACGGCGGTGTCTCCTCTCCGGTCGTTTCGCAACCCCACCAATTCGCATCGCATCGAGAGCCGGCGCTTCGCGCGCCCTGCTGAGTTGTAACCGCCGTCCACTTCGGGCCGGCGGCATGTTCCACCGTTCTTAGGAGGCCTCATCATGGCAGCCAAGAAGAAGAAGGCCGCGAAGAAGACGGCCAAGAAGAAGAAGTAGCTGCACAGGGGCCGGCGAAGGTTGCCGGCCCCGCGCAGTTTCAGGAGCCGGGCCCGGAGAGACCGTTCGTCGCGCCGGGCCACCCGTTGGTCGCAATCCCACTCCCGCGCTCCCTCCGCCCGTACTCACCTTCCGCCCATGCGACGCGCGCTTGTCTCATCCATGGTGGCGGTCCTGCTCCTCGCCGGCACCGCCCGGGCCCAGACCGATTCGGGGTCCGCGGTGCGGGGCACGGTCCACGACGCGGCGGGCGCGCCGGTCGATGGCGTCAACGTCTTCCTCCTCGAGACCCTGGAGGGCGCCCTCACCGGCGCCGACGGCCACTTCGCCTTCCGCACCGCGCACCGGGGCCCGGCCACCGTGATCGCGCGACGGATCGGCTTCGGCGAGGTCCGGCGCACGGTGACGCTGCCGCTCGCCGCCCCGCTGGAGCTCGCCTTGGCCTCGGCGGCGATCGTGCTTCCCGTGATCACCGCGCAGGCGGGACGCTACACCGGGGGCGCCGAGGCGAGCGCGACCCTCAGCGCGCTGGAAGTGGTGACCACGCCGGGCGCCGCGGCGGACATCTACCGGGCGATCCAGACCTTCCCCGGCCTCCAGCAGGTGGACGAGGGCGCCGGCCTCTTCGTCCGCGGCGGCGACGTGGCCGAGACGAAGATCCTCGTCAACGACGCCGTGGTGCTCTCGCCCTACCGGAGCGAATCCCCCACCGGCGGGACCTTCGGCGCGTTCGACGCTTTCCAGGTGGAAGGGATCAGCTTCTCCTCGGGCGGCTTCGGCGCCCGCTACGGCGACGCGCTCTCCGGCGTGCTGGCGATGCAGACCCTCGGCCGCCCGCGAGCGCGGTCGGGCGGCGCCACCGTGAGCCTCGCGGCCGTCTCCGCCAACGTCGCGCTCCCGCTCCCCGACGGCTTCGGTGTGCGCGTCACCGGCACACGGAGCAGCACCCGGCTCCTCTTCGCCCTGAACGGCAGCACCCGGGACTTCACCCACGTCCCCGAGGGGCGGGACCTTTCCGGCAGTGCGACCTGGCACTACCGGCCGAACGGCGAGGTGCGGATCTACGGGCTGCACCAGCACAACACGCTCGGCGTGACCGTGGACCAGCCGAGCTTCACCGGCTCCTTCGAATCGGACGAGGCGCACGACTTCGCCGTCGCGACCCTGCGCGACGCGCTGGGCCCGGTCTCCCTCAACGGGTCCTTCGGGGCGGCGGGCACGACCCGCACCCAAGACCTGGGCGCCTTCCGTCTGGCGGTGGACGACCGGCAGCGGCAGGCCAACCTGCGGCTCGGCTGGACGCCGGCGGGGCGGCTGGCACTCACGGCGGGTGGCGAGGTCGAGCACCGCGAGTCGGGGTTCAGCGGAAGGAAGGCGCTCGATCCGTTCGACCAGCGCCCCGGCGCGCCCAGCATCACGTTCGGCTCGACGACTCCCGGCACGCGGACGGCAGCCTTCGCCGAAGCCGACTGGCAGGCGCCGGGCCGGCTGCGCCTCACCGCCGGCGCGCGCACCGACCATTCGACGCTGACGCACGTCTCGACCGTCGATCCGCGCCTCGCGGCCGCGCTGGCCGTGGGCGGCTTCACCTTCACCGCGGCTTGGGGCGTCTATCACCAGGTCCCGTCCCCGGCCTTCTTCGAGCCCACCGTCGGCGACACCACGCTCGGGCCCGAGCGCGCGCGCCATGTCGTCCTCGGTGCCCAGACCGGCTCCCCCGACCGCTCGTTCTTCCGGATCGAGCTGTACGACAAACGCTACCGCGACCTCGCGCAGCAGGATCGGGCGCGGAACGTGGTCGCGGGCGGCACCGGGTTCGCCCGTGGCGCCGACCTCTTCGTCAAGCTGGTCGGGAACGGGTGGGGGACGAGGCTGGCATACAGCTACGTGGACACCCGACGCACCGACCCCGATGCGGGCGCGCTCGCCCGTTCGCCGTTCGACGTCACCCACACGCTGACCGCGCTGGCGGAGAAGACCTGGCGGAATCGCTGGCGCCTCTCGGTCGGGGCGCACTACGCCTCGGGCCGTCCCTTCACGCCGGTGGCGTCGGCGAGCTACGACTCGGCACAGACCGTCTGGGTCCCCGCGTACGGGGCGCCCATGTCCGAACGGACACCGGCCTTCGCCCGGATGGATGTCTCGGCGAGCTGGCTCCACCAGTTCTGGCCGAGGTCGGTGACCATCGTGTTCGTCTCCGTCAACAACGCGTTCGACCGGGCGAACGTGTTCTCGGTGCGGTACAACGCCGACTATACCGAGCGGATCCCGCTGCGGAGCCAGTTCAACCGTTCGTTCTACTTCGGCGTCTCGACCACCTGGATGTGAGGGACCTCATGCGTCGCATGCTCATCGGTATCGCCGGTCTGAGTTTGATCGCCGCCGCCCCCGCTCCGGCGCGGGCCCAGACCCTGGACGGCGCGGCGCGCTGGGCGGACTCGGCCCAACACGCGATCGAGGCCGCGATCGCCACCGTCAACCCCGACCGCGTCGCGTCGGCACGCGCCGTCGCGGAGCGGGCGCTGGCCGTCTATGCCGAGGATCCGCTCTTGCTTCTGTATCGGGGCTACGCCCTCTTAGAGGAAGCGACGATGCGCATGGCGATCCGGGGGTCAGATACGAGCGGCGTGAGCGGCCTGCTCGAGACCGCGCTCGACGCGCTGGAACGGTCGGTGCGCCGGCGCGAGACGCCGGAGGCGCACGTCCTCATGTCCGCGGTGCTCGGCATCCAGATCGGGCGCGACCCGTCGCGCGGCATGACGCTGGGTCCGCGCTCATCCGTCGAGATCGATCGCGCGCTCGACCTCGGGCCCGAGAACCCGCGCGTCTGGCTCCAGCGCGGCGTCAGCGCGATGAACACCCCGGCCCAGTGGGGCGGCGGGCTCGAACCGGCGGAGCGGTACCTGCTCCATGCGGTGGAGCTCTTCGAGCGCGAGCAGGCGGTGCCGCCGAACCCGATGTGGGGTCGCGCCGACGCACAGGCGTTCCTCGGCCAGGTGTATCAGCGCGGCGGCCGAGGCGAGCTGGCGCGTGCCGCCTACCAGCGGGCCCTCGGCCTCGAGCCCGCCAACCCGTGGTACCGTGGGCTCCTTGCCTCGCTCGACGCCGGTCACTGAGCGGCGCGCCTCCGCGGCGCGGAACTGGGGGCTGTACGTCCTCCTCTGGTTCCCCGCGTTTGTCCTGGGCGCGGTCACGATCTCCCTCCGGCCGGGCACGCCGCTCGGGAGCGCGGTGTCGGGCAGCCTCGTCACCGTGGGGGTGGCAGCCGGCCTCGGCGTGGCGGTGTGGTGGCTCACCGGGATGGTGCCGTGGCCCGAGCAGCACCGCGCCCGGTTCGTCGTGCTGCACGCCGGGGGCGCGTTCCTCTACGCGGCCCTCTACGCCGGCCTCCAGTTCCTCGCGCTCGCTACCCGGGTGGGGATGTCCCACGCCCGGGTCTACATGCCGCCCGACACGCTCGGGTGGATGGCGATCTCGGGCCTCTACCTCTA
>JBGPHD010000158.1:0-7045 GCA_041484135.1 Gemmatimonadota bacterium
GACCGCCACGAAGGGACCCTCGGCCCGGAGGGAGCGCACGTGGATCCGCCGGGCGAGGACCTCCTTGCCGGTGCCGCTCGGCCCCGTGATGAGGACCGTGGTCCGGTGCGGCGCGACCTTGGCGATGACGTCGAGCGCCCCCCGCATCGCGGCCGACTCGGCCACGATGTGCGGCGAGGCCGCGGCGGAACCGAGCGCCGACCGGAGCGATTCCACCTCGCGCCGCAGCTTCTCGCGCTCCTCCGCCTTGCGGAGCACCAGGACCACCTCGTCGGCGCGGAACGGCTTGGCGATGTAGTCGTACGCGCCTTCCTTCATCGCCGCGATCGCCGCATCCTCGCTGCCGTACGCGCTCATCATGATCACCAGCGCCGACCCGCCCGAGGCACGATAGCGCTGGAGGAACTCGGCACCGCCCATGCTGGGCATCCGGACGTCGCACAGGATGATGTCGAACGGCTCGGCGGCGGCCTTGGCGAGCGCGGCGGCGCCGTCGGTCGCGTCGGCGACCTCGTACTGTTCGTCCGAGAGGATGAGCCGAAGCGATTGCCGGAGGCCGGGCTCGTCATCCACGATGAGGAGCTTCACGGGGTGTGCGCCGGGAGGATCACGGTGAAGGCGGCTCCGCCCTCGCGGGCCTGGGCCACGTCGACGCGGCCGCCGTGGTCGTGGACGATACGCTGCACGATCGCGAGGCCGAGCCCGGTGCCCTTGCCGGGCGGCTTGGTGGTGAAGAACGGATCGAAGACGCGCTCGGCCTGGTCGGCGGGGACGCCGGGGCCGCTGTCCGCGACCACTACCTGCGCCGCGCGCGTCCCGTCGGGCACGCCGGCCAGGTGCTTGCCGGACCGGCGCTCCTGGCGGACCGCGTCCGGCGCGCCTAACGGATCCGTCGCGCGCCGCCCCGTGCCGTCGCCGTCACCCAGGACGGTCGGGCTCGTCACCACGCTGATGCGTCCGCCGTCGCCCGCCGCGTCCACGGCGTTGAGCAAGAGGTTCACGAAGACCTGCTCGAGGGCCACCTTGTCACCCCAGACCCGCGGCGCCGAGGGGTCGGCGGCGACCTGGACGTCGACCTGCCGGAGGACCCCCTGCGCGCGCAACAGCTCCACGGCCCCGGCGGCGACGTCCGCGGGCGCGACGACGGCCCGCTCGGCGTCGCGCGGGCGGGCGTAGTCGAGGAGGCTGCGCACGATGGTGTCGATCCGTCCGCTCTCGCGCTCGACGGCGCCGATGATCTCGGGGTCGCCGCCGCGGCGCCTGAGGATCTCCACGTAGTTGCCGATGGCCGAGAGCGGGTTGCCGACCTCGTGCGCGATGCCGGCGGCGAGGCGCCCGACCGACGCCAGCTTCTCGGCGCGGACCAGCGCGCCCTGGGCGTCGAGGAGCCGCTCGGTCATCCGGTTCACGCTCCGGGCGAGACGGTCAAGCTCCCGCGTGCCAGCGCTCGGCGCGCGCCGCGACAGCTCGCCGCCCGCCACGGCCTCGGTGGCATCCACCAGCGTCTCCATCGGCCCCGTCACGAGCCGGGTCACCAGGTAGCGGCCGAAGGCGATGAAGATGGCCACGTCGGCGACGACGAGCGCGGTGAGGAGCAGGAACCCCAGCTCGCTCTTGCCGAAGAGCGGCGCCAGGATCGCCGAGACGACGGCCAGCACGAGGGCGCCGGCCGCCAGGAAGGCCAGGTTGAAGAGCAGCTCGGTCCGGAGCGACGGCTTGGCGCCATCGGCGGACCCGCGGAAGAGGGCTGGCATCGACCTCATGTGTATCGCCGGGGGTGCCGAAAAAGCAAAGGGCGGGCACAACGCCCGCCCTTCGCTACACCTCACACGCCTACTGGCACTTCGGCTCGCCTTCGTTCTGACCCGCGATGGGCGCGGTGGACGTGCCGTAGTAGATGCCGCACGTCTTGGTCGTGCCGTTGTGCTTCGTGGTCGCGTTCCACCCCATCGTGGTCGCGGCCCCGATCGTCACCGTCACCCCTGACGACGCCTGGTAGTTCAGCGACGACAGGTTGCTGGTGTAGGCGATGTAGTCGCCGTTGTAGGATTCCTCCGCGGTCACCAGGTTGCGGAGATCCGACTTCATGGCGGCGAGGTACGCCTTCTCCTTCGTGTTCGCGAACTTCGGGATGGCGATAGCGGCGAGAATGCCGATGATCACCACCACGATCAGCAGTTCGATCAACGTGAAACCTCGCGTACTACGCATCCTCGCAACCCCCGATGAGAGGCAACTACCCTACTGACACTTCGGCTCGCCCTCGTTCTGGCCCGCGATCGGCGCGCTGGCGCTGCCGACGAAGATGCCGCAGGTCTTGGTGGTGCCGTTGTGCGAGACCGTGGCGCTCCAGCCCGTGCCGGTCGCCGCCCCGATCGTCATCGTCACGCCCGTCGACGGCGTGAACTGCACCGCGGTCGTCGAGGTCGTGTACGTCACCTGGTCCGCGAAGTACGACTCTTCCGCCGTGATCAGGTTCCGCAGGTCCGACTTCATCGCGGCGATGTACGCCTTCTCCTTCGTGTTCGCGAACTTCGGGATGGCGATGGCCGCCAGGATGCCGATGATGACCACCACGATCAGAAGCTCGATCAGTGTGAAGCCCTTGGTATTCCGCACTAGGTACCCCCTTCAGTGGAGCCGATTCGGAACGGCGCGAAAGCGCTAGGTCGATTCACCATCCAGCAATGGGCGTGCCATCCGCAGGGGCCGATCCGAAACGCCTTGGCCGGCAACGACATACCGGCTGGAGCCACGCTTGAGCTACAACTCTGAAGATGCCCGCGCTCTGGCTTTCTGCAACCCCTTCGCTCAACGCAAGACGGACGCCTCTCTCACCGCCCCTCGCACGATCCCCCGGGCCTCCTTGATCTGCTCGCGGGATGTGGAATCGGTCGGGGCGCCAACCATGGCCGAGTCGAACGCGGCTTGGGCACTGTCCGGGATCCCGAGGGCCGCGTACGTGGAAGCGAGGTAAAGCCAACGCTCGAAGCGCTTTCCACCCCGCCGGCCGAACGCGGCCCACACCGCCAGGGCGCTGTCCCGCTCGCCCAGGGCCACGAAGCTGGCCGCCAACACCCTCGCCGCGGCAGCCCTGGTCGGGCCGGTGACGACGGACAGACGTGCGTGCGCGAGCGCCTCGGCGGGCCGACCCGCCTCGAGCAGGGCATGGGCCAGTAGCTGCTGCGTGAGTGTGTTGTTGGTGTCGAGAGCTTCGGCCCGCCGGAGGTAGCTGAGGGCCAGCCGAGGATCCTGTTCGTCGAGCGCGAGGGCCCCGATCTCGGCGAGGAGATAGTAGTCGAGCGGGTAGAGCTCGTCGGCGATCCGGTACTCGCGGAGCGCCGCCGCCGGCGCGCCGAGCCGTCGATAGACGCGCGCGGCGGTGGCATGCACGCGATAGGACTCCGGGTGATGGAGGAGCGCGCTCAGCACCAGGCTCCGGTTGTCCTTCCAGGCGGGGACCGCGGTCACCGTGCGGGCCGCGAGCGGCAGCGCGACGAGGGCCGCGGCAATGACCGCGAACCGCGGGCCTTTATGCCGCGCAATCAGATCGGCGCCGGCGGCCGCGAGGAGCGCCACGCCCACGGTCGCCAGGTACAGCGTGCGCTCGGCGATGACGATGCCGGTCGGGAAGAGGAGGTTGGCGGTGGGGAGCCACGCGATCCCGATGAACCAGAGGCCCGCGGAAACGGTCCGGTGGCGGCGCCACGTGATCAGCGTCAGTCCCACCAGTGCGATCAGCACGAGGGCGCCGGCCACCCCTTCGGGCGTCGGGTGATCGAGGCGCTCGACCACGCGGGGGTGGTAATCCGGCGACAAGTCGAACGGCCAGACGAGGAGCCGGAGCAGGACGAAGACGACGGGCAGCATGGTGCTGATGCGCGCGGATGCGCCCAGACCGAAGAAGGTGGGCGCGACGGCCCGGAACGAGAGTCCGCCTTCCACGTGACGGCGCACCAGGAGCCAGACAACCGTGAGGACGAGGACGGCCGCGTAGTCACGCCGGGGGAGGCCGGCGGCGGGCTCGCCGGGCGTGGCCAGCTCGTCGAGGGCGAGGAGCGCGACGGCGACCGCCGCGTGCTCCTTGCTGAGGAGGGCCGCCGCCACCGCGACGAGCAGGAGCGCTTCCGCACCTAACGTCGGTCGTGCCGCCGCCCGGCGCCGGCGCACGCCGCGCGCGGCGAGGATCGCGGCGAGCAGGAAGAACGCCGTCATCAGCTCGGCGCGGCCCACCAGGTTCGCCACGGCCTCGACGTGGACGGGATGCACGGCGAAGACGAGCCCGCCCGCCAGCGCCGCGGTCAGCGGGACAAAGGCGGCGAGCACCGGCACCAGGAGCGCCGTGACGGCGGCGTGCCACAGCACGTTCTCGGCGTGGAGCCATGCCGGGCTCCCGCCGGAGACGCTCCAGCCGGCGGCGAACGAGAGGATGACCAGCGGGCGCCACTGTCCGGCCTGGTGCTCCGGCGGCCAGTACGGCGACAGGAAGGCATGCGCCGCGGCGCCGACATCGTGCGCGACGGGGTTGCGCTCGACGATCGGCCCGTCGTCGAGCGCGAAGCGGTTCCCCAGGGCGCCGGCGTTGGCGAGCGCGGCCACCAGGGCGCAAACGAGCGACGCGCGCGCGAGGGTCACGGACGCGCCTGCCCGCAGGTGGGGCCGGGCGTGAGCGAGGCGAGGAACCGCCGCGGGACAGCCTCGCCGGGGGGCGCCATGGCGACGGCGCGCTCGAGCCGGGTACGGGCCTCGTCGCAGCGACCGGCCATGGCCGCGCCGAACGCCGCGATGTGCTGGTACTGCCAGCTATCGGGCACCAGATACGTTATGCGCCGGCGCAGGACCAGGGCGGACAGGGGCCGGCCGAGCGCGAGATAGGCGTCGCTGGTGGCGAGGAGGAGGGTCGGGACATCCGGGAAGCGGCGCAGCGCCGCCTCGCCCAGCGCCACCGCCGAATCGGCGCGGCCCATGCGGGTGCGCGCCATCACGGCTTCCAGGGCCGCATCGCTCCTGATGGAGTCCTCCCGGAACGCCGCGGTGAGGAAGCGGTCCGCGGGCGCGAAGAGCCCGGCCGCCAGGTAGCGCTCGCCCAGCTCCTGGACCACCGCCGCGTCCTCGGGGTGGATCCGGATGGCCGTGAAGTACTCGTGCTCGCCGGTCCGCGCATCCCCCTGGTCGAAGGCGCGGGCGCCGCGCGCCCAATGGGTGTGATACGAATCGGGCGCGTCACGCAGCAGCGCCTGGTAGAAGCGCTCCTGCTGGCGCCAGACAGGGATGCGCTCCAGGGTGCGCGCACCGAGGAGCGCGAGCACGAGGGCGGTCCCGGCCCACGCCGCGCCGGTGGCCGGCAGTCGCTCCCAGAGCGCACCGATCACGATGGCGGCGCCGACCGACGGGAGGAAGAGCACGCGCTCGGCGAGGAGGACGCCGGTGGGGACGAGGATGTTGGCGGCGACCGACGCGGTGATGACGAACCAGACCAGGCCGAAGGTGAGCGCGGGGAGTCGGCGTCGCGCGGCCCACGCCGCCCCGAAGGCCCCCGCCAGCAGCAGCAGGCCGGCAACGTGCGCCGCGGTCAGGGTGAGGACCGGCGCGAACGCGTCCGGCGCGTAATCGGCGGAAAGGTGGAGCGGGAAGACCAGGAGGCGCGCCCAGACCAGGAACGCGGGGATCATGACGACGATCCGCGCGGCCAGGCCCAGGGCCTCGAGTCCCGGCGCGACGCTGCCGGCGCCGATCCCGCCCACGATGGCCTCGCGCGCGGCGAGGTACCCGGCGGCGAGCGCCACGACACCCAGCCAGAGCACGACACGCCGCCGGACGAGGGCCGCCCACGATCCCCCGGTGGCCCGGCGGTCCCACGCATCCACCAGCAGCAAGGCCGCGGGGAGCGTCAGGGCGTGCTCCTTGGCGCCTAACGCCAGCGCCGCGCATGCCAGCACGGCGGCCGCGAGGAGCGCGCGGCGGGCGCCGCCCGGGTCACTCCGCGCGGCGGCACCCTCGGCGCGATAGCAGAGGACCGTGCCGAGGTAGGCCGCGGCGGCCATCAGCTCCGCGATCCCCACCGCGTTCGCGACCACTTCGACGTGCACGGGATGGACGGCGAACCAGAGCGCCGCGACGACGGCCCCGCGGCCGAGCACCGCGCCCGCCAGGGCGAGCACCAGGGCCACGACACCCAGGTGGATGGCGACATCGGCCGCGTGATAGATCCACGGGGCCCCGCGGCCCGCGGCCCACAGGACGGCGAAGGCGGTGGTCGTGAGCGGGCGATAGACCTTGTCGCGCACGTCCTTCGTCCAGTACGGGGTGACGAGGAGGCGCGGTGCGTGGACGAGCGTGTGGACGCGCGCGTCGCCCTTGATCGCGGAGTTGTCGTCGTAGACGAACCCGTTCCGCAGACTCGTGACGGAGGCGGCGAGGGCCACCGCCAGCACCAGGGCGTACGCCTTAGCGGTCGGCGCCACGCGCGGCATCCGGCTCGAGGGGGGTGAAGACCGGCGGCGCGCCCGGCGCCGGCCGCGCATAGCGGTAGAGGCGACGTCCCGCGTAGCGGGCGAAGAGCGCGGCGTTCCTTGGCCCGAGATCCCGCGCCCAGACGATGTCGCCGTCCAGGCCGGCGGCGTTGAGATACAGGAACGGGGCGAACTGGAGGAAGCCGCGGCGGTCGGTCTCGATCTCCGCCCGGCACGGCGCCGCGAGGGAGTCGCCCGGCAGGAGCCGGAGATTGGGGTCGTCGGTGTACGCGCCGCGGACGCCAGGCCGGCGGAGCAGGATGAGCGAGTCCAGGACCCCGACCAGGCGCTCGCCGTGGGCTCCCGAGCGCTCGGCGGCGTCGAGCGTGAGCTCGAGGGTGCACGCGTCGATGCCGCCGTAGAACCGCGTCGAGCGCCGGACGGGCACGCCTAGGGCCCACGACCTGGCGATGAGGCGCGTCCCCCAGCCGTCCGGGATCACGACCACCGCGTGGCCGATGCCGGCGCGCTCAGCGTCGCGATCGGGGTGGAGATCGAAGCCGGGCGTCGCGTCGCGATAGGTGGCGAGCCGC
>JBGPHD010000159.1:0-6832 GCA_041484135.1 Gemmatimonadota bacterium
CACGTCGATGGCGGACACCGTGCCGATCCCGGGCATCGAGATCGGTGAGCCGGAGTCCGCCCCGCCCGCCATGGCGGAGGCCGCAGGCGGCGACGACCTCATGGCCCCGGTCGAGGCCGAGGCTGAGGCCCCCGCCGTCGAAGAGGAACCGCGGACGTCCGGGGACCTCAAGCTCATCATGCCGGAAGACGTGACGCCGCCGGAAGAAATGAAGCGCCCGTCCACCAAGCAGGTCCAGATGGCCTCCCCGCCGCCGGATGACGAGGCGGAGGCCGCTGGCGAAGGCGCGGCGCCGATGCTCACCGAGACGATGGGGGACCTCTACCTCAGGCAGGGGTTCCGCAGCCAGGCGGCGGACGTGTACCGCCGCTTGCTCGCGCAGCGCCCCGACGATGCCACGCTCCGTGCCAAGCTCGCCCAGGTCGAGGGCCCGCCGCCCAGCTGGAGCGCGACGGCGCTCGGCCTCGAGCCGGTGGGCTCGTGGCTGCTGCGCGTGGCGCGGGCCTCCTTGGGTGCGCCGCCCCCGACTCCGCCTCCCGCATCGCCCCCGTCGGAGGAACCAACGCCGATGGAGACGGCTTTCTCGGCACCGGAGCCCGAGCCGGTGAGCGCGCCGGAGCCGGAGGTCGAGGGCGAGCCGGCCCGTCCGGCGACGTCCGCCTTCTCCCTGGACCAGATCTTCGGCGCGGAGTCGGGGGGAAGCTCGGCCGGCATGCCGATGCCGCAGCAGCCGCCGGCCCCCGCGGCCCCCAGCGCGTCGTTCGACGAGTTCTTCGGCGCGGCGCCGGAGCACGACAGCGTCCGTCCCAAGCCCGCCGAGGCCTCGGCCCCGGCCGAAGACGACCTCAGCACCTTCAACGCCTGGCTGCACGGCCTCAAGCGCTAGTGCACATCGCCGTCCTCAACGGTCCGAACCTCAACCTGCTCGGGGTTCGGGAGCCTGACCGCTATGGTACCGAGACCCTCGACGCGATCGAGGGGCGGGTGGGCGAGCGTGCGAAGGCCCTCGGCGTCGAGATCAGCTGGTTCCAGTCGAATCATGAAGGCGGCATGGTGGAAGCGCTGCAAGCGCTGCGCGGCGCCGCCGACGGGGCGCTCATCAACGCCGCCGCTTTCACGCACACCTCGGTCGCCATCCGCGACGCCGTGCTGGCGGTGAACGTGCCGTTCGTCGAGGTGCACCTGTCGAACATCTGGGCCCGCGAGGAGGAGCGGCACCGGTCGCTGCTCGCCGATCTCGCGGTCGGGGTGGTCGCGGGGTTCGGCGGGGACTCGTACGTGCTGGCGCTCGACGCGATCGTGGCGTGGCTGCGCCGCGGCCGGCCGCGTGGCGCCTCCGCCGCGGAAGCCTGATGGCGGATCGCCGGCCGGAGCGGCAGGACGCGCTCAGGCGGAGACTCGCGGCGGACGCCCTCGACGGCCTGCTGGTCACGTCGCTCCCCAACATCCGCTACCTGACCGGGTTCTCGGGCACGAGCGCCCTGCTGCTGGTGACCGCCGCCGAGATGGTCTTCCTGTCGGACTTCCGTTACCAGACGCAGGCCGCGGAGGAGATCGGCGCTCTGGCGCGGATCGTGATCGAGTCCGGCAGCGTCTGGGAACGGTTCTTCAAGCTGCTGCCGGAGATCCCCGGGCTCGGGGTGATAGGATTCGAGGCGCACGTGATGACGGCCCAGGACGCGGCGCGTCTGAACGAGCCCGCCCGCCCCTGGCGCTTCCGCCCGACGGCCGACATCGTCGAGTCGTTCCGGGCGGCCAAATCTCCCGAGGAGATCGAGTCGATCCGCGCCGCCGGCCGGGTGGCCACGGCCGCGCTCGAGGACACGGTGCGCGAGGTGCGCGCCGGCCGGACCGAGCAGGAGGTCGCCGGGACCCTCGAGGCCGCCTTGCGGCGCCACGGCAGCGAGGGATATCCGTTCCCGACGATCGTCGCCTCGGGTCCGCGCGCGGCGCTGCCGCACGCCCACACCTCGGGCCGGGTGATCGCGCCGGGCGACTGGCTGCTGGTGGATTTCGGTGCCATCGTGGACGGGTACTGCTCGGACATCACGCGCACCTTCGTGGTCGGCGCGCCGGCGAGCGCGCGGCAGGCCGAGGTGTACGGACTGGTCAAGGCGGCGCAGGACGCGGCGCTCACCGGCCTCCGGGCGGGCCTGACGGGCCGGCAGGGTGACGCCTTGGCGCGCGACATCATCGAGGCCGCCGGGTGCGGCGACGCGTTCGGCCACTCGCTCGGCCACGGGGTGGGGCTCGAGGTGCACGAGGCCCCGCGGCTGGCGCGCACCGCCGAGGCCCCGCTGCCCGCGGCGGCGGTAGTCACGGTCGAACCGGGCGTCTATCTTCCGGGTTGGGGCGGCGTGCGGATCGAGGACGACGTCGCACTGCGCCAGGGCGGCGCGGAGCTGCTGACGGAGTTCCCGCGGGACCTCATCGTTCTGGGCACCGGCTGACGAGGGAGACACGCGTGAAGAAGAAGAAGGCGAAGGCACCCGCCGCGAAGCGTGAGGGGACCGGTCCCGGGGACCGGGACCTCGCCATGCTGAAGGAGCTCCTGGCGCTGCTCGACGGCTCGACCGCCGCGTCCATCAGGCTCCAGCGCGGCGAGACGACGTACGAGGTCGCGCGGGCGGGTGGGGGCTCGGCCGCCCACCACGTCGTGCAACAGGTCGCGGGGGGGCCCGCGGGGATGGCCGCCGCGCCTGCCGCGGCACCGGCCGCGCCCGTGCCGCCGCCGTCCAACCTCATCGAGATCAAGTCACCCATGGTGGGCACCTACTACCGCGCTCCGGAACCCGGGGCCGAGCCCTACGTGAAGGTGGGGAGCCGGGTCTCCGGGGGACAGACGCTCTGCATCATCGAGGCGATGAAGATCATGAACGAGATCGAGTCCGAGGTGGCCGGGACCGTGCGCGAGATCCTCGTGGACGACGCCCAGCCGGTCGAGTTCGGCCAGGTGCTCTTCCGGGTTGAGCCCCATGTCTGATCCCGGGGCGGCCCGGTCGGCGGGTCCGCCGCCGATACCCGGGGTGCCGTCCGCCGCGCCCCCGAAGGCGGCGGCTGCGGCCCCGCCGACGGCCTTCTTCCAGAAGGCCATCAAGACGATGGTGGACCGGAAGGGGTCGGACCTGCTGCTCAAGGTCGGGCGCGCGCCCACGGTGCGCGTGGCCGGCGATCTGGAGCAGATGGACATGCCGCCCCTCTCGCCGGCGGACCTCAAGGCCCTCGCCGAGCAGCTGCTGCAGCCCAAGCAGCTCAAGGAGTTCATGGAGACGAAGGAGGCGGACTTCGCCATCGGGGTGCCGGGCGTGGGCCGGTTCCGGGTGAACGTCTATTGGCAGCGCGGCACGCTGGCCTTCGCGTTCCGGGTGATCCCCTACGAGGTGAAGTCCATCGAGGAGCTGCGGCTCCCCAAGATCCTCGAGGAGATCGCGGTGAAGCCGCGCGGCCTGGTGCTCGTCACCGGGGTCACCGGCAGCGGCAAGTCCACGGCGCTCGCGGCGATGGTGAACCACATCAACACCACCCGGCGCGTGAACATCATCACGATCGAGGACCCGATCGAGTTCCTGCACCGGGACCTGAACTCGATCGTGAACCAGCGCGAGGTGGGGGCCGACACGCTCTCCTTCCACGCGGCGCTCAAGCACATCCTGCGGCAGAACCCGGACGTGATCCTGATCGGCGAGATCCGGGACATGGAGACGCTCGACGTCGCCCTCAAGGCGGCGGACACCGGGCACCTGGTCTTCGCCACGCTGCACACGACCGACGCCACCCAGACCATCAACCGCGTCATCTCGTTCTATCCGCCCCACCAGCACGACGAGATCCGGCACCTGCTGTCGACGGCGCTCCAGGCGGTGGTGTCGCTGCGCCTCGCGCCCAAGAAGGACAACTCGGGCCGCGTGGCGGCGTGCGAGGTGCTGATCAACACGGCGTCGGTGCGCGACAACATCCGTGACGTGGCGGCGCAGCTCAACATCCCGGACCTGATCAAGGAAGGCACGGTCCAGTACGGGATGCAGTCGTTCGACCAGAGCCTGATGCGCTGGTTCACGCTGGGGGAGATCTCGCTGGAGACGGCGCTCTTCTACTGCACCAACCCGACCGAGTTCTCGCTCCAGATCCAGGGGATCGCGGGCACGAGCGACCGGACCTTCGAGGGCTTCCAGGACGAGAAGAAGGGGGCCCCCGATCCCAAGGCGCCTGCGGACAAGGGCGGCCGCGGCTCGGGAAGCAACATGCCGGGGCTGAGCCGGGACCCGATGCAGCGCTGATGTTCAAGAAAGTCCTCATCGCCAATCGCGGCGAGATCGCCCTGCGGGTCATCCGGGCGTGCCGCGAGCTGGGAATCGCCACCGTCGCCGTGTACAGCGAGGCGGACCGCGAGTCGCTCCACGTGCGATTCGCGGACGACGACGTCTGCATCGGTCCGGCCCCCGCGCGCGACAGCTACCTCAAGATCCCGCAGATCATCGCGGCGGCCGAGATCACCGGCGCCGACGCGATCCACCCCGGCTACGGGTTCCTTTCCGAGCGGGCCGAGTTCGCGGAGATCGTGGCGGCCTCGAACATCACGTTCATCGGCCCGACCCCCGACCAGATCCGCCAGATGGGGGACAAGGCGCAGGCCCGGAAGCTGGCCCAGGAGGCGGGCGTGCCCACGGTGCCGGGGACGCCGGGGCCGGTGGCGGACGCGGAGGAGGCGCTGGCCTTCGTCCGCGAGGTCGGGTTCCCGGTCATCATCAAGGCGGCCGCCGGCGGGGGCGGGAAGGGGATGCGGGTGGCGCAGACGGAGGAGGACTTCGCGCGCCACTTCCAGCTGGCCAAGAGCGAGGCGCTGGCCTCCTTCGGGAACGACGCGGTGTACGTCGAGAAGTATCTCGCGCGGCCGCGCCACGTCGAGATCCAGGTGATGGGAGACACCCACGGGCGCATCGTGCACCTGAACGAGCGCGATTGCTCGGTGCAGCGCCGGCATCAGAAGCTGATCGAGGAGGCGCCGTCGCCGGCCCTGTCCAGCGAGCTCCGCACCGCGATGGGCCAGGCGGCGGTCAAGCTCGCCAAGCGGATCAACTACCTCGGCGCGGGGACGATCGAGTTCCTGCTCGACACCGACGGCTCGTTCTACTTCATGGAGATGAACACCCGCATCCAGGTCGAGCACCCGGTCACCGAGATGTGCTCCAGCTGGGACCTGGTGAAGGAGCAGATCCGCATCGCGGCGGGCGAGAAGATGTCGATCCCGCGGGGCGGACTCCAGCTCAGGGGCCACGCGATCGAGTGCCGGGTGAACGCCGAGGACCCCGCCCGCAACTTCCAGCCGTGCCCCGGCCTCGTCACCACGTTCCATCCGCCCGGCGGCCCCGGCGTGCGCGTGGACACCCACATCTACGCCGGCTACACGGTGCCCCCCTACTACGATTCGCTGATCGCGAAGGTCATCGTGAAGGGCAACGACCGCGCCGAGGCCCTGGCGCGGATGCACCAGGCGCTCGACGGGTTCATCGTCGAGGGGGTGAAGACGACCATCCCGTTCCTCGGCCGGGTGATCATGCACCCGGATTTCCAGCGGGGAGAGGTGGACACCAAGTTCCTGGAGCGCGAGAGCCAGCTCATGGAGGAGCCGGCGTGAAGATCGACGTCTTCTTCACGCCCGTCGGCCTCACGCCCGGCGACGTCGCGGGACGCGCGGTGGTGGTGCTCGACGTGCTGCGCGCCACGACCACGATCGCCGTCGCCCTCGCCGCCGGCGCGAAGGCGGTGCTCCCCGCCGCGTCGACCGAAGAGGCGCTGCGGATCGCGCAGAACCTCGAGCGCGACGACATGCTGCTCGCCGGCGAGCGGCGCTCGGCCCGGATCCCCGGCTTCGCCCTCGGCAACTCGCCGGCGGAGTTCACGCCGGAGGCGGTCAAGGGCAAGACGATCGTGATGACGACGACCAACGGGACGCAGGCCCTCATCGCGGCCCAGGGCGCGCGCGAGATCGTGGCCGGCGCCGCCGTCAACTTCGCCGTCGTGGTGCAGCGTGCCCGGGCGGCCCTCGAGCAGCACGGCGACCTGATGATCCTGTGCGCGGGACGCGAGCGGCAGTTCGCCCTCGAGGACGCGTTCGCCGCGGGCCGGCTCGCCAAGGTGCTGCTTCCCGAGGGCGGGCTCCGGCGCGTCAAGGTGAACGACGGCGCGCTGGCCGCGCTCGAGATCGCCCGGCATTTCGGCGAGCGGTGGCTCCGCGCCCTCAAGGCGAGCTCGCACGGGCAGGAGCTGGCGACGCTGGGCTTCCGCGAGGATGTGAAGGCCTGCGCCCAGGAGAACACCCACCCGGTGCTGCCGCTCTACGCGGACCGGAGGATCACGGCTCATCGACCCCAAAACGAGGGATGACCTCTGGGCCATCGCGGCCCTGCTCGCGGGCGCCTTCCTCGCGCTCGCGACGCTCCCGCCGCCCGTCTCGGTCACCGGCCCCGCGGGCGCCGCGCTCGGTGGGGCGCTGCGCGAGTGGTTCGGCGTGGGCGCCGCCGCGTTCCCCCTCATCCCGCTCTGCTGGGCCGTCGCGCTCTTCGGCCACTTCGACCGCAGCCTCGGCCGCCGCGTCACGATCCTGCTCGCCGGCCTCGCCCTCACCTTCCCGTTCGCCGCGGGCGCCATCTACCAGTACACCGATCCTGCGGCGCGGGCCGCCCTCGCCCTCGGACAACCGCCGGAGCACTTCGCGCTCGCCGGCATCGTGGGGCTCTTCTTCGCGTACTACCTGCGGTTCATCGGCCCGATCGGCGAAGGCCTGCTGGCGTTGGGCTCCTTCTCGGCATTGACCGTTGCGACCGTCGGATGG
>JBGPHD010000160.1:0-6770 GCA_041484135.1 Gemmatimonadota bacterium
AGGGGCCGGTCGAGACCGAACGCCGCGCGTTGATGCGCGATCACGGCCGGGTCGGCGCGAAACCGCTCGGCGTCGCCGACGAAGGGCTCGCCGGGCGCGGCGTGCACCAGCGCGAACGTGAGGGTGACGACGGCGAGCGTGGTGAGCGCGGCGAGCGCGAGACGCCGGGCGAGGAAGCCGAGCAAGCGCTAGTGGCCCGCGAGGCCGGCCCGGTCGCGCGGCAGGCGCCGGCCGGGCGGGACGCTCCACGCGGCCACGGTCGCGAGCCAGCTGTCGGGACGGATGCTGACGCCGTCGAACCGGCGGTGGACCGCCGCGTTGTTGCGCGGCGCGTAGAGGAAGATCGCGGGCACGTCGTCGTTCAGCCGTTCGAGGGCCGCGCCCCAGAGCGACGCGGCGGCGGCGCGGGTGGGTGCGGCGACGGCCTCGGCGAGGATCGAGTCGAACGCGGGGCTCGCGTAGCCGCCCACGTTGTCGCCGCCCACCGAGGACGACGACCAGAACTGGCGCAGGCTGGACGGCGTGGGGTCGAGGGTGAGCGAGAAGAAGCTGGCGTCGAACTCCCCCGATGAGGTGCGGGCCTGGAACAGGTTGAACTCGAGCGGGAGGATGCGGAGGTCCACGCCCACGGTCTTGAGCTCGGCCTGGAGCAGGACCGCGGCCTGCTGGCGGAGGCGGCTGGTGGTGGGCACGAGGAGCGTGAACCGCAGCGGCAAACCCTCGCGCGCGAGCATCCCGTCGCCGGTCGCGTCACGCCAGCCCATGGCGCCTAACTCCCGGCGTGCCTGCCCCGTGTCGAACGGAAGCTGGCGGACCGGCAGGGTCGCGATCCACTGCTGCGGGCTCACCGCGCCGGCCGGCACCTGGCCGAAGGGCCCGAAGATCGACCGGACGATCGTCTCGCGGTCCACCGCCAGGGCGATGGCGCGGCGCAGCCGCTGGTCGGCGAAGAGCCGGCCCGGGCGCAGGTTGAACACGATCCCGGCCAGGAACGGCGACGGGTAGGGGATGAGGCGCAGGTCGGGCGCCTGGAGCGCGCGCTCGATCTCGTCCCGCTGCGCGATCACCTCGATGGCGTCGGCCTCGCCCGCGATCAGCGCGCTCACCGCCGCCGCCACGTCCGGCAGCACCCGGAAGACGATCCGGTCGAGCCGCGGCCGGCCGAGGAAATAGCCGGTGTCCGCCGCCAACTCGATGAGTGCGCCCGCCTCCCAGCGCATGAAACGGAACGGCCCCACGCCCACGGGCGCCCTGCCGAACGCGGACGAGGCGAGCCGCGCGGGGGGGATCGAGTCGAGCAGGTGCCTGGGGACGATGCGCATGTGGTACGTCGCATCGAACAGCTGCTCGGGGTAGCGCCGGCGGAACCGGAACACCACGGTGAGCGAGTCGTCCTTCGTGACCGAGGCGATGGCGGCGAGGTTGGGGCGCAGCGGCGCGCCCACCAGCGAATCGGTGTAGAGCGCGAAGGTGAAGACCACGTCGTCCGCGGTCACGGCCGGCCCATCCTGCCAGCGCGCGCGGGGATCGAGGTGGAAGACGAGCGTCACGGAGTCGCGGTGCTCCCAGCGCTGCGCCAGCGACGGCGCGAAGGCGGAGTCGTCCACCGTGTTCAGCCCAGCGCCGATCTCGGCGAGCCGGGGAAAGATGCGGTCGGCGATGTTGAGGCTGGCGAGGGAGCTCGTGACCGGAGGCAGCAGCACGTCCGCGTCGCCGGGCATGGCCACCACCAGCGTGCCGCCGGTGGGCGGGGGGGCCGCGGCCGGCTCGGAACCGCGAGCGCACGCCGCGAGGGCGAGCGTCACGGCGAGCAGGCGTCGGGAAGGCACGGAGCGCTAATCTAGACGCCGCCTCTAGCGGCGCCAGGTCCAATCGGGGTCGTCGAAGCGGAGGCGGGCGTGCTCGGCGCGGGCCCGGAGCGCGGGCGATGCCTCCTCCGGCGCGCGCGGCGCGCCCCAGCGTGCCGCCGCGGCCTCCACGACGGCCGCGCTCACCGCCTCCCACGTCGCGCGCCGCGGATAGACCAGCTCGGTGAGGCCCGTGGCCGACGGCGGGTCGGCGGCGCCCGCGGTCACGCCCGCCACCACGTCCTGCTCGGCGGCGAGCAGGATCGAGCCGTGCTGGAGGAAGGCGCCGTCCCCGCGCACCTGCGCGCTCCCCACCACCTTGCCGCCGCCCGCCGCCATCACCTCGCCGCCCGCGGCGGTGGCGAAACAGGCGCCCGCGCCCACGCCGGTGGCGGGGGAAGGCCGGTCCGCCGCGAGCACGACCGGCGCGCCGAGGGAGGTCAGCGCGTCGGCGAGCATCGCGTGGATCTCCTTGTAGGTGTCGCGCAGGCAGCCGAAGGTCGTGTCGGGCGCGGCGACGCTGTAGGTCACCTCGCGATGGTGCCACACCGCGCGCCCGCCCGTGGGCCGCCGCACTACCGCGAGCCCCTGCCGCTCCACGGCCGCGCGGTCGTAGCGCAGGAGCGCCGGCTCGTTGCGCCCGAAGGAGAGCGTCGGCGGGTCCCATGCGTAAAGGCGGAGGGTCTGCAACCCCTCCGCCTCCGCGCTCTCGAGGAGCGCCTGGTCGAGCGCCATGTTCCACGCGCCCGGCCCCGGCTTGTCCATCAGCAGCAGCCAGCTCACGCCATCTGATCTCCGGTCACCGCGACACCCCACACCCGACACCCCACACCCTCATTCCACTACCGTTCGACTCTGCTCCCGCATGAACTGCTGGACGTAGTACACGCTCCCCGCCGACTTCCCCGACGAGCCCGAGCCCTTCCACCCACCAAAAGGCTGATGACCGGGCCACGCCCCCGTGGTCGCGCCCTGCGGGCGATTGGCGTAGCAGACACCTGCCTCGATGTGCTCGAAGAACCACTTCGCTTCCTTCTTCGTGCCGTAGAAGCCGGCGGTGAGGCCGTAGTCCACGTCGTTGGCACGGCGCATCGCGTCGTCGAGCGAGTCCACGGCGGTCACCATCGCGATCGGCAGGAACATCTCGTGCTTCCAGAGGCGGTGGCTCTCGGGCGCGTCCGCCAGCGTCGGCGCGCAGAAGGAGCCCTTCGCCAGGTCGCCCTCCGCGAGCCGCCGGCCGCCGAAGAGGATCTTCCCCGACTGCTGGAGCTCACCCACGTAGCCCTCGTAGTCCTTCGCGGCGCCTTCGTTGATCACCGGGCCGAGGTAGTTCTCGCGCATCGTCGGATCGCCGATCGTCGTCTGCTCGAGGAGCGCGAGCAGCTTCTTCGTGAACGCTTCCTTGACCGGCTTCTCGACGAACACGCGCGAGGCGGCCGAGCACTTCTGGCCCTGCAACCCGAACGCGGACCGGAAGACGCCGATCGCCGCGCGGTTAAGGTCGGCGTGGCGCGACACGATCACCGGGTTCTTCCCGCCCATCTCGGCGATGCACGGGCGCGGGTGCGCGCCGGCGGCGAAGGTGCGGTAGATGCGCATCCCGACGTCGTAGGATCCGGTGAAGGTGATGCCGTCCACGCCCGGGTTGCTCATCAGCTCCTGGCCGCAGGTGCTGCCGGGGCCGGTGACGTAGTTGAAGACCCCCGGCGGCAGCCCTGCGTCGAGGAGGCAGCGGGCCAGCATGTACCCGGTCCACGGCGTGTCGGTGGCGGGCTTGAAGACGACGGTGTTCCCCGCGACGAGCGCGCCCCCCGACGGGCCGCCGGCGAGCGCGACCGGGAAGTTGAACGGCGAGATCACGACCCACACGCCGTAGGGCTTGAGGACGCTGAGGTTCCGCGCCTTGTAGCCCTTCAGCGGGTCGTTGAGGAGCGCCTTCTCGAAGCCGTGGTTCTTCTCCACCTGGTCGCAGTAGTAGGCGATGAGGTCGGCGGTCTCCTGCACGTCGGCCAGCGCCTCCATGCGGTTCTTCCCGACCTCCAGCGCATCGATCGCGGCGAACTCGTAGACGCGGCGGGTGATGAGCGCCACGGCCTTGCGGAGGAGCCGGACCCGCTCCTGCCAACGGAGGCCGCTCCACGCGGGGGCGGCGGCGCGCGCCGCGGCGATGGCGTCCTTCGCGTCCTGCGCGGTGCCTTTCTGGAAGGTGCCCAGCAACCACCCGTGGTCGATCGGGCTCCGGTCCTCGAAGGTCTCCGACGCGAACCGTTCCCGGCCCCCGATCAGCATCGGGTACGCGCGGCCGAGCCCCGCCTTCACCGTGGCGAGCGCCTTCTCGAAATTGCGGTGCAGCTCCTCCGGCGGGTCGAACATCGTGGCATAGGTAAGGTGGAACGCGGACGCTTTCTTCTTCTTCGATCGAGCAGGCACGCGGGTCTCCCGGAGGGCGATTTTCGCTGGGTCAAGACTACCTAGCCGAGCACGGCCTTTCCAGGGGACCGGCCCCCGGTTCGGGACCGGCGGCGCCCTATTTCGGCGCGGCGGCATACGACTTCCCGGGCTCCAGGATCACCACCTCGGCCCGGGATCCGACCGCCCTCCGGAACTCCTCCGGGTCGGCGGCGACGACGGGGAAGGTCCCGTAGTGCATCGGGATCGCGACCCTCGGCTTTACGAACTCCACCGCGCGGGCGGCGTCCTCGATCCCCATCGTGTAGTTGTCCCCGATGCAGAGCAGCATCACGTCCACCCGGCCCTCGAGGAGCTGCATCTCCATCGTGAGCGCCGTGTCGCCGGTGTGGTAGATGCGTACGCCGCCCATCGTCACGACGAACCCGCAGGGCCAGGTCGCGAACCGCGCGCCGTCGGTCCCCTCCACCATGCCGCCGTGGAACGCCGGCACCAGCTTGACGCGGCCGAAGGGGAAGTCGCGCGCGCCGCCGATGTGCATCGGGTGGACTCTTGGTGCGCCCTGCTCAGAGAGGAAGACCGCCAGCTCGTAGGGTGCGACGACAGTGGCGTCATGCATCTGCGAGAGGGGCACCGCGTCCCCCACGTGGTCACCGTGGCCGTGGGTGACCAGGATGCCGTCGAGCGACGGCAGTTGCGCGGCGTCCACGTCGGCCTTGGGGTTCCCGGTGAGGAACGGGTCGATGATCACCCGCTTCCCGTCATGCTCCAGGACGAAGCAGGCGTGGCCGTGGAAGGTGATGGTGGGCATCAGCCTCCGGTCTCAGTCACGCGCGCCCGCGTACGCCTCGATCGGCGGGCAGGTGCAGACGAGGTTCCGGTCCCCGTACGCGTCGTCGATGCGCCCCACCGGCGGCCACACCTTGTGCTCGCGCGTCGCCGCGGACGGGAAGGCCGCACGTTCCCTGGAGTAGGGCCGGGTCCACTCGTCCGCCAGCAGGTCGGCGAGCGGATGTGGCGCGTTCTTGAGGAGGTTGTTCTCCCGGTCCGCCTCGCCCCGCTCGACCTCGCGGATCTCGCCGCGAATGGCGATCAGCGCGTCGCAGAAGCGGTCCAGCTCCTCCTTGGACTCGCTCTCCGTCGGCTCGACCATCAGCGTGCCCGGCACGGGGAAGCTCACCGTCGGCGGGTGGAAGCCGTAGTCGATCAGCCGCTTGGCGATGTCGGTCACCTCGATGCCCGCGCTCTGCTTGAAGGGGCGCGTGTCGAGGATGCACTCGTGCCCCACCAGGCCGTTGGCGCCGGCGTAGAGCGGCTCCACGTGGCCGTGCAGCCGCCTCGCCACGTAGTTCGCGTTGAGGATGGCGATCTTCGTCGCCTCGGCGAGCCCGTCGGGCCCCATCATCCGGATGTAGGCCCAGGAGATGGGGAGGATGCTCGGGCTCCCCCAGGGGCCGCCCGCCACCGTGCCGCAGCTCTTCGGCCCGACGCCTAACGACACGACCGGATGGTCCGGCAGGAACGGCGCCAGGTGCGGCGCCACCGAGATCGGGCCCATCCCCGGGCCGCCGCCGCCGTGCGGAATGCAGAAGGTCTTGTGCAGGTTGATGTGGCACACGTCGGCGCCGATGTCCGCGGGCCGGCAGAGGCCCACCTGCGCGTTCATGTTCGCGCCGTCCATGTACACCTGCCCGCCGTGCGCGTGCACCACGCGGCAGACCTCCTTGATCGTGTCCTCGAAGACGCCGTGCGTGCTGGGGTACGTGACCATCAGCGCGCCCAGGGTGTCCTGGTGCTCCGCGGCCCTGGCCTTGAGGTCGGCGATGTCGATCTCGCCCCGCGCGTTGGTCTTCACCACTACGACGTGCATGCCCGCCATCACCGCGCTCGCCGGGTTCGTCCCGTGCGCCGAGGCGGGGATGAGGCAGGTGGTGCGGTGGGCCTGGCCCGTGGCCCGGAGATAGGCGCGGATCACCAGCAGGCCGCTGAACTCCCCGGCCGCGCCGGAGTTGGGCTGGAGCGACGTGGCGGTAAAGCCGGTGATCGCGTTCAGCCACCCCGAGAGCTGCTCGAAGAGCGCCGTGTACCCCTTGGCTTGATCGCGCGGCGCGAAGGGGTGCATCCGCGAGAACCCCGACCAGGTGATCGGCGCCATCTCGGCCGTGGCGTTGAGCTTCATCGTGCACGAGCCCAGCGGGATCATCGCGCTGGTGAGCGAGAGGTCGCGGTCCTCGAGCTTCTTCAGGTACCGCAGCATCTCGGTCTCGCTGCGGTAGCGCGAGAAGATGGGGTGGGTGAGGAACGGCGTGGTGCGCTTCAGCGCCGGGGGGATGGCGGCGGGGCCGTCCTTCGCCACCGTGACCGGCTTGCCGAGCGCGAAGACGGCCGCGAGGTCCGCGAGGTCCTCGTCGGTGACGGTCTCGTCGAGGGCGACGCCGACGCGGGTGGCCGAGAGCGGGCGCAGGTTGATGCGCTTGGCCGCGGCGGCCTGGTGGATCTTCGTCGCCGTCGCGG
>JBGPHD010000161.1:0-6660 GCA_041484135.1 Gemmatimonadota bacterium
CGGCCGATTGCTCGGACGCAGTGCCGACGAAACCGGACTCGCCCAGTGCCTCGATGCACCGAACGAGGGACTGGTCGCCTTACCCGTGAACGGTTCTAACGTTCGCTGGGTTGTCCGGCGTAGCCGGTTCCGCGAGAAGGGTCAGCCGCACACGCTGGTCGTACTCTCCGATGTCAGCCGCGCTCTGCGGGAAGAAGAACGTTCCGCGTGGCAAAGACTGATCCGGGTCCTCGGCCACGAGCTCAACAACTCGCTCGCGCCCATCAAGTCGGTGGCGCAGAGCCTCCACGACCGCGCGGAAGTGCGGTTGCCGGGCGCTGAAGACCTGCGCTCGGGCCTGGCGCTCATCGCCGGCCGCGCCGAGGCGTTGTCGCGCTTTATGGCGGCGTACGCGCGGCTGGCGCGGCTGCCACCGCCACGGCTGGCGCCGCTGGACGTGGAGACCTGGGTGCGGCGGGTGGCGGGCCTCGAGACCCGGCTCGGCGTGGGCGTGTCGCCCGGCGCGCCGGTCGTGATCCGCGCCGACGGGGACCAGCTCGACCAGCTGCTCATCAATCTAGTGGCGAACGCGGTGGACGCCGCGCTCCAGACCAGGGGCGGAGTCGTGGTCGGCTGGACGCGGGACGATCATCACCTGGAGGTGTGGGTGCGGGACGAAGGGCCGGGGCTCCCGGACAGCGGCAACCTGTTCGTGCCGTTCTTCACCACGAAGCCGAACGGCTCCGGGATCGGCCTCGCCATCTCGCGGCAGATCGCGGAGGCGCACGGCGGCGCCCTCACGCTGACGGACCGGAAGGACAAGAAGGGCTGCGAAGCCCGGCTCCGGTTGCCCCTCTAGCGGAGCGCGTCCTCGAGCTGGGTGGCCGCGTCAGTCTTCCCATCGCGGTACTTGACGATCACGGGCGTGTAGAGCGAGAGCCCCCACGCCTTCGCCTGCGCGCCCTCGAGCGCGCGCGCGCCGGGCACCACCACCGCGCCCGCCGGGATCTCCAGCGCGCCGCCCGCGGGCCGGCGGAGGATGGTCCCCTTCACCAGGTCGTAGACCGGGAGCGCGCCCGTGAGCACGGTCCCCGCCGCGAGCACCGCGCCTTCTCGCACGATCGTCCCCTCGTAAACGCCGCACCCGCCGCCCACCAGGACGTCGTCCTCGATGATCACCGGGAGCGCGCCCGCGGGCTCCAGCACGCCGCCCACCTGCGCCGCCGCCGAGAGGTGCACCCGCTTGCCGATCTGCGCGCACGAGCCCACCAGCGCGTGGCTGTCGATCATCGTCCCCTCGTCCACGTACGCGCCCGCGTTCACGTACATCGGCGGCATGCAGACGACGCCAGGCGCGACGTAGCACCCGTCCCGGATCGTCGAGCCCCCGGGCACGATGCGCACCCGGTCACCGATCCCGGTCTGCCTGACGGGGAAGGTGTCCTTGTCGAAGAACCGCAGCGTGGCATCGGTGGACATGTCGGTGAGGACGCCGATGCGGAAGCCGAGCAGGATGCCCTGCTTCACCCACGCGTTGACGTGCCAGGTCCCGTCGCCGGCGCGGGTGGCCGCGCGGATCGCGCCGACGTTGAGCGCCGCCTTGAACTCGTCGAAGGTGGCGCGGTCCTCGTCGGTGAACACCTCGCGGCCCGGGACACTGGCCGCGAGGATACGCTCACGCAGCGACATGCGCCGCCCGCGGGAGGAGCCCCAGCTCCTTCAGGATCACCGCCAGGCGCTCGCGGGTCTTCTCCTGCACCGGAACCAGCGGGAGCCGGAAGTGCTCCTCGATGACGCCCATCAGCGCCATCGCCGCCTTCACCGGGCCGGGGTTCGACTCGATGAAGTTGGCCTCGAGCAGGGGGAGGATCCGGTAGTGCACCTCTCGCGCGCCCGCGTAGTCGCCCGCCAGCGCGCGGTCCGTGAGGCGCGCCATCAGGTCGGGGATCTCGTTGGACGCCACCGAGATGATCCCGTCGCCACCTAACGCGACGAGGGGCAGCGTCACCGCGTCGTCGCCGGAGAGGAAGCGGAAGCCGTCGGGCCGCTCGCGCAGGATCGTCATCATCTGGGCGAAGTCCCCGCAGGCCTCCTTGATGCCGGCGATGTTGGGCACCGCGCGCGCCAGCTGGAGCGTGGTGGCGGCCGCGATGTTGGACGCGGTGCGCCCCGGCACGTTGTAGAGCACGACCGGGAGCCCCGGCACCGACTCGGCCACGGCGGTGAAGTGGGCGACGAGCCCCGCCTGGGTGGGCTTGTTGTAGTACGGCGCGACCACCAGCACCGCGTCGGCGCCGGCGGCCTTCGCGGCCTTCGCCCGCTCGATGGTCGCGGCGGTGGCGTTGCTCCCCACGCCCGCGATCACGCGCGCCCGCCCGCGCGCCACCTGCACCGTGAGCGCGACCAGCCGCTGCTGCTCGTCGTCGAGGAGGGTCGCGCCCTCGCCGGTGGTCCCGCACGGCACCAGCAGCCGCACCCCGCCCGCGATCTGGCGCTCGAGGAGCGCCTTCATCCGGGCCTCGTCCACCGCGCCCGTGGCGGTGAAGGGCGTCACCAGCGCCGTCGCGCAGCCCTTGAGCCACTCCACCCGCATCGTCATCGGGCCGTCTTCCTTTCCATGCCGAGGATGTCGTCGAGCACGTCGGTGAACGCGTAGACGCCGCGCTTCTTCTGGATCCACTTCGCCGCGAGCAGCGCGCCCGCCGCGAACCCCTCGCGGTTCCGGGCCGTGTGCGTGAGGAGGACCTGGTCGGCGGCCGAGTCGAAGCCCACCCGGTGCGTGCCCGGGATGTGGCCGGCCCGGGTGCTCGCCACCGGCGGCTCGGCGCCGAGCCGCGCCGCCAGCTGGTCCCGCAGCAGGGCGGCGGTGCCCGAGGGCGCGTCCTTCTTCCGCTTGTGGTGCTCCTCCTCCACGAACGCGTCGTACCCGCCTAACGGGCCGAGCAGCTCCGCCGCGCGGGCCACCACTCGGAAGAACACGTTGACGCCGATCGAGAAGTTGGGAGCGTACACCATCGCCCCGCCCGCGTCGCTCACGAACTGGAGCGTCCCGCGCTCGTCCTTCTTCCAGCCCGTCGTCCCCTCCACCAGCGGCACGCCGGCCAGCACGCACGCCGTGGCGTGCCCGAAGACCGCCTTGCCCACCGAGAAGTCGATCACCGCGTCGTGCCCCTTGAGGCGCGTCGCCAGCTCGCGCTGGCCCAGAGCCGCGTCGGCGGAGGCGATCACGGTGCCGACCTCGTGGCCCTCGGCACGAGCCCGCGCGATGACGACGCTCCCCATCCCGCCGCTCCCGACGAACGCCAGCTTCACCGCGCGGTCCCCGCCGCCTGTGGCCGCGCCGCCGCGCCCGCGCCCGCGAGCAGCGTGCGCGCGAGCCTCCAGTACAGCTCCGCGCCGAGCGCGAGGTCGGCCTTGGCGATGTGCTCGTGGTCGGTGTGCGCCACGTGGATGGACCCGGGCCCCAGCAGCAACGGCGTGCCCCAGTTGCCGAGGTTGGGGATGTCGGTGGTGAACGCCACCACGCACGTCTCGAACCCGTCGGGCGTGGTGAAATGAGCCGGCGGCACGGCGGTACGCTCCTCGATCGCCGCCCGCCCGCGCACCGCGTCCGCGAGGAGCCGTCGCACCGGCGCGGCGTCCGTCACCAGCCTGATCTGCACCTCGGCGCGCGCCGCTTCGGCGATCACATTGGGTGCGGACCCGCCCTCGATCACGCCGATGTTGCACGTCGAGGCGCCGAGCCTGGGGTCGGTGGGCCAGCGCACCGCGCGCAGATCGGCCAGCACGTCGAGGAGCCGGTCGATGGCGGAGGCGCCGCGCTCGGGGTAGGCCGAGTGGCCGCCGGTGCCCTCGGTGCGCAGGGTGACCCGCAGCGATCCCTTCGAGCCTGACGCCATCCTGTTCTCCGTTGGCTCGCCGTTGATGAGCCACCGGCATTCGCGCGCCAGCGGGTGCAGGTTCGCCGCCCGCGCCCCGACGCTGTCCATCTCCTCGTCCACCACGAAGAGCAGCCCGATCTCGTGTACCCCATCGGCCCGGAGCCGCTCGGCCGCGGCGACCATCGCCGCCGCGATCCCCTTGGCGTCGCACGCCCCGCGGCCGTGGAGCGACACGTCGTCCTCCCCGGGCGTGAGGTGCGGCGGCACGGTGTCGAGATGGGTGCTGAAGACCACGCGGGGCGGGGCATCCGTAGCGGCGATCACGTTGGGCCGTCCCGGCGCCGCCTCCTGGTACTCCACCCGCCACCCCAGCGCCTCGAGGTGCGAGCCCAGGAACCGCGCCACGTCGCCCTCCTCGCCGGTGACGGAGGGGATGGCGATGAGCCGGCGCGCCAGCGCGATGGGATCGGTCACGACACAAAGGTGGGGGAGGAGCGTTCCCTTCGCCAGACTACGTCGTGGTCTTGTGGAACCTCGTGGTGGCGAACCAGAGGACGGTGATGCCCATCCCGGCGAGGGTCGCGATCTGCGGCCAGAGCGCGCTCCATCCGGCCCCCTTGAGGAAGATCCCGCGCACGATGACGAGGTAGTGCCGGATCGGGTTCGCGAGCGTCGCATAGCGGAAGAAGACCGCCATGTTGTCGATCGGGTACATGAACCCCGAGAGGATGATGAACGGCAGGAAGAAGAAGAACATCGACATGAAGGCCTCCTGCTGGGTGTTCGACACCGTCGAGATCAGCAGGCCCAGGCCGAGCCCGGAGAGGATGTAGAAGACGCTGGCGAGGATGAGCAGCGCGAAGGAGCCGCGGAAGGGGACGTGGAACCAGAGCATCGCGACGGCGGTGATGAGCGCCAGGTCCGCGAAGCAGACCACCACCACCGGCAGCGTCTTGCCGAGGATCAGCTCGCCGGGCCCGAGCGGGCTCACCATCAGCTGTTCCAGTGTGCCGATCTCGCGCTCGCGCACCACCGCCAGCGAGGTGAGGAGGAGCCCCATGAGCATCACGATGGTGCCGATGACGCCGGGCACGTTGTAGACGCGGCTCGCGAGGTCGGGGTTGTACCACGCCCGCGCCCGGAGGTCCACGCCGGGCGTGCGCCCCCCCGCCGTCAGGGGGTTGCGCGCGTGGTCGAGCCCGAAGCGCTGGATGATCTGGGTCGCGTAGCCCTGGGCGATGGTGGCGGTGTTGGAGCTGGTCCCGTCGAGGAGCACCTGCACCCGCGAGGTGCGGCCTGCGGCGAGGTCGGCGCTGAAGCCGCGCGGGATCTCGAGGGCCACCAGCGCGTCGCCGTGATCGAGCGCCTGCACCAGGTCCCCGGGCCGGTCCCCGGCGCCCACCACGCGGAAGTACCCCGACGCCTGGAAGTTGTCGACCAGTTCGCGCGAGGCCGTGGTGTGATCGTGGTCCACGACCCAGGTCTTCACGTTGCGGACGTCGGTGTTCACGGCGTAGCCGAAGAGGAGCAGCTGGACGATGGGCGAGATGAACAGCATCCGCCGGGAGCGCGGGTCCCGCAGCATCTGGCGGAACTCCTTGCGCATGAGCTGCCGGAGCCGGTCGAGGTTCAGGCGGCCGATGTTCACGCCAGCTCCTTGTGGAACGCGCGGACGGCCAGCGTGATCCCGATGGTGGCGAAGAGCACCATGCCGAGGGCCTGGGGCCAGAGCACGTGCAGGCCCACGCCCTTGAGGAACACGCCGCGGAGCACGGTGACGAAGTACCGCGCGGGCACGAGGGTCGAGACCACCCGGAGCGCGATGGGCATCCCGCTGAGGTCGAAGATGAGACCCGAGAGCAGCAGCGAGGGCATGTAGGTCGCGAGCATGGCGGCCTGCGTGGCGAGGAGCTGCGACTTGATCGCCGCGCTGATGAAGATGCCGAGGCCGAGGGCGCCTAACAGGAAGAGGAACGCCATCACCATGAGGAAGAAGGCGTTGCCGCGGAACGGCACGGCGAAGACGGTGATGCCGATGACGACCGCGACCACCACGTCGATGAGGCCGATGGCGACGTACGGCAGCATCTTGCCGATGATCACCTCGACCCGGTGGACCGGCGTCGCGGCGAGCTGCTCCATGGTGCCGCGTTCCCACTCCCGCGCCACGGTGAGCGCCGTGAGCATGGCGGCGATGATCATCATGATGACCGCGACGAGGCCGGGGACCACCATGTCGCTGCTCTTGAGCTCCTCGTTGTACCAGACCCGGGTCTCGGGCACCACCGGCAGGGGGAGCGGGACCCCCCGCAGCACCGTGCGCGCCGAGAACGCCGTCACGATGCCGCGCGCGTAGTTCATCGCGATGGAGGCGGTGTTGGCGTCGCCGCCGTCCACCAGCGCCTGCGCGGCGGCGGGCCGGCCCGCGGCGAGGTCCCGCGCGAAGCCGGGCGGGATCACCAGCACCAGGCGGACGCGCCCGGCCGCCAGGAGCGGCGACACCTCCTCGTCGCGCGCCAGCCGCTCGGTGACGCGGAAGTACCCCGACGAGGCGAACGACTGCACCAGGTCGCGGCTCTGCTGGGTGACGTCGTGGTCCAGCACGCCGAGGCGGATGTCGCGCACGTCGAAGGTGATGACGTAGCCGAACAGCAAGGTGAGGAAGGCCGGCACCGCGAAGGCCATGCCCAGGCTCCGCTTGTCGCGCCGGAGCTGGATCACCTCCTTGCTGGAGACGGCGAGGAGGCGCTGCAGCCGGATCATCCGGCCACCACGCCGCCGGTGCGTTCGACCAGGAGCA
>JBGPHD010000162.1:0-6579 GCA_041484135.1 Gemmatimonadota bacterium
CGGCCTGGATCAGGACCCAGAGGATGGCGGAAAGGGCGAGCGCCGCGACCTTGAGCTGCCAGCGGCGGACGAGCACAGCGGGGAGGCCGGCCATCTAACCGTGCTGCGCCAGCAGGCGGCGGATGAGGTCCTGGTTGATGGGCGAGTCCCACTCCGCGGCGCCGATCACCTTCTTCACGATGCGGCCGTCGCGGTTCAGGACGAACGTCTCCGGCACGCCGGTGGTCTGGTAGATGCGCTCGATCGCCCGGGAGCGGTCGTGCAGGATCTGGAAGGTGAGACCGTACTCGCGCTGGAACTCGCGCACCACGTCGGGGCCCGCCTCGTCGATGGACACGGCGACGATCCTCAGGCCGTGCGGTCCCATCGACTGCTGGAGCCGCTCCAGCGCCGGCATCTCGATCCGGCACGGCTCGCACCAGGTGGCCCAGACGTTGAGCAGCACCACCTCACCCTTGTAGCTCGCGAGGGTCAGGGTGTCGCCGTTGGCGAGGTCGGCGGCCTTGAACTCCGGCGCGCGCGAGCCCACCTCGACGGGGAAGATGTCGGGCGAGAGCTTCACCGCGGCGACCGCGCCCGCCGTCAGGACCCCGACGATGACCAGCACGATGATCCACTGCTTCTTCATACCCGGGTCGCCTTCCCCGCGCGCGCCGACTGCGCCAGGTGGCGAAGCTCGCGGACCTCGGCCGCGGCGTCGGCCACCGCGAAGATCGCGTTCCCCGCCACGAAGGTGTCCGCGCCCGCCGCCGAAAGGCGGCCCACCGTCTCACGCGAGACGCCGCCGTCCACCTCGAGCATGGCGCGGCTCTCGGCACGGTCGAGGATGGCGCGCGCCCGCGCGACCTTGTCGATCGAAGGCTCCCAGAACGCCTGCCCACCAAATCCGGGGTTCACCGACATCACGAGCAGCAGGTCCAGCTCCTCCACGACCTCCTCGACCGCGGTGAGCGGCGTCGCCGGGTTGATCGCCACGCCGGCCTTCATGCCGCGCCGCTTGATCTCCGCCACGTGCCTCTCCAGATGATCGGTCGCCTCGGCATGGATGGTGAGGATGGTCGCACCCGCGTCCGCGAACGGCGCGATGTAGGTCTCCGGAGCTTCCACCATCAGGTGGCAGTCGAGCGGCGCGTCGGTCCCGCGGCGCAGCGCCTGCACCACCCCCGCGCCGAAGGTGAGGTTCGGGACGAACCGCCCGTCCATCACGTCTACGTGGATCTGGTCGGCACCGCCGGCGAGCACGCGCTCCACCTCGTCCATCAGATGGGCGAGGTCCGCGGAGAGGATGCTGGGGGCGATGCGGATCGTCACACGGCTCCTATCGCGCCAGGTGTATGGTCACGCTGCGGCCCATCAACAGGCTGTCGCCCGCGGCGGGAACCGTCGCCACCGCCACGCCCGACATGATCGTCTTCTCGTCCAGGCTGTCCACCGACCCCACCAGGAGGCCCGCTGCCTTGAGCAGCCGCGTCGCGAGGTCGAGGTCGAGGCCGCTCACGTCGGGGACCATCACCCGCGGCGGGCCGGCGCTCATGGTGAGCGTCACGATCGCCCCGCGCGGTATCGCGGTCCCGGCGGCCGGGTCCTGCCAGAACACAGTGCCCGCGGGCTCCGTGGGGTGCGGCTCGGCGCCGGAGATCTCCACCGCCAGGCCCGCCTGCGTGAGCTCGCGCCGCGCCTGGTCCTCCGAGAGACCGATCACCCGCGTCACCTGCCGCTCGTTGGGGAGCAGCGGCGAAGGGAAGAGCACCAGCGCCGCCACAAGATAGCCCGCCCCCGCCATCGCGGCGACACCGACCACGAGCCAGAGGAACCAGCGGATACCCGCCCGCCACCCGAACCCGCCCGAGGCGCGGGGCCGCTTCCCGGATGGCCGCTTGGGCGCCGGCGTCGTCGGCGCCGGCGTCGTCGGCGGCGCGGGCGCGGCTGGCTTGGGCGAGGGCGGCGGTGCCGACGGCGGCGCGGCGGCCGCCGGCTTCTGGGCCCCGGACGCGCGCTTCACCGGCTTCTTCGCCGGTTTCCGGATCCGGTCGAAGAGGCCTATGCGAGCATCCCGGTGGAGGGCGAGGAGGGCACCGCGATCTCGCGGCGCGGCATCCGGCCCGCGAGATAGGCCGCGCGGCCCGACTCGGTCGCGAGCCGCATCGCGTGCGCCATCGCCACCGGATCGCGCGCGGCCGCGATGGCCGTGTTCATCAGGATGCCGTCGACACCCTGCTCCATCGTCACGCAGGCGTCCGACGCCGTGCCCACGCCGGCATCCACGATCACCGGGCACTTGAGGCGTGACTTGATGATCCGGATGTGATACGGGTTCAGCAGGCCCAGCCCCGAGCCGATGGGGGAGGCGAGCGGCATCACCGCCGCCGCGCCCGCGTCCTCGAGCCTGAGCGCGGTGATGAGGTCCTCGTTGGTGTACGCCAGCACCTTGAAGCCTTCCTTCGCCAGCTGCTTGGTGGCCTCCAGCAGGCCCGCCACATCGGGCAGCAGGGTCGCCTGGTCCCCGATGACCTCGAGCTTGACGAAGTCGTTGAACCCGGCCTCCCGCGCCAGGCGCGCATAACGCATGGCGTCCTCCGCGGTGAAGCAGCCGGCGGTGTTGGCCAGCAGGAAGAACCGCGACGGGTCGAGGTGGTGAAGGACGCCCTCCACCTGGCTCCGGTCGAGGTTCACCCGGCGCACCGCGACCGTCACGACCTCGGCGCCCGACGCCTCGATGGCGCGGACCATGGTGCTGTTGTCGGCGTACTTGCCCGTGCCCACCATCAGCCGGGAATGGAAGGCGCGCCCGCCGATCTGGAACGGCGTGTCCTGGAAAACGGGAGCCGTCACGTCTGTCGTCATATCGTCCTCACGCGGCGCGTCGAAGGCACCGCTCGAAAAACCGTCTGCCGTTCACCCGCCGCCCACGAAGTGGACCAGCTCGATCGCGTCGCCTTCCGTGAGCGGCGTGCCGGCGAGCGCGTCCCGGCGCACGATCCGCCGGTTGTGCTCCACCACCACCGCCCGCGCGTCGAGACCGAGGTCCCGGAGCAGGTCCGCCAAAGTACTACCCGCGCGCGCCCGGCGGGATTCCCCGTTCACGACCAGCGCGAGGCCGGGGTCGTGGGAAGGGAGCGTGGCGAGGAAGGCCCGCGCCGCCTCGCCGGGGTCCTTCGCGTCCCAGAGGGCGCGGATCGCCGCGACGCCCCAGGCGCCCGCGGCCACCGTCTCCGCCGTAAGCTGCGGCGTCATCCCACCGATCGCGACGACCGGCCTGCCCATCGCGGCCGCTTCCCGTATCAGGCCGAGCCCCGCGGGAGCGACGTCGGGGTGGCTGGGCGTGGCGTACACCGCGCCCGCGACCAGGAAGTCGGCGCCTTCGTCCGCGGCGGCGCGCGCCTCCCGGGCGTCGTGCACCGAGCGGCCGGCCAGCGCATCGGGCGCCACGCGCCTGAGGTCCTTTACGCCAAGGCCGGTGCGCCCGCTCACCACCGCCTCGGCGCCTAACGCGCGCGCCACGTCGGCGCGGTCGTTGACCACGCTCCAGGTCCCGCGCGGCGCGCACACCGCGCGCACCTCTCGCGCGAGGGCGAGGAACTCCCGCCCCTCGAGCGTCCGCGACCTCACGTGCACCGCCAGCGACGGCCCCGCCGCGGCCGCCATCGCGGCGGCGCGCTCCACCACCCGCCCCTCGGCGATGACGCGGTCGTCGGTCACGGCGTGCAGCCGGGGAAGGGCGGCGCTCACGCCAGCACGTCTCCCACCGCGATGCCGCGGCCGTTCACGAAGGCCCGGACCGTCATCCGCGCCTTGCCCTCCGGCTGGACGTCGCTCACGTCGATCGCGCCGGTGCCGCACGCGATGCGCAGCAGGTCGTCGGCCACCAGGACCTCACCGGGACGCCCGGTGAGCGGCGCGCCGGCTTCGCCCGCGCCAGCGGTATCGCCTGGTGCCGCTTGCCCCGCGTCGCCCCCACGCGGGTCGCCTCCGACCGTGCGCGCACCGAAGAGCTTGAGCGCCCGTCCACGGCCCGACGCGAAGGCGCCCGGCGCGGGGTCGAAGGCGCGGATGCGCCGCGCGAGCGACTCGGCGTCGGCGCGCCAGTCCAGGCGCTCCTCGTCGCGGGTGAGCTTGGGCGCCCAGGTGGCCAGCGCCGCGTCCTGCGCCTGCTCGGCCAGGCCCATCTCGTCCATCAGCGTGAGCGCTTCCACCAGGGCCTCGGCGCCCAGCTCGGAGAGCCTGGCGGACAGCTCGCCGCCGGTCTCGTCGGGAGCGATCGGCGTCTTCACTTGGTGCAGGATCGGGCCCGTGTCCATCCCGGCGTCCATCTTCATGATCGTCACGCCCGTCTCCGCGAGACCGGCGAGGATGGCGCGCTGGATCGGCGCGGCGCCGCGGAGCGCGGGGAGGAGCGAGGCGTGGACGTTGACCGAGCCCAGGCGCGGGACGTGGAGGAGGTCTTCCTTCAGGATGTGCCCGTACGCGACCACGGCGGCGATGTCCGGCGCGAGCGCGCGGACCTGCGCGACGAACTCGTCGGCGGACGGCCGCTCCGGCTCGAGCACCGGGATCTCCTCGGCCAGCGCCGCGGCCTTGATGGGCGAGGGTGTGGCGGTGGAGCGGTGCCGGCCGGTGGGTTTGTCGGGACGGGTCACCACGCTGACGACGTCGAACCCCTCGCCGACGAGCGCCCTGAGCGAGGGGACCGCGAACTCCGGAGTGCCGAAAAAGAGAACCCGCACGCAACCTCTCGGCCTGCCGAGTCAGCCCTGGGCGGCCCCTTCGGCGACGAGCTCCTTGATGTACCCGGTCTGTCCCTTGCGGGACTTCTCCCACTCCTTGATCAGCCGGCGCCGCTTGAGCGGCCCCACGCGGTCCACGAACAGGATGCCGTCGAGGTGGTCGATCTCGTGCTGGATCGCGCGGGCGAGGAGGCCCGTGGCCTCGATGCGCCGCCGGACACCCTGCTCGTCGGTGGCCTCGCACACCACCCGGTCCGAGCGCTCCACGTCCCCGTAGATCTCGGGGATGGAGAGGCACCCCTCTTCGTCCTTGACCGATCCCTGGCGCTCCACGATGACCGGGTTCACCAGCGCGTGGGAGTGCTGCTCGTCGGTCTCCACCACCGCGACCCGGGTCGCGAGCCCCACCTGGTTGGCGGCGAGCCCCACGCCCTTGGAGAAGCGCATGGTCTCGAAGAGGTCGGCGATGAGCGCGCGCACCTCGTCGGTCACCTTCGCGATCTCCGGAGAGCGTTGCCGCAGCACCGGCGAGCCGAGGAGGTGGATGTTGCGCAGGCTCACGTCGCGGCCTTCTCCTGCACGGCCACCGGGATGACGCGCGTCACCCGCTCGCGCTCCACCACCAGCTTGGACTCACCGGAGCGGATGGTGATGCGGTCGTCTTTGATGAACACGATCTCGCCCACCACGCCGCCGGCCGTCACGACTTCGTCGCCCTTCTTGAGGGCCTTGAGGAGCATCTCGTGCTGCTTGGCCTGCTGGCGCTGCGGCCGGATGAGGATGAAGTAGAAGATCGCGATGAAGCCGACGATCTGGAGCACGAAGATCAGCATCGTGCCGCCGCCCTGCTGGCCCGAGGGCTGGAACGTCGCGAAGACCGGAAGATTCACGAAGACTCCCTGCTCGTGTAGCGGGTGCGCCACGCGCGGCTCCACCCGTCGAACGTCCCATCGAGGATCGCCGCCCGCGCGCGCGCCGCCAGGCGGATCAAGTACCGCACGTTATGCAGCGACAGCAGCCGGAGGCCCAGCAGCTCGTCCGCGGCGAAGAGGTGCCGGAGGTAGCCCCGCGAGAAGGTGGTGCAGGTCTCGCAGTCGCATCCCGGCTCGAGCGGCGCCTCGTCCTCGCGGAACCGCGCATTCCGGATGTTGAGGGTCCCACCATCCGTGAACGCGGTGCCGTTCCGCCCCATTCTTGTCGGCGCGACGCAGTCCGCCAGGTCCATCCCGCGGCCGATCGCGGCGACCACGTCTTCCGGGAAGCCGACCCCCATAAGATAACGAGGAATGGCCCGGGGCAGCACCGTTTCGAGGTCCCCCAGGACCGCGTCCATCTCGCCCTTGGGCTCCCCCACGGAGAGCCCGCCCACGGCGACGGCGCGCCAATCGCCCATGACGAGGATGCCCTGGAGCGCGCGGCGGCGAAGGTCTTTGAATACTCCGCCCTGGATGATGGGGACGAGAGTCTGGGCTCCCCGCTCCCCCTTCAGCAACTCCTCGAACCTCATCCGCGCCCTCAGCAACCATCGCTCCGTCCGCGCGAGCGCGTCCTCGGCGTCGGCGCGGCCGCTCTGGCCGGGGATGACGTGGTCGAACGCCATCGCGACGTCGGAGCCGAGGGTCCACTGGATCTCGACGGCGCGCTCGGGCGTGAGCTGCCGGAGGGAGCCGTCGATGTGGCTCCGGAACTCGACGCCGTCCTCGGTGACCTTCCGCATCCCTTCGAGGGAGAAGACCTGGAAGCCGCCCGAGTCGGTGAGGAGGGGGCGGGTCCATCCCATGAAGCGGTGGAGCCCCCCGAGCTTCGCGACGACGTCCTCGCCGGGGCGGAGGAAGAGGTGGTAGGTGTTGGCGAG
>JBGPHD010000163.1:0-6504 GCA_041484135.1 Gemmatimonadota bacterium
GAAGAGCCGGCACCCCTCCGCCTCGAGGGCCGCCATGTTGCGGGCGAGGGCCGTGAGGTTGGTCTGGTACAGCTCGACGAAGTCGCAGCTCACCGCCCCGCGGGAGAGCGCTTCGAGCCCCATCGCCCCGGCGCCGGCGAACAGGTCCACGACGCGGGACCCGGGCAGCCGCTCGCGCAGGATGTTCATCCAGGCCTCGCGCACCCGGTCGGTCGTGGGCCGCGCCCGGGGATCGGCCGGGGACTCGATGCGCCGGCTCCGCCACTTCCCGCCCACGATGCGCACCTCAGCCCGCCGCCAGCGCGACGAGGCGCCCCTCGAGGAGGTCGCGCCCGAGATACGTGTCCCGCTCCAGGCGGATCGCCGCGCGCAGCGGGCCGCGCGTGGTCCGCGCGATCGCCTCGACCTCCTCGCGCCCGCCCCAGGCCACGGTCCGGAGCTGGCGCGACCCGTCGGTGAGCGTGAGGCGGACGTGCCGGTCGCCGATGGGCTTGGGCTCGCCGGCGAGCCGGACGCCCTCGAGCCCGAACACGGGCCCTGGGTTGCCGAGGCCGGTGGGTTCGAGCGCGCGGATCATCCGCTCCAGGTCGTCGGAGATGTCCGCGAGGCCGAGCACCGCGTCGATGCGCTGGGTGGGCACGAGGTCCGCGGGCGCGATCTGCGCGGCACACGCCTCGTTGAACGCGGCCCGGAAGTCGTCGAACCGGTCGCGCCGCACGGTGAGTCCCGCCGCCATCCGGTGCCCGCCCCACTTCTCGAGCAGCGGCGCGCACCGCGCCAATGCGGCGTGCAGGTCGCACCCGCTGACGGAGCGCCCCGATCCCTTCCCCACTGCGCCGTCGAACGCGACGAGGAAGGTAGGCCGGGCGATGCGCTCCACCACGCGCGAGGCCACGATGCCGATGACACCCGGATGCCAGCCTTCCCGCGACAGTACCACCCCGATGTCGCGCACGGGGTCGAACGTCTTCGCGAGGTCCTCCAGTGCTTCATCGAGCGTGCGCTGGTCGAGCGCCTGGCGCTCGGCGTTCTGGCGCTCGAGCTGGGCGGCGAGGGTCGCGGCCTCGGCGGGGTCGTCGGTGAGGAGCAGGCGCAGACCGTCGTTGGCGTCGCCCACCCTGCCCGCCGCGTTGAGCCTGGGCCCGAGGAGGAACGCCATCTGGCCGGCGCGCAGGGACCGGTCGCCGAGCCGCGCCTCGCGGATCAGCGCCGCGAGCCCGGGCCAGCGCGTGGTGCGCATGATCTTGAGACCGAGCCGGACCAGCGCGCGGTTCTCGCCGGTGAGGGGCACGAGGTCGGCGACGGTGGCGAGGGCGACCAGGTCCGCCAGGTGCCACGCGTACCCGTCGGGCACGCCGAGCGCCCGGGCCAGCGCGACGGCGAGCTTCCATCCGACGCCGGCACCGCAGAGGTCGGGGAACGGATAGGTGCTCTCCGGCCGGCGCGGGTTCACCATCGCGAGCGCGTCAGGCCGCTCGGGTCCCGGGAGGTGGTGGTCCACGATGATGACGTCGATGCCCAGTCGCCGCGCGTCGGCGACGGGTCCCACGGCGGTGGTCCCGCAGTCGAGGGTGAGGATCACCTTCGCGCCCGCCGCCGCGGCCGCCTTGACGCCCGCCTCGGAGAGGTCGTAGCCGTCGCGGACGCGATGGGGGAGGAACGGGACCGGGCGTCCGCCCGCGTGGGCGAGGAGGCGAGTCATGATCGCGGTGGCGCATTGCCCGTCCACGTCGTAGTCGCCGTGGACGAGGACCGGCTCGCCCAGCCTCACGGCCTTGACGAGACGCTCGACGGCCGGCACGATGTCGGGCAGGAGCGCGGGATCGTGGAGATCCTCGCGCGAGGGACGGAGGAAGCGTTTCGCCGTTTCGGGCGTGGCACAGCCGCGCTGCACCAGGAGGCGCGCGAACGCGAGCGGGACGCCGAGGCCATCCGCGAGGTGCGCCGCGGCCTGATCGTCCGGAGGTGGGACGATCTGCCAGCGGCGGGCGAGGGTCTCACCCCTCGGCATAGAGGAGCACGCCGCACACCTCACAGGATTCGATCGACTGCCCCTGCTGGATCTGCATCCGGCGCTGGAGCGGGACGCCGGTGTGGCAGTGACCGCACGCGTCCTGCCGCAAGGCGAAGACCGCCTGCGGCGCCCGGCCCCGCCGGATCCGCTCGTACCGGCTGAGCAGCGCGGGCATCACGGCCTTGCTGGCCTCGGCGCGCTCTGCCTTGGCGGCATCGAGCTCGACCCCGAGCTCGGCGCGCTTCACCTCCAGCGCGGCGCGCGCCTCGGCCTGTTTCGCCACCGCGGCCGCGTGGGCCTTCTCGAGGTCCTTGCTCTTCTTCTGCGCCTCGACGATCGCGTCGCCGCTGCGCATGAACTCCGCCTCCTCCTTGACCAGCACGCTGCGCGCGAGGTCCAGCTCGGCCATCAGCGTGGAGGCCTCCTTCGCGCCACGCACGTAGTCGAGCTGCTGGCGCCGCGTCTCCTGCATCCGCTTGTAGCCCGCGATGCGGGTCTCGAGCTCGACCCGGCGCGCCTCCGCGCCCGCGGAACCACGCTCCGCGTCCTCGAGGGCCTTGGTGTGGGTCGCCAACTCCGCGTCGAGCGCCTCCTCCTCGGGGATCAGCGCCTCGAAGGCCTTCTCGACGGCGCCCACCGCGCGGTCGCGCTCCTGGAGCACGAGCAAAGCTTCCAGATCTTGGTGCAACGGGGTCTCCTCGAAAAAGCGTTGAACAAGAAAAGGCGTTCAGTGCTTCGGTTCCCGCTCGGTCTGCATCGCCTTCCGGCGATAGCGGCCACCACCGGACGCCAGGAGCTTCATCTTCTCCGTCATCAGCCGGTCCTGCTCGTCGCGACCCGCCACCGACATGAGCCGGTCGATCTCCGTCAGGCGCTCGTTCCGCGGGCGATCGGACATCCACGCCACCGCCGCGGCGAAGGCGGCCTCCGCATCGAACGGCCCTTCCGGGGGGGACGCGAGTCGCTCCCAGTCTGCCGCGGTCGCCTCATCCGGCTCGTGCGTGCCCGCCAGCAGTGCCTCGGCGATGGCCCCGAGGACCGGATGGCGGAAGTCCCCGGGCGACACGTCGCGACGCACCCGCTCCACCCAGGCCGGGCCCTGCAGCATCAGGTGGACGAGATCCCGCTCGGCCGGGATGTCGGGGACGGACAGCACGGGCCGTGGTTCGCGCCGCGCACCGCCCCGCGACTCGGCGTCCGCGCGCGCCCCGGGAGCCGCCATCCGTCCCTGCGTCCTCTCCAGCCGGCCCACTTCCTGCTCGAGCACGTCCTTCCCCACGCCGCTCTTCTCGGCCGCGCGCGCGAGGTAGAGTCCGCGCGTGATGGGGTCGGACGCCGCGCGGATCGTGGGGAGGAGCCGGTCGAGCGCTCGGCGCCGTCCTTCCAGCGACCCGAAAAGCCCCTTGCGATCGAGCAGCTGGATCTTGCGCTCGAAGAGGTCCACCGCCTGCCCCAGCGCCGCGCGGAACGCCTCGGCGCCGCCCTTGGCGACCAGCGTGTCGGGGTCCTCACCGGGGGGCAGCGTCACCACGCTCACCGTGACCCCTTCGCGCAGCAGCTCGTCGCCGGCGCGGAAGGTCGAGCGTAATCCGGCGGCGTCCGCGTCGAGCGCGAGCGCGACCGCCTTCGTGTATCGGTGCAGCACGCGTGCCTGCTCGGCGGTGAGCGCGGTGCCGAGCGGCGCGACCGCGAAGCCGATCCCCGCCGCCTGGAGGCGGATGACGTCGACATAGCCCTCTACGATCACCGCGAGCCCTTCGCTGCGAATGGCATTGCGTGCACGGTCGAGGCCGTAGAGGTTGGTGCCCTTGTGGAAGACCGGCGTCTCGGGCGAGTTCAGGTACTTGGGCTCGCCGTCGCCGAGGAGGCGCCCGCCGAAGCCCACCACGCGGCCGCGCACGTCGGCGATGGGGAAGATGAGGCGGCCGCGGAAGCGCGGGATCACCTCCCCGCCCTCGCGCTCGAGGACGAGGCCGGCGCCGCGGAGCGCGTCGTCGGTGACGCCGAGCCTGCGCATCGCGTCGAGCAGCTCCGACCCGCGGGCCGGCGCGTAGCCGAGCTGGTACTGGTCCCGCGCGGCGTCGTCCAGCGCGCGGGAGGCGAGGTAGGCGCGGGCCGGTGCGGCGTCATCGGCCTCGCGCAGCCGCCGCGCGAACCAGTCGGCGGCGACGCCTAACGCCGAGTAGAGCGGCTCGTTCGGGTCGGGCCCCGCCTGCCGGGTGTCGGGGACCACGATCCCCACCTTCCCGGCGATCTCGCGCACCGCCGTGGGATAGTCGAGCCCGAACTTCTTCATCCAGAAGGTGAACACGTCGCCCGACTCGTTGCACACGAAGCAGTGGTACATCTGCTTCCGCGGGACCACCGAGAAGTTGCGGTGGGTGCCCCCGTGGAAGGGGCACGGCCCGCGGTAGTCGGTGCCGGTGCGCTTGAGCTCCACGTGCTCGCCGATCAGCGCGACCACGTCCGCCGCATCGCGGATCTGCTCGATCAGCTCAGGGGCGATCACGTCAGCGCCACGACGTCGGAGGCGACCACGCGGACGCGGCGCCCGCGGACCATGACCGCGACGGCGTCCCCCTGCACGCTCTCGACCTCGCCCTCCAGGCCGAGCGACTCGATGCGGACGCGCGAGCCCGCGGCGACGGGAGCCGCCGGATCGCGCACCGGTGCACGCCGTTCAGGACGGCCGGGAACGGGGACCTCCGACGGCGCCTCGGTCGGCGCACCGCCAAGCTCCTCGCGGGCCTCCGCCTCGGCCAGCGCGCGGATCGAGTCCTCCAGGACCCGGCGCGCCTCGCGCGACTTGTCCGCCTGCGCCAGCGCGATGGCCCGCTCCACTTCCGCCCGGGCTTCGAGGAGCACCTCGCGGCGCGCGCCCTTGCGCGACCGCTCCAGCTCCTTGGTCTCCTGCTTCAGCACGCGCTCCCGCTCGGCGAGCTTCTCGCCTTCCGCCCGCAGATCGTCCCGCAGCGCGCCCAGCTCCGCGCCGCGCGCGTCCACCTCAGCCGCCCGCCGCTCCAGCTCCTGCGACCGCGCCTCCACCGCCGCCAGCGTCCGGTCGAGCCGTTGCGTCTCTTCCGGCATGGTGCGCTCCGCCTCGCTCAGGACTTCGTCAGGCACGCCGAGGCGGCGCGCGATGGCGAGCCCGTACGAGCGGCCCGGGATCCCCTTGGTGAACCGGTAGGTAGGCGCGAGGGTCGCCGCGTCGAACTGGAGCGACGCGTTCACGATGCCGACCGTCTCCGCCGCGAGCTGCTTCAGCGCACCGAGGTGCGTCGTGGCGAAGGTCACGGCGCCCCGCGACGTCAGTACCCGGAGCGACGCCGCGGCCAGGGCGGCGCCCTCGGCGGGATCGGTGCCGGTACCCAGCTCGTCGAGGAGCACCAGCGAGCCCGCGTCGGCGTGCTCGAGGACGTCGCGCAGCGCCGCGACGTGGGCGCTGAACGTGGAGAGACTCTCCTTGATGCTCTGCCGGTCGCCGATGTCGGTGAAGAGGGCGGCGAAGACCGGGAGGCGCGTCTCCGGCCCCACCGGTGGGATCACGCCGCTCTGGGTCAGCGCGGCGACCAGGCCGACGGCCTTGAGGAGCACGGTCTTGCCGCCGGTGTTGGGTCCCGAGAGCAGCACGGTGCGCTCGCCCGGCTCGAGCACCAGGTCGAAGCGGACCACCGAGGCGCCCGTGCCGAAGAGCAGCGGGTGCGCGGCTCCGAGGATGGCCAGCGGCTCGCCGAGGCCGATCCGCGGCCGCACGCCGTCGACGGCGCCGGCGAAGCGGGCGCGCGCGTAGCAGCAGTCCACGGCGATCAGCATCTCGAACGCCGCGCCGAGGTCCGCCGCCAGCGGCCGGAGCAAGGTGGTGAGGGCGCGCAGGATCCGGAGGACCTCGCGCGACTCCTCCGCGGCCAGGGCGCGCAGGCGGTTCCCCTGCTCGATGGACTCGGCCGGCTCGACGAAGAGCGTGGCGTGCGTCGCCGACTCGTCGTGCACGATGCCGCCGAGCTTGGTGCGTGCCTCGCGCTTGACGGGGATGACGTAGCGCCCTTCCCGCAGCGTGACCGTCGCGTCGGCCGGGCGCTGCCGCGCGTCGAGCGAGGCGAGGGTGCGCTCCAGGGCTTTCACCAGGTCGTCCCGCGCCTCCACCAGCTCGCGCCGGATGCGGGCCAGCTCCTTCGAGGCGCCGTCCCGCACCCTGCCATCCGGCTCGAGCGCCTTGGCGAGCGCGCGCTCGGCGTCGGCGGGAAGGGGCGCGGAGGCGAGGGCGGCGATCTCGGGGGCCTCGCGCTGGGCGCGCCGGAGCTTGGCGCCCACCAGGCGCGCCGCCTCCATGACGCGTTGCACCGCCGCGAGCTCGACACCTTCGAGCACCGAACCGTCGAGGCCGAGGCGCTCCAGCGCCGCGTGGATGTCAGGGAAGGCGACCGGCTCGAGGTCGTCGCCGGCGGCCAGGCGCTCGGCGTAACGGCTCACGCGGGTGAGCTCGCGGTCGA
>JBGPHD010000164.1:0-6498 GCA_041484135.1 Gemmatimonadota bacterium
ATCGCCCGCTCGCGCACCCGGGCATCGCGTGGGGCTCGTTCTGGGTCGCGCTGGGCGGCACCCTGGCCACCGTGGTCGTGATCCTCGCCGGCAAGGCGACCGTCCTCTACACGTTCTACCCGCCGCTCAAGGCCCATCCGGCCTTCTACATCGGCCTCACGCTGGTGGTCGTGGGATCGTGGGGCTGGTGCTTCGTCATGCTGCGGACGCTGGCGTTCTGGCGCCGCGAGCATCCGGGCGCGCTGATCCCGCTCCCCATGCACGGGATGGCGGCCACCATCATCGTGTGGCTCCTCGCCACGCCCGGCGTCGCGGCCGAGATGCTGTTCCAGCTGATCCCGTGGTCGTTAGGCCTCACCCCCACGGTGGACCCGGTGCTGGCGCGGACGCTGTTCTGGTGGTTCGGGCACCCGCTCGTGTACTTCTGGATCCTGCCGGCGTACGTGGTTTGGTACACGGTGCTCCCGCGGGCGGCGGGCGGGAAGCTCTTCAGCGACCCGCTGGCGCGCATGGTGTTCGTGATGTTCATCCTGCTCTCCACCCCGGTGGGCCTCCACCACCAGTTCATGGACCCCGGGATCCCGGCGGGCTGGAAGATGTTCCACGCGTTCAACACGATGTGGATCCTCTTCCCCAGCTTCATCACCGCGTTCACGGTCATCGCGTCGCTGGAGCTGGCGGGCCGGGCCCGCGGCGGCACCGGGGTGTTCGGCTGGCTCACGAAGCTGCCGTGGGGAGACCCGCTGGTGGCGAGCGCGATCTGCGCCATGCTGCTCTTCGCGGTGGGGGGCTTCGGCGGGGCGATCAACGCCGGCTTCTCGATGAACGCGATGGTGCACAACACGGCCTGGATCCCCGGCCACTTCCACACCACCGTGGGGAGCGCGACGGCGCTCACCTTCATGGGCGTGTCGTACTGGCTCGTCCCCAGGCTGAGCGGCCGCCAGCTCGAGCTGGTGCCGATGGCGCGGGTGCAGCCCTGGCTCTGGCTGCTGGGCATGCTCCTCTTCTCCATTCCCACCCACATCGCCGGGTTGTTAGGCATGCCGCGCCGCGTGTACGACGCGAGCTACCAGGGGAGCGCGGTGGCCCAGAGCTGGAAGGTCCTGACCGGGATGTCGGCGGTGGGAGGCGTGATCCTGTTCGCGAGCGCCGCGTTCTTCATGCTGGTGATGGTATTCTCCGCCTTCGGGGCGAAGGCCGAGCCGGGGGAGATGGAGTTCGCCGAGCCGCTGGAGCCGCCGGGCCCGCGGGCGGCGCGCTTCGACCGGCTGGGCCGCTTCACGATCCTCGCCGCGATCCTGGTCCTCATCGCCTACGCCTGGCCCATCTGGAGCCACCTCCGGATGCCGAGGTTCGGCTCGCCGCCGTACTCGCCGTTCTAGCGGCGACCGATTCCCGACGGAGCGGCCGAATCGCCGGGGGCGGGTCCACCAGGGCCCGCCCCGTTTCATGAAGAAACCTTAACGATGCATTCATCGCTGTCACCGAACACCCGTTCTAGAATCGCGAGTAATTGTCAGGGTATTCCCCGAGGGGTCGGCGGAGGCACCATGGCGCGCGGCAAGGAACAGCTGGAGATGCAGAGCGCCCGGGCGCGGGAGTTTCCGGGTTCCGCCGGCGAGGCGTTGAGCGCGCGGACCCACATAGCGGCGCTGGAGGCGGCGGCCAACGCCATCTTCATCGCCGACGCCGAGCTGCGCATCCAGTGGGTGAACCGCGCGTTCACGACGACGACGGGCTATACGCTCGAGGAGATCGTGGGACGCTCGGCGCGGTTCCTGCGCGAAGGGGCCGGGGACGCCACGTCGTTCGAGGAGACGGCGCGCGCCATCGCCGCGGGACAGCCGTGGCAGGGAGATGTCGCCAACCGCCGCAAGGACGGGACGATCGTCCGCCTCCTCGTGTCCGAGACCCCGGTGCGCGATCCGCGCGGCGCGATCACCCATGTCATCGGCGTGGCGCAGGACGTCACCGAGCGCCGGCGCGCCGAGACCGACCTCCGGATCCGGGTGGCGGCGCTGGAAGCGGCGGCCAACGCGATCACGATCACCGACCGTGACGGCCACATCGAGTGGGTGAACGACGCGTTCACGAAGCTCTCCGGCTACACCCGCGAGGAAGTGGTGGGCCAGACCCCGCGGCTGCTCAAGTCCGGCCAGCAGGACGAGGGATTCTACCGGGAGTTGTGGGGCACCGTGCTGGCGGGAAACGTGTGGCGCGGGGAGATGACCAACCGCCGCAAGGACGGCTCGCTCTACATACAGGAGGCGACCATCACCCCGGTGCGGGACGAGTCCGGGGCGATCGTGCGCCTGGTGGGGGTGGGCCAGGACGTCACCGAGCGCCGCGACCTCGAGGCGCAGCTCCGTCAGGCGCAGAAGATGGAGGCGGTGGGTCAGCTCGCGGGCGGGATCGCCCATGACTTCAACAACCTGCTGACCACGGTGCTCGCCTCCGCCGAGATGCTGAGCGACCAGATCCCGCGCGCCTCGTCCCTGCGCGAGGATGTCGACGCCATCGCGAAGGCGGGGAAACGCGGGGCCGAGCTCACGCGCAACTTGCTCGCCTTCAGCCGCCGCCAGCGGCTCGAGATGCAGGTCGTGGACCTGACGGCGGTGATCGCCGAGTTCGCGCAGATCATCCGCCGGGTGCTGCGGGAGGACATCGTCCTCCGGGTGGACCTGTACGAGCCGGTCTGGGTCCGCGCCGATCCCATGGCCGTCGAGCAGATGCTGATGAACCTGGCCACCAACGCGCGCGACGCGATGCCGTCGGGCGGGACGCTCGCGATCGAGGCGGGGCACGAGCGGCTCGAAGAGGGTTCGCCCCTGCTGAACGGCAGCGGCAAGCCCGGCGACCACGCCATCATCACGGTGCGGGACACCGGTGCGGGGATGACCGACGAGGTCCGCCGCCGGGTGTTCGAGCCGTTCTTCACCACCAAGCCCGTGGGCTCCGGCACCGGGCTCGGCATGGCGATGGTGTACGGGCTGATGAAGCAGCTCAGCGGCGTGGTCTCCGTGGAGAGCGAGCTGGGGCGGGGCACCTCGATCCGCCTCGCCTTCCCCCTCGTCGCACCCGCCCCGCGGGCGGTGGAGCCCGCGGCCGACACCCGGCAGGCCACCAGCGCCCTGCTGGAGACGATACTGGTGGTGGACGACGATCCCACCGTGCGGCGCGTCGCGGAGCGCGCGCTCACCCGGCACGGCTACCGGGTCCAAGGCATGGAGGATGGCATCACCGCCCTGGAGGCGGTGCTGCGCGGCGACGCCACGGTGGACCTGATCGTGACCGACGCGGTCATGCCGGGATTGGGCGGCTCGGACCTGTGCAAGCGGCTGCGCGCGGCGGGCGTCACGACGCCGGTGCTGATCACGAGCGGGAACTCGGCGCGCGAAGTCCTCGGGGACGCCTCGCTCAAGGGCGTCGCGTTCCTCGGCAAGCCGTGGACCATCCCGGAGCTGCTGGCCAAGGTGCGCGAGACGCTGCGCGGCGCCGGCGCCAAGCCCGGCTAGGGCTCGTTCTTGTAGACCGTCCCGCCCTTCATGACGAACCGCACCCGCTCGAGGACCGTGATGTCCGCGAGCGGGTCCGCGTTCACGGCGATGATGTCGGCGAAGCGTCCGGCCTCGATGGTCCCGAAGTTCTCCTGCTGCCCGAGCAGCTCGGCGGCGACCCGGGTCGCCGACTGGATCGCCTGCATCGGGGTCATCCCATACCGCACGTAGGACTCGAACTCGTGGGCCAGGGGCTCGGTCCAGGCGTAACCGCCGGCGTCGGAGCCGTTGGCGATCCGGACGCCCGCGCGCATCGCGCGCCCGAACGCCTCACGCTCCAGGTCCACCATCCGCACCCAGATGCCGCCGCGCCCCGGCGCGACGTACGCTCCGACGAAGATCGTGGGGCACCAGAAGACGCCGTGCGCCGCCATCGCCTGGGCGATGGAGTCGGTGATGCCGTCGCCGTGCTCGATGCTGTTGACCCCGGCCCTGAGCGCCGCCGCGATCCCGTCGCGGCCGATGGCGTGCGCGGCCACCGGCCGGCCCAGCCGGTGCGCTTCATCCACCAGCGCGCGAGCCTCCTCGTCGGTGAAGTTCACCCAGCTGTGCAGGGTGCTGTCGGCGCCGAGGTAGTAGCGCCGGTCGGAGTAGTACTTGATCCAATCCGCGCCGTTCCGGACCTGCTCGCGCACCGCGCGCCGGATCTCCTCCGGGCCGTCCACCGTCTGCACACCGTGCGGCAGGTCGATCTCCCAGTTGGGCGTGGTGATGGGGTACATCCCGGTGGGTGCCAGGGCCCGGGTCGAGACGAAGAGCCGCGGCCCCGGCACCTCGCCGGCGTTGATGGCGCGCTTGATGTCCACGTCGGCGTACATCGCGCCCTCGGTCTCGACGTCGCGGAGCGCCGTGAAGCCCTGCATCAGCGCGTGCGCCGCGTTGCGCGCGCCCAGGATGGCGCGATAGGGGATGGACTGCTCGAGGAGCTGGTGGTCGTAGTCGTCGGACGTGATGTCGCCGTTGAGCAGCAGGTGGGTGTGGTCGTCGATCAGCCCCGGCAGGACCGTGGCGCGGGAGAGGTCGATCACCCGGGCCCCCGCCGCGCGGCGCGACACCTCGGCCCACGGGCCGACCTCGCGGATGCGCTCGCCGTCGATGACGATCCCCTGGTCGGTGCGGGCCACGTCGGCGCGGCCGTCGATCAGGCGGCCGGCGTGGATGAGGGTGAGCGCCGGCGCGGCGGCGGCGGCCGGAGCGGCCGGACGCTGCTGGAGAGCGGCGAGGGCGAGCAGGAGCGCGAGCTTCATCGGCGGAACCTCCACGCGATCGTGAGGAGCAGGAGCCAGGGGATGCCCGACTCCAAGGTGACGCGAAGATCGGGGACCCACCAAGTGGTGGCGATGACGAACAGCATCAGGGCGAGGCCGGTCGCCGAAGCGGCGTAGCGCCACGCCGGCGCGTCGGGGCCCGGGTGCCCTCGCAAGTAGGCCAGATGCGTCGCGAAGATCTGGGCCCACACGTAGAGCCCGCCGAAGATCGACAGGCCGAAGAGGAAGACGAACGCGTTCCCGGGGATCAGCTTGGCCGCGACGGCCGCGACCCCCATGCCCGCGGTGGAGGCGAGCAGCGCGGGGAGCGGCGTGCCGCGGGCCCCCAGGCGCCCGAAGGCGGCGGGCGCGTAGCCGCCGCGCGCCAGCGAGAAGAGCATCCGGGAGGTGAGGTAGAGGTTGGTGTTGATCGAGGAGAGCGCCGCCGTCAGCACCACGAAGTTCATCACGGTCGCCGCGGCGGGGATCCCCACCATCTCGAAGACCCGGACGAAGGGGCTCCGGTCGGTCCCGATCTCGCGCCAGGGCACCAGCGCGAGGAGGAGCGCCATCGAGACCACGTAGAAGAGGATCAGGCGGCCCACGGTGTGGCGCATGGCGCGCGGGATCGTCCGCTCGGGGTCTTTCGCCTCGCCGGCCGTCACCGCCACGATCTCGGTGCCGAGGTAGCTGAACATCACAATGGGGAGCGCCAGCCAGGCACCCCGGATGCCGTTCGGCATGAAGTCCGCGTAGCCCGCGGCGCCCGGGACCTCCTCGTGATGGAGCCCGGTCAGGATCGCGATGCCGAACAGGATGAAGAGGACGATCGCGACCACCTTGATCATCGCGAACCAGTACTCGAAGGTCCCGAAGGCCCCGACGTGCATGGCGTTCACCAGCACCAGGGCGAGGGAGAGGAGCACGACGGGGATCCAGAGCGGGACACCGGGGAGCCAGAGCCTGACGTAGATGCCCGAGGCCACCACCTCGCCGCCGATGGCGATGACCTGGGCGAACCAGTAGCTCCACCGGACCGTGTACCCGGCCCAGGAGCCCTGGTAGATCTCCGCGTGCACGCCGAAGGAGCCGGCGGTGGGGTGCCGCGCCGCCATCTGGCCCAGCGCGAGCGTCATGAGGATGGCGACGACGGCGCCGAGGCCGTAGGTGAGGATGACCGCGGGTCCGGCGAGGTGGATGGCGATGCTGCTGCCGAGGAAGAGCCCGGTGCCTATCGCCCCACCGATGGCGATCATGGTGAGCTGGCGCGGCGACAGCTCACGCTTGAGCCCGTCTTCCGCCGCCACCAGGTCCCGCGCCGGCGAGACCCCTCCGGGCGGTCCGGCCGTCACCGCTCGATCAGGATCGCGCGGACCGGCGCGGCGTCCATCCCCACCAGCGCGAGCGGCAGCGCGACCAGCTCGTAGGCGCCGTCAGGCACACGCGAGAGATCCAGGCCCTCGAGGATCACCGCGCCTTTCCGCCGCAGCGCGTGGTGGGCGTCGAGGGTCGTGCTGTCCATCGGGTCCACCGACGCCCCGTCGGTCCCGAAGAGCCGGAGCCCCGCCAGCGCGTCCACCGCGGCCGCGGTAGGTGCGCCGCCCGCGGCCTTCACCAGCACGCGCTCGCCGCGCGCCCTCCCGAGGGCGGCCAGCGGCAGGACCTCGCAGGGACCGACGCAGGCCTCGAGC
>JBGPHD010000165.1:0-6465 GCA_041484135.1 Gemmatimonadota bacterium
AGGGCCCACGACCTGGCGATGAGGCGCGTCCCCCAGCCGTCCGGGATCACGACCACCGCGTGGCCGATGCCGGCGCGCTCAGCGTCGCGATCGGGGTGGAGATCGAAGCCGGGCGTCGCGTCGCGATAGGTGGCGAGCCGCGTCGGCGTCAGGGTGACGAAGCCGACCACGAACGCGGACATCACGACCGTCACACCCGCGATCCCCCAGGAAAGCCCCGGCAGCATCTCCCGCCCGGCGCGGCGCATGAGCACGAGCGCGCGCGACACCAGGATCACGACCCAGGGCACCGCGCTGAACAGGAAGCGCGGGCCGTAGAAGACGTCGCGATGGAAGTAGAAGAAGAGCAGGCCGGAGAGCGCGACCGCACCGAGGGCCGGCACGGCGTCCCGGGGGCCGAGGCCGCGCCGGCCGGACACGAGGCCCACCGCGATCACGGCGAGGATGGGGAGCGGCAGATCGAAGAGGTAGGTGTTGAGCTGGTGCAGGTCGAGCCCGGTGAGGGCGACGGCGCGCAGCGGCGTGAGGGGGATCCCCCAGGGCACCGGGTGGAAGCCGAGCGAGTGCTGCGGCCCCCAGAGCGCGGTGTACCCGAACTCGAGCCACGCACCGGTAGTGCGGGCGTTGAACCACAGCGTGGGGATCGTGGCGAGCACGCCGCCCGCCGCCACCAGCGCGAAGGCCCGCACCCGGCGCGGAGCCGCCAGGAGCACGATGAGCGCGACGGGCGCGGCGGCCGCGACGGCATCGAGCGGGCGGAAGGCCACCATGCCCCCGAGCGCCGCGCCCGCCAGCCCCGCGGCAAGGCCGGCGCGCCGCCCTCCGGCACCGGTCGCCGCGGCGGCCGCTCCCATACCCAGCGTCGCCGCCGCGAGATGGCTCATCTCGCTCCCCGCCATCGCCACCACGAAAGGCGAGACGCACATGAGGAGCGGGGCCAGCCGCGCCGACGACTCGTCGCCGCACCAGCGGGCGACCTTCACAGTGAACAGGACGAGCAGCATCGCGAGGAGCGGGTTCAGCGCCCACCAGGCGCCCATCGCGAGGCCCGCCGCCAGCACCAGCGCCTGGCCCGGCGGATACTGCGCGTACCATCTGTCTGGCCCCAGGATCATCTGGAGCGTGGCGAAATTCGCCAGCTCGGCCGGCGGAGGGACCCAGAAGCGGCCGGCGAGAAGGACTCGCGCCTGGAAGAGCTGCGCGAAGCCATCGATGTTGCGGGGGTTCCCGGCGAACACGGCGAGACACATCAGCACCGCGAGGACGGCGAGGATGCCGGCGCACCACCCGGTGAAGGTCCAGGGCGGAAGGGCCAGCATGCGGCTCCAGGCCGCGTCGATCCCGGCCGTCAGCCGGCGGCGGAGCGCGAGGAGCAGCACGGCCGCGATGAGCGCGGCGACCGAGGTGCCGAGCAGCCACTCGTTCCAGGCGGACTCGAAGTACCGGATGTCGGCGCCCGACCACCAGAGCGCGAAAGGGATGAGCGACCACGCCGCCGCGAGCGTGGCCACGGCGGGCACCACGACGGACGGCCACGCGTCACGACCGGTTGCCCCACGGGCCTCGAGGGCGCTCTCCCGGATCGGTGGAGGCGTCGCGGTCACGGTGCCGTGGGCGCCGGGGCCGCCGCGAGGCGGCCCACGAAGAGGAGCGGCGTCTCGTCCACGGGCGCCAGCCTGATGTTCGCGCCGGAAGCCGAGGACGCGGAGTCCAGGAGCACGATGGTGAACGCGCGCGGCGGGTCGCGCAGCGGCGAGGGCTCGAACCGCGAGAAGACCACGGCCGAGGCGCCCTGGGCGCGCGCGTAGCCCACGATCCGCTCGAAGGACCCATAGGGCAGCACCCGCCATTCCCGTCCGGCGAAGATCCCGATGGCGGGATGCCAGCTCACGATGACGGCGTCGGCGGGCAGATGACGGCCGAGATACGCACCGACGGCCCGGCGCGCGCCCGCCACCTGCTGGAGCGCGGTGCCCTGGCCCCAGGCCCGCGCCAGGTCGCGCGCGGTGGGCGCGAGCAGGCCTAACGTCGCCGCACCGATCAGCCCCCTCGCCATCCAGGGACGCGGCCGCGCCGCGGAGAGGCGCACGAGCAGCGCCTCGACCGTGCCCGCCGCGAGGAGGCACGCCAGGGGCACGAGCATGAGGAGGGCGCGCGGCTCCACGTACGCCAGCGCGGCCGGAAGCACGGCGGTGAGCAGCATCGGGGCGAGCCAGAGGGCGGCCTCGCCGCGCCGGCGCGCGCCCGCGAGGCCCGGGAGCGCGAGCAGGAGGAACCACCAGGGCGCGACCGCGGTCACGGCCTGCCACACGACACGGGCGGAGCTCAGGCGAGGGGGGCTCGCTCCGCTGGGCTGCGACAGGCTCGGGCTCGGAGGGCGGGAGCGCGCCGGGCTGCCCGGCGGCAGGCTCGGGCTCGGAGGACCAGAGCGCGCCGGGCTGCGCCCCGATAGTGCTCGCCTCGGCGCGCCCCGGTCCTCCTCGCCCTCGCCATCGTGGACACTGTCGCTCGCTCCACGCCGCGCCACGCCCCAATACTGCGACACCATGCGCGTCCCGCTCGCGTCGAGCGCGTACAGGGCGCGCCACAGCGCCTCCCGGTCCCCGCCCCAGACGAACGAGCGCACCGCGTCGCTGCCCCCACCACTCCCGCCCGGTGGCGTGACGGCCGGCGCGTCCTCGACCGAAGCGGCCGCCTGCACGCGGCCCGACACAGCCCACCGGCCCAGCGTGCCGTGCAGGTAGAGGAGGTACGGCGTCACCGCGGCCAGCCCCACGAGCGCGGCCGCGGCCGCCCGCGGGAGCAGGCGCCAGCGTCCGCGCGCACCCAGGGAGGCGATCGTCGCCGCGGCGATGCCGGCGCCGAGGACCGCGCCCTCGAGGCGCGTGAGGTACGCCCCCGCGAGGAGCGCGCCCAGCGCGATCCACCAGCGCCACCCGCCATCGTCCGCCGCGCGGACGGCCACGGCGACCGCCGAGACGCCTGACAGCAGGAAGAGGGGCTCGCTGCCGAAGTAGAGGTTCCAGCGCTCGCCGGGGAAGAACGGCAGGAAGGTGAGGAGCCCCGGCGAGACCGCCACGAACGCCCCGGCGGCGAGGGCGGCGCGCTCGCAGAACCAGCGACGCGCCAGGAACATGACGGGAATGACCAGCAGCGCTCCGGCGGTCGCGGCGAGGAGGCGTGAGGCGGTGATCGCCCCGACCCCGACGAATGTCAGCCCGGCGACGAGCAGGGGCTGAAGGGGCGAGAGCGCCACGTGCGGCAGGCCGTTCAGCGCGAAGCCGTGGCCGTGGCGGAGGCTCTCGGCGAGGAGCAGGTAATAGCCCTCGTCGTACACGATGTAGTCGCCGCGGACGAGCAGCAGCACGAGCCGCAGCACCAGCGCCGCGCCACAGATCGCCCAGACCCGGCGACCGGGGCTCACCGCGCCATTGCGGTCGTGCCGGCGGGGGCCCCGCGCACGCGCCTGACGACAGCCCGCCACGCCCGGCCGATGTCGTTCCACGGGCTCTCGAGCAGGCCGAGGAGGTAAGTGTCGCTCACGCGGCGGAGCGCGAACGCCTCCCGGCGCTTGCGCAGCGTGGCGGGGACGAGGGGCCAGAAGGCGAACCAGGCGCGCGCGGTCACGCGGAGCGGGCGGCCCGTCAGGACCGGGTCGAGCCAGGGCCAGAGGAGGACCACCGGCGCCCACGCCACGAGCCTGACCTTGGGCATCGTCTTGAGGAAGAGCATGAGCCCGTTGCGCACGGTGAGGAACACCTTCCGGTCGCTCATCCGCGCGGCGGTGGCGGACCCCAGGTGGTGGACGACGGCGGCGGGCTCGTACCAGCAGCGGAACCCGGCGATCTGGGCGCGGAGGCCGAGGTCCACGTCCTCGAACCAGGCGAAGTAATCCTCGTCGAAGAAGCCCACGCGCTCGAAGAGCGCGCGGCGGTAGGCGGACGCGCCGCCGCAGGCGCTCAGGATCTCGCGCCCGGCGTTATGCGACGGCCCGTCGGGCTCGCCGCGGCCCACGTTCCAGGCCACCAGGCTCATCGCGTCGCCCGCGGCGTCGATGATGCCGGGCCGCCTGGCGTCCATCATCTTCGAGGCGACGGACCCCACCTCCCGCCGGGCATCGAGCGCGGCCACCAGCGCGCCGAGCCAGGCCGGCTCCGCCACGAGGTCGTTGTTCATGCAGACGAGGACGTCGCCGGCGGCGGCGCGGAGGCCGGCGTTGGTGGCCGGCGCGAAGCCGCGGTTCTCGGGGAACGCGACGAGCCGGACCTCGGGGAACTCGGCGGCGAGCATGGCCGCCGTGCCGTCGGTGGAGCCGTTGTCGACGACGATGGTCTCGAAATCGCGGAAGGTCTGGTCCCGCAGGGAGCGCAGGGCTCCCCGCAGCATCTCCGCGCCGTTCCAGGTGGGGATGACGACGCTGGCCCTCGGCACGCCGGTCAGGAAGTCCGCGCCGGCGCTGGACAGCGGACGGGCGGGCCCTTAGGATAGCGCACATCGAGGCCGATACCGCTCATCATCGCCCCACGCTGCTGGAGAACCTGGCGACCGACCTGGACCTCCTGGTCCGGCGCTATCGCAGGCCGCATCTGTGGCTGCGCGAACTCGCGATCCTTCATCAATACCGAGCGGAACTCGGCAAGGCAAGAAACGCGGCCGGGTACGCGACCCTCTTCGACCCCGCGCGGACCCCCCTCGTCACGGTGCGCATCGCGACGTACAATCGTGGCAAGGTGCTCTGCGAGCGGACCATCCCGACGGTGCTGGCGCAGACGTACCCGCACCTCGAGCTGCTCATCGTGGGCGACCATTGCACCGACGACACCGAGGCGCGGGTCACGGCGATCGGCGATCCCCGGATCCGGTTCGTGAACCTGCCCGAACGCGGCCGCTATCCCGAGGAGCCGTACGCGCGGTGGATGGTGGCGGGCGCCGCGCCGATGAACCACGCGCTGACGCTGGCGCAGGGCGAGTGGCTCGCCCCGCTCGATGACGACGACGAGTTCTCGCCCGATCACGTGGAGACGATGCTCGACGCGTGCCGGCGCGAGCGGCTGGAGATGGCGTTCGGGGTGGCGCGGATGATGCTCCTCACCGGCGAGTGGCGGGACGTCGGGTCCCTTCCGCTCCGGCGTGACCACATCTGCCATTCCGCGGTCTTCTACTGGACCGGACTCCGGTTCATGCCGCACGACGTCACGGCCTGGAAGCTCGGCGAGCCGGGAGACTGGAACCTGTGGCGGCGCATGAAGTGGTCGGGCGTGCGGACGGGGTTCGTGCCGAAGCTGGTGGCCACCCATCACCTGGAGCGGAGCCAGTGGGGAGCCTAGGGTCGGTCTGGATCGTCGGGGCGGGCGGCTTCGGCCGCGAGACGTACAACATCTACCGGGACGCGCGGCGCGAGCTCGAGGTGGCCGGCTTCCTGGAGGAGCACTGCGCCGAGCCTGGCCGGTTGATCAACGGCAAGCCGGTGCAGGACTGGTCCATCGTGGGGTCGCTGGCGCGCGGCACGCGGTTCGTGGCGGCGATCGGGAGCGCGGCGCGCGGCCGGCTGGTGGACCAGGTCGCGGCGCTCGGCTTCGGGTTCGACACCGTGATCCACCCGACGGTGAACCGCTCGCCCTGGGTCACGATCAAGGAGGGATGCGTGGTCTGCGCCAATTGCATCCTCACGGCGCAGATCGAGGTCGGCCCGCACACCATCCTGAACCTCGCCTGCACCATCGGCCACGACGTCACGATCGGCCGGCTGGTGACGCTGTCGCCCGGGGTGCACGTCTCGGGCCGGGTGACGATCGAGGACCGGGTCTTCATCGGCTCCGGCGCCGTGATCGTCGAGAAGGTGCGGATCGGCGCGGGGGCGATCATCGGCGCCGGCGCCGTGGTCACCAAGGACATCCCACCTAACGTCACCGCGGTCGGCGTCCCCGCCAGGGTCGTGAAGGAGCGGGCGTGAGCTGGTTCCGCCGGCGGACGGTCTCCCGGTTCCCGCCGCGCGGCAACAAGCTGCACCTGGGGAGCGGCACCGTCCGCCTCGAGGGCTGGGTCAACATCGACCTCGAGACCGAGGCGGACCTCAACCTCGACCTCCGCAAGGGCCTGCCGTTCGCGGACGGCGCCGCCCGCCTCGTCTACAACGAGCACGTCATCGAGCACATCACCGTGGACGAGGGGCGGCGCTGCCTCGCGGACTGGTTCCGCGTGCTGGAGCCGGGCGGCGTGCTGCGCATCGCGACCCCGGACCTCGCCTACGTGGTGGAACGCTACCAGAACGCCTGGAACGACCAGGCGTGGCTCCGGCTCCCCGAGTACGCCTTCATCCAGACCCGCGCCGAGATGATGAACGTCGCGTTCCGCTGGTGGGGGCATCAGTACCTCTACGACGGCGAGGAGCTGGAGCGCCGGCTGCGCGAGGCGGGGTTCGGGACCGTGCGCCGCTGCGCCTACGGCGAAAGCCCGGTGCCCGAA
>JBGPHD010000166.1:0-6440 GCA_041484135.1 Gemmatimonadota bacterium
AGCTGCTCATGGTGGCGGGTTTCGACCGCTACTTCCAGATCGCGCGCTGCTTCAGGGACGAGGACCTGCGCGCGGACCGGCAGCCCGAGTTCACCCAGATCGACGTCGAGGCGTCGTTCATCGGCACCGAGGACATCTACGCCGTGACGGAGCGGGTCCTCGCGGCGCTGTGGCGCGAGGCGGGCCACGAGGTGACGACACCGTTCCCGCGCATGGCGTACCGGGACGCGATGGAGCGCTTCGGCTCGGACAAGCCGGACCTGCGCTTCGGGCTGGAGATCCGCGACGTCACCGGCTCGAACGGCGAGGAGAGAGGCGAGTTACTCCGCGCGGCGGTGGGGCGCGGGGAGCGGGTGCGCGTCATCGTGGCGCCGGGCGGGGCGGCGCTCAGCCGGAAGGACTTCGACCAGCTCACCGACGCGGCGAAGACCATGCGGGCCTCGGGCCTGCTGTGGTCCAAGCGGGGCGCCGACGGCGTGACCGGTCCCGGCGCGAAGGCGCTCGGCGCGGCCGCGGTCTCGGCGTTAGGCATGGCCGACGGCGACGCCGTGGTGGGGTGCGCGGGCCCCGACGCCGTCGTCTCGCCGGCCCTGGGGCGGGTGCGGCTCGAGGTGGTGCGCCGGCTCAAGCTCGCGCCGGCCGTGCCGCATGCCTTCGTCTGGATCGAGCAGTTCCCGATGTTCGAGCGCGACCCCGCGACCGGCGCGCTGGCCCCGATGCACCATCCGTTCACGGCGCCGCACCCCGACGACGTGGCGCTGCTCGCCACCGACCCGGAGCGGGCCCGCTCGATGCATTACGATCCGGTGGTGAACGGCGTCGAGCTGGGGAGCGGCTCCATCCGGATCGTGGACCCCGCGCAGCAACAGCAGGTCTTCGACCGGCTGGGGTTCGCGCCGGATGAGGTCGAGGCGCGGTTCGGGTTCCTGCTCGAGGGCCTGCGCGCGGGGGCGCCGCCGCACGGCGGCATCGCGCTGGGCTTCGACCGCATTGTCATGATGCTGGCGGGGGCCGACTCGCTGCGCGACGTGATCGCGTTCCCCAAGACGACCGCGGCGCGCGCGCTCTACGAGGGCGCGCCCGCGCCGGCCCGCCAGGAGGACCTCGACGTGCTGCACCTCAAGGTGGTGCCGTGACCTCACCCGAAGACGTCGTCCACCGCCTCAACGTCGAGGGGGCCGACCCGCTCGCGCTCTCCGGTGTGAACGACGCCAACCTGCACGAACTGGCGCGCCTCTGCGGCGTCAGGGTCTCCCTCCGCGGGGACCAGCTCTCGCTGGCGGGCGCGCTCGAGGCCGTGGAGCGCGCGACCCCGGTGGCGCAGGGGATGGTGGAGTGGGCGCGGCTCGGCGACACGATCAACGCCGAGGACGTCAGGCGCCTGGCCGACGACGTGGGGAAGGGCCGCAATGACGCGGGGAAGAACGGCGACCTCCGGATCGCGCTGCCGGGGCTGCGCCGGATCGTGGGCCCCAAGAGCGCGGGCCAGCGCGCCTACGTGCAGGCCATGTACGACAGCGAGATCGTGGTGGGGATCGGGCCCGCGGGCACCGGCAAGACCTACCTCGCGGTCGCGGTCGCGGTGGACATGCTCCAGAAGAAGCGGGTGAAGCGGATCATCCTGGCGCGGCCGGCGGTGGAGGCGGGGGAGCGCCTCGGGTTCCTCCCCGGCGACCTCCAAGCGAAGGTGGACCCGTACCTCCGGCCCCTGTACGACGCGCTCGAGGACATGATGCCGCACGAGAAGGTGCAGCGCGCCCTCGAGACCCGGACCATCGAGATCGCACCGCTGGCCTACATGCGCGGCCGCACCCTCGCCGACGCGTTCGTGATCCTCGACGAGGCGCAGAACACCACCGGGATGCAGATGAAGATGTTCCTCACCCGGCTGGGCGTGAACTCGCGCGCCGTCGTCACCGCGGACAAGACCCAGATCGACCTCCCGGTGCGCGAGGAGTCGGGCATCCTCCAGGTGGAGCGGGTGCTGCCGGGGATCGACGGCGTCGTGTTCTGCTACCTCGAGGAAGCGGACGTCGTGAGGCACCGCCTGGTGCGCGAGATCATCCGCGCGTACCAGGAGGACGCATCCGGCTGAGATGAGCGCGTCGGGCCGTCGGTTCGTCTTCCACCTCCAACGGGCGCTGCTCGCGCCGCTGGCGGCCGTGCTGGTCTGGGCGGCCTTCCCGCGGCCGGAGCAGACCGCGCCCGAGCAGATGGAGGCGGGGCGCGTCGCGGAGCAGGACGTGATCGCGCCGATGCGCTTCGTGGTCCGCAAGCCGGAGGCGGAGCGCGCGCGCGAGGCGGAGGCGCTGGCCAGGACGGTGAAGCCGATCATCCGCTACCGGCCGGCGGAGAGCACGGAGGCGGGGCGCGCGGTGGCGCAGTTCTTCGCGGCGCTCGACTCCGCGACCGCGGCGGGCGCGTCGCTGGAAGAGGCGGCGCGTGTCCACGGCGTCACCCTGACCGCGGCCGAGGCCGCGGAGCTCGCCCGCCCGTCGGCGCGGCGCGCGATGCGGAGCGCGCTGGCCGTCGCGCTGAGCCGGACCGCCCCGGGCACGCTGGCCCCGGGGATCTCCGAGGCGGACCTGGGCCGCCAGGTGGTGCTCCGGTCGGAGGTCGGCGAGCGGGTGGTGCCGGGGGAGAGCCTCGCCACCTTCAGCGACTTCCTCGAGGTGGCCGACGCGCTACGCCCCGCGGGGGCCTCCCAAGCGGGGGAGCGGCTCTACGTCAGGTTCCTCGGGGCCTTCTTCCGTCCCACGCTGGTCTACGAGCGTGAGGAGACCGAGCGGCACCGCGACGTGCTGCGGCGGTCGGTGGACTCGGTGGTCGCCGTGGTGCTGGCCGGCGAGCGGATCGTGGGCGCGCACGAGGTGGTGAGCGAGGAGGCGGTGCGGAAGATCGACGCGCTGCGCGGTGTCATGGCCCGGCGCGCCGCCGGCACCATCCGCGGCGCCCTCGGGGTGCTGGGTGCGCTGGGCACCGACACGCTGATCCTCGGGCTCTTCGGCGTGATCTGCTTCTTCTACCGGCCCGACGTGTACCGGTCGGCGCGCCAGTTGGGCGTGTTCGCCGGCGCCCTCGTCCTGGTCGCGGTGGTGGCGGGGCTGCTCGCCGCCCACGCGCCCGGCCGGATCGAACTCATCCCCGTGGCGCTGCCGGGGATCCTCCTCGCCGTGCTCTTCGACGGGCGGATCGCCGCGGTCGCGGCCATGACGCTCGCCGCGCTCATCGGCGCGCAGCCCGCGATGCGCGGGACCGACGCGCTGGTCTTCTGCTTCGTGGGCGGCGTGGGCGCCGCCCTCTCCATGCGCCGGATCCGGCACCGCACCCAGGTCTTCGCCGCCATCGGGATCGTGACCGCGCTCTACGCCGGCGCCGCCGCGGTCTCCGGGGCCGCGGCCGAGGAGCCCATCCGCGCCATCGGCGCGTCGGCGCTGTACGGGGGCCTCAACGCGCTCGGCAGCGCGGCGCTGGCGATGCTGCTCCTCCCGCTCGCCGAGTCGTACACCCACGTCACCACGGACCTCCGCCTCCTCGAGCTCGGCGACCCGAACCGGCCCCTGCTGCGCCGGCTGGCCACCGAGGCGCCCGGCACCTACGCCCACTCGGTCGCGATGGCCAACCTGTGCGAGGCGGCCTGCAACGTCATCGGCGCCAACGGCCTCCTGGCGCGCGTCGGGTGCTACTACCACGACGTCGGGAAGCTGCGGCGGCCGCAGTACTTCGCGGAGAACCAGGGCCACGCGCGCAGCCCGCACGAGCAGCTCACGCCGGAGCAGTCCGGCGCGGTGATCCGCCGCCACGTCGAGGACGGCCTCGCGCTCGCCGAGGAGCATCATCTGCCGGAGGTCATCCGGCGCTTCATCCCCGAGCACCACGGCACGTCGCCCATCTCGTACTTCCTCGAGCGCGCGCGCGAGGAGACGCCCGCCGCGTCGCTGCGCGAGGAGGATTTCCACTATCCCGGTCCGCTCCCCCAGTCGGCCGAGACGGCGGTCGCGCTGCTGGCCGACAGCGTGGAGGCGGCGCTCCGCGTCCTCGACGATCCCACGCCGGAGAAGATCGAGGACGCCATCCAGCATCTGGTGCGGACCCGGGTCGGGGCGGGCCAGTTGCGTGAGGCGCCCCTCACGCTCAGACAGGTGGAGATGGTGGAGCGCGAATTCGTGCGGGTGCTCACCAGTATGCATCACAACCGGGTCGAGTATCCCGAGGACGCCGGCGGCATCACGGCGGATTGGGAGGCGTCCCGCGCCGATTGACGTGCGGGTCCGGGCGGCGGCGCGATGCCCGCTGTCGGCGGCGGGCGCGGCGCGTCTCGCTTCCGCGGTCCTCCGGGCCGAGCGGGTGCGGCACGCGGCCCTGTCCGTGACGTTCGTCGGGCGCCGCCGCATCCGCACCCTGAACCGGACCTGGCTGGGCCGCGACCGCGAGACCGACGTGATCGCGTTCGACCTCTCGGCGGGCACCGGCGCGCGGGCGCGCGGACGCACGGTGATCGGCGATGTGTACGTGTGCCCGCTCGTCGCGGCGGAGCAGGCCCGCCGGTTCGCCACCTCGGACAAGGACGAAGCGCGGCGGCTGGTGGTCCACGGCATCCTGCACGTCCTCGGGTACGACCATCCCGCGAGCGAGCGCCGGACCAGCAGTCCGATGTGGCGGCGGCAGGAGCGGTACCTCAAGCGGTTCGGGGCGCTGGCGCGATGATCCCCGTGCTGCCGGTGATCGGCGCCGCGCTGGCCGTGGTGTGGGCCGCGCTCCTCGCCCTGGCCGAGGGCGCGCTCGCCGCCGAGCCCAAGCTGGCGGAGGCCGCGCTCCCGCGCGCCTACGCCGAGAAGCCGGAACGGCTGCGGCGCGCGCTGTCGCTGGGCCGCATCCTCCTCCTCGCCCTGGCCGCGATCGCCTTCTCCGGCGCGCTCCACTGGTGGAGCGCCGGGCTCCTCTCCGCCGTCTTCTCGCTGGCGGTGATCGTCGCGGTGCTCGCCGTCCTCGGCGACCTCGCTCCGCGCACCATCGGCTTGTGGCGCGCGACCAGGGTCGGCCCCCTGGCGGTGCGCATCACCGGCGACACCCTCCAGCTCCTCGTGCCGGTGTTCGTCGCCGCCGGGATCATCGACCGCGCGTTCGCGCGGCTCTTCGGCGTCTCGACGATGAAGAGCGGTTCGGTGGGGGTCGCCCAGCGCGACATGCTCCTCGGCGTGTTCGTGCTCGCCGACACGATGGTGAGCGAGGTGATGACGCCGCGGGTGCACGTCCTCGGCCTCGATGTGCGCGCCTCCTTCAACGATGCGGTCCTGCAGGTCTCGGCGGCGCAGCACGCGCGGCTCCCGGTGATCGACGGCGACCTCGACCACATCGTCGGCGTCCTCTACGCCAAGGACCTGCTCCCCGCGCGGTTCGCGCACGCGGGCCCGCCCACCGACTGGCGGACGCTGGTGCGGCCGGTCGAGATCGTCCCCGAGGTGAAGACGCTGGACCAGCAGCTCCGGGACTTCCAGCGCGGGCCGAACCACCTCGCCGTCGTCGTGGACGAGTTCGGCGGCACGGCCGGCATCGTCACGCTCGAGGACGTGCTGGAGGAGATCGTCGGCGAGATCCGCGATGAGTACGACGCGGCCGAGGGCCAGCCCATCCTCGAGACGGCGCCCGGCACCTTCATGGTGGACGGCCGCGCGCCCCTCGACGAGCTGGCCGCCGCGCTCGGCCTCCCGCTCGAGCACGCAGAGGTGAACACCGCCGGCGGCTTCGTCTACGCCGCGCTCGGCCACGTCCCGGCCAACGGCGAGTCGGCCGAGATCCCGGGCTATCGCGTGACCGTGGAGCGAGTGGAGAAGCGCAGCATCGCGCGGCTCCGCTTCGAGCGGGTGGCCCCGCCGCCGCCCGTGGAGCCGGCGTGAGCGCCCTCGTCGTCCTCCTCGGCCTCGCCCTCGCCGCCGCCGGCGCCACCACCGCCGTCGCCGTCGTGGCGGCCAGCCGCCTCGAGCTCACGCGCTGGGTGGCGCGCCGGCTCACCGGCGCTGACGCCGCGGTCACGCTGCTCTCTCGTCCGGGGGACATCGCTTCGGTGGCCAACGCGATGGTCGCGTTAGGCGTCACCATCGCCGGCGTCGCCGCGCCGTGGGCCCTGCGTGACGCCGATGTGGGCCGGACCCTCGCCCTCGAATTGGGCGTGGGGCTGCCGCTGGTCGCCCTGGCGGTCTACTTCCTGCCGCGCGCCGTGGGGCGCCGCTGGCCCGAAGGCCTGGTCCGCTGGCTGGTGCCCAAGCTCCGGTTCGCGACCAAGCTGGTGGGGCGCATCGTCCGCGGGCGCGTGGCCACCGAACGGGCGGAGGTGGAGGCGCTCTTCCGCGACAGCACCAGCTCCGGGCTGGCGCGCGAGGACGAGCTGGAGATCGTCACCGGCGTCATGGCGTTCGCCGACCGCGTGGTGCGGGAGGTCA
>JBGPHD010000167.1:0-6355 GCA_041484135.1 Gemmatimonadota bacterium
CGCCGCGTCCACCGGCGCGTCGCAGACGATCGAGTTCTCCGCCGAGCAGAGGACGCCGTGGTCGAAGCACTTGCCGTTGACGATGTCCCGCACCGCCTTGGGGACGTCGGCCGTGCGCTCGATGATGGCCGGCACGTTCCCGGGGCCGACGCCGTAAGCCGGTTTCCCCGAGCTGTAGGCGGCCTTCACCATGGGGTAGCCGCCGGTGGCGAGGATCACCGCCGTGCGCCGGTGCCGCATCAGTTCCTGCGTCCCCTCGAGCGTGGGGATCGTCATCGCGAGGACGAGGTCTTTGGGTGCGCCCGCGCCGACCGCCGCCTCGTGCAGGATGCGGGCTGCCTCGTTGATGCACTTCACCGCCCTGGGGTGCGGAGACATCACGATGGCGTTCCGCCCCTTCACGCTGATGAGCGCCTTGTAGATGGCGGTGGAGGTCGGGTTGGTCGTGGGGATCAGGGCCGCGACCACGCCCATCGGCACCGCGAGCTCCTTCACCTTGAGCTCGGGGATCTCCCGGATCACGCCGACGGTCTTGAGGGGCCCGATGAACCTGAGGACGTCGTCGCTGCCGAACTTGTTCTTGAGGACCTTGTCCTCGTAGCGGCCCATGCCGGTCTCATCGACCGCCATGCGGGCGAGCGGTTCCGCGGCGGCCGAGGCGGCGTGCGCCATGGCGTGCACCACGCGGTCGGTCGTTTCCTGGGAGGCGTGGGCGAAGGCCTGCTGCGCGGCGTGGGCCCGCTCCACCAGGTCCCGGGCCTCCTGGACCGACGCGAGGTCCTTGTCCATCGGGCCGGGCGGCGCTCGTTAGGTGGAGTGGCCGAGGGCGCGGAAGTGCGCGAGCAGCTCCTCGCGATTGGCGATGGACAGCTCGCGCCCCTTGAGCGGGAAGTCGGGCATCTGGCGGGCGCGGTGGCGGAGGTCCACCACCTTCATCTCTCCCAGCGGGACGTTGCCGCCGGCGGGGCCCGCCCCGCCCTCCTCGGCGTCGGACATCAGCTCGAGGCCGGGGTAGGGGCGCGGGATGACGTGGACCGAGACCAGCTGGCCGACCCTGCTGGCGGCGGCCGCACCCGCGTCCACCGCCGCCTTCACGGAGGCGACGTCGCCGGAGAAGAGGACGGTGACGAGGGCGGGATCGGTCCGCTCGGTGCCCAGCAGCTTGACCGGCGCTGCCTTCACGCCGGCGTCGGCCGCTTCGATCGCCCCCACCAGCCCCCTGGTCTCGATCAGGCCGAGGGCCTGCTCGGTCCAGGACGACATCCCCGGGCTCCTACGCGCCCTTGGGGAGGATGATTTCGAGGTCCGCGTGCGGCCGCGGAATGACGTGCACCGACACCAGCTCGCCGACCCGTTCGGCCGCGGCGGCGCCGGCGTCCGTGGCGGCCTTCACCGCACCCACGTCGCCCCGGACCATCACCGTGACGTAGCCGCCGCCGACCTTTTCCTTGCCGACGAGCTTCACGTTCGCGGCCTTCACCATGGCGTCCGCCGCCTCGATCGAGCCGACGAGGCCTTTGGTCTCGATCAGGCCGAGCGCTTCAAGTGGCATGGCTCCTCCGTATGTGGCACGCTGCGGATGATTCGGTGCCACAGTACGTGCTCCGGAGGCAAAAGTCAATAGAATCCAAGCGCTTGCGCCACTCTGACGGGGGGAGCATTATGGGCCCGTGAGCGGCGAACGCGTGGTGGTGGTCGGCGATGCGCACCTGGGGTCCGCGGACCTCCGGGACGAGGAAGCCTTCCATGAGTTCCTCGACGCCGTGCCCGAGTTGGGCCAGCGCCTGCTCGTCATGGGCGATCTCTTCGACTTCTGGTTCGAGTACCGCGCGGTCATTCCCCGCCGTCCGTTCAAGACGCTCACCAAGCTCGCGGTGCTGGCCGAAAAGGGCGTCAAGATCGAGATGTTCGGCGGCAATCATGACCGCTGGGGCGGGACCTTCTGGGTGGACGATCTCGGCATCCCGTTCCACTCCGAGGGGACGGACCTCACCGTGGCGGGCCGCGCGGCGCACGTCGCCCACGGCGACGGGCTCGCGGAGCAGAAGCTGGGGGGGAAGCTGATCCATCGGATCACCCGGAGCCGGGTGACGATCGGGGCCTTCAAGGCCCTGCACCCGGACTTCGGGTTCAAGCTGGCCGACAGGCTGTCAGGGGGGTTGGCCGAGAGCAACAAGTCCGCGGGCGCGATGGACGCCGCGGCGGCCGCCCAGGAGGAATACGCGCGGGCGCTGCTGCTGCGCCGGCCGGAACTGGGGCTGGTGATCCTGGCGCACACCCACCGGCAGCGGCTCATCGAGGCCGCTCCCGGCCGCTTCTACCTCAACGCCGGGCAGTGGATGGTGGACCGGTGCTACGCCACCATCAGCCCGGACGCGATCACGCCGCTACGCTGGCCCGCGCGCCCGTAGAGGCGCCCTACTCAGACGTCTTCGCCGTCACCTTCCGGGATATCCTCCCAGCTCGTCGCGATGGAGCCCTGCGTACCGGTCTCGGTGCCCAGCGCCCGCCACGCATCTCTCGCCGTCCGCGTCACACCGGTTCCGCGCTCCACCACGCTGATCATCCCCCAGGCGACGGCGCTGCGCTTGACGTACCGCTGCACCGCACTCATCGCCGCCGCGACTCCCGCCACCGTGCGCTGCGCGAACAGCACCGGCAGCTCGGTCGAGCCCACGGGCAGCGTGATCGACGTCTGGTAGTCGTTCAGGTAGCAGGGGGTGCCGGTCCGCACGCCCTCGGGTGTGGCGAGCATGCGATCGTGCTCGATCACGATGTCGAGTCGCAGGCGCCCGCGGTAGCCGAAGAGGGAGGCCACCAGCTCGCCATGACCGACCGAGTCGGGGAACAGGATGGGGACGCTGAGCCGCACGTCGGGCGTCCCGGGGTGGCTGGAGCGGAACGGATCCCGGCCCGCGATCCGGCGCAGCAGGCTGGTCGCCGCCGGCACGAGCTGCTCGATCGCGTCCCGGACATCGGCGCTTCGATCGCTGACCACGGTCTCGTTCATGCGCAGCCTCCCTGCTCGATGACTCGACCTGCTCCGTGCGTCCGACCGACCAAGGCGGCCGGCACCAGCACCTGTCTTCACTACCCCTGATTAGCGAGGAACGTGCCATCGACGAAAGCGCTTGAGGCGCATCGGCCGAAGCAATTGTGGGACAATCGGTTACAGCGTGCCCGGTGCGCCTGGTCACCACCGAATGGTGGATATTGCCCAGGGAATATTCCGTGTTGCGGGACGGAAACTAGTGGCGCTCACCCAACGGCACGGTCTCTACATCTCTCACCCGCGTGCCCAGGAACGCCCCCCCTACCCTCTCGAACTGCTCCGGCGCGTCGCTCACCACGAAGTGCACATGCCCCAGGGCGTCGACGGGCGCGTGCAGGGTCGAACTCCCCAGCTCGCGGGACACGGCGGCGGCCGTCTCCTCGGCGCTGTCGATGAGGCGGACGCCGGGCCCCATCACCTCGGCGAGCAGCGGCTTCAGCAGCGGGTAGTGCGTACAGCCCAGGACGAGGGTGTCGATCCCTTCGTCCCTCAGCGGAGCGAGATACTCCTCCGCGACCAGCCGGGTGGCCTTGTGCGCGAGCCATCCCTCTTCGACGAAGGGCACGAGGAGCGGGCAGGCCCGTTGCGTCACCCGGCTGCCGGGCGCGAGCCTCACGATGGCCCGTTCGTAGGCTCCGCTCCTCATTGACCCCGCCGTCCCGATCACGCCGATCCGTCCGCTGCGGGAAGCCTGCACCGCGGCCCGCGCCCCGGGCTCGATCACCCCTTCGACGGGAACGGGCGAGATGCTCGTGAGGTCCTCGAGGGCGTGCGCGCTGGCGGTGTTGCAGGCCACGACCACGAGCTTGACGTCGCGGCTCACCATGAAGTCGAGGATCTCGCGGCTGTAGCGCCGCACCGTGTCCGGCGACTTGTTGCCGTAGGGGACGCGGGCCGTGTCGCCGAAATAGATGAGGGACTCGCGCGGCAGTTGGCGGATGAGCTCGTGCACGACCGTGAGCCCGCCTACCCCCGAATCGAAGACGCCGATCGGGCGCCGATTCACCGCGCGGGAGGACCGATGCGCAGCGGCAGGCTGAGGCCCACGCCGGTCCCGCCGCCCTCGAGGTGCTGGATCTTCAGGGCCGCCGGGAAGTCATAGAGGTGCGCGGAGACGTACGCTTCCGCGCCGGAGAAGAGGTGGTTGAACACGAGGAGCGTGATCCAGTCCTCGCGCTCCTGGCGATGCTCCTTCACGAACTTGTTCCGCGTCCGCGCGAATTCGAGCTGCCACTGGGACTTCCACACCATGGCGGCGGCGAGTCCCTCGAAGGCGACGAAGATCCCGCCGGTCACGTTGCGGTTGAGTCGCGCCTGGCCCCAGCCGGGCAACAGGAGCGAGCGCAGAAAGGCGCCGGTCGGGCTGATGGGGGGGCGTGGCCTCACCGAGTCACCGTGCTCGGGACGTTGGGGCGCCGTATCGGGGCGCGCGGCGAGGGTGTCGGCGCCGCGGGCGGCCGAGGGGCGTGGCGGGACCGGAGGGTTCTGGGCGAGCGCCGTGCCGGAGACCACGAGCAGCGACACGCATGCGGCGAGGCGCATGACTCGCGAACCGAAGCGGACCGAAGATCTCGCCTGCATCGTTCAGGAAGGTCGCCGCGCTCGCCTTGCGAATCAAGCACGGCGGCGGGCGGCGCGCGCTGGCGGGAGCGTGTGGGAATCGAACCCACCAAGGCTCGCCAAGCGAGTCCCAGGCAGTTTTGAAGACTGCTCAGACCACCAGGCCCGATCCGCCCCCGTTGCCTTACGCCAGCGCTACGACGTCGATCTCCACCAGCACGTTGCGCGGCAGCGTCTTGGCCGCGACGGTCGAGCGCGCCGGCTTGTGATCGCCGAACCACTTCGCGTACACCTCGTTCATCGCCGCGAAGTCCCCCATGTCGGCGAGGAAGACCGTGGTCTTCACGACCCGGGCCAGGGAGGAGCCGGCCTCGAGGAGGATGGCGTCGAGGTTCTTCATCACCCGCTCGGTCTGGGCCGCCACGTCGCCCGGCACGATCGTCATGGTCGCCGGGTCAAACGCGATCTGTCCCGCCGTGTAGAGGAAGCCGTTCGCGATGACGCCCTGGCTGTACGGCCCGATCGCCTTGGGCGCCGCGTCCGTCGCCACCAACCGCATGTCAGCCACCGTTCCCCCTGTGTCCGTTGCCTGACGCCTAGAAGAGCCCCTCGATCGTGCCGTCGGGGAGCAGGCGGATCCGTTCGGCCGCCGGCGACTTCGACAGCCCGGGCATGGTCATGATGTCGCCCGCGATCGCGACCACGAACCCCGCGCCGGCGGAAGGATACACGTCGCGCACCGTGATCTTGAAGCCGCTCGGCCGGTTGAGCTTGGCGGCGTCGTCGCTGAAGGAGTACTGGGTCTTGGCCATGCACACCGCGGTGCGGCCGAGGCCCATGGCCTCGAGCTGCTCGATGCTGCGGGTGGCTGCCGTGGTGAAGGTCACGCCGTCGGCGCCGTAGACCTCGCGCGCCACCGTCTCGATCTTCTCCTTGATGGGCTTGTTGGTGTCGTAGATCGGCTTGAAGGCGGCCTGCTTCTCGTCCAGGACCTTGAGCACCGCCTCGGCGACCGCGATCCCGCCCTCCCCGCCCCGCGCCCACACGTCCGAGAGCGCCAGCGGGACACCGAGCGCCTTGGCCTTCTCGGTGACGCAGGCCAGCTCCTCGGCGGAGTCGGTGATGAAGCGGTTCAACGCGACCACCGGCGGGACGCCGAACTTCCGCACGTTCTCGACGTGCTTGGCCAGGTTGGCGAACCCGGCCTCGACCTTGGCGACATCGGGCACGCCGAGGTTCTTCTTGTCGGCGCCGCCGTGCATCTTGAGCGCGCGGACGGTGGCCACGATGACCGCGGCCTCGGGCGCGAGCCCGGCGGCGCGGCACTTGATGTCGAAGAACTTCTCGGCGCCCAGGTCGGCGCCGAACCCCGCCTCGGTGATGACGATATCGCCGAGCGTCAGGGCGAGCTTGGTGGAGATCACGGTGTTGCAGCCGTGCGCGATGTTGGCGAACGGCCCGCCATGGACGAAGGCGGGCCCGCCCTCGAGGGTCTGCACCAGGTTGGGCATCACGGCGTCCTTGAGGAGCAGCGCCATGGAGCCGGAGGCCTTGAGGTCCGCGGCGCGGATGGGCATGCGCTCGTGGGTGGTGCCGACGATGATGCGCGCCAGGCGCTCCTCCAGGTCCTCGCGGCTGGTGGCGAGACAGAGGATGGCCATGATCTCGCTGGCCGGCGTGATGACGAACCGGTCCTCGCGCGCCGGCCCGCTGGCGCTCGCGCCGACGCCCACGATCACGGTC
>JBGPHD010000168.1:0-6346 GCA_041484135.1 Gemmatimonadota bacterium
ACGCCGATGCGCTCGCGCTCTACCGTCGGGCGCTGGTCGATGACCCGGCGCTGACCGTGGCCGCGGTGAAGGCCGCGATGTCGGCCTCGTGGATCGAGCAGTATCCGTTAGGCGACACGCTCGCGCGCCTCGCGCTCCGCGCCGAGGCGGGGCTGCCGCCGCGGAACCAGCGCCTCCTGCGGGGACTGGGGTTCTTCTTCGCGGGCGAGGCCGATTCGGCCCTGGCCTGGTTCCGGAGCGCGGTCGCGGCGGATCCCGAGTGGACCGAGGGCTGGTACGGTGTCGGCGAGGTGTACCTGCACCTGCTGCCGTCGGGCACCGGCATCGACTCCCTCGCCGAGGACGCCTTCGCCCGCGCCGTCCAGATCGATCCGACCTTCGCTCCCGCCGTCTTCCACCTCGCCGAGTTGAAGTTGGCACGCGGCGACCTCGCGGCGGGCGGGCGCCTCGTGAGCGAGATCGAACGCCTCGGCATCGACAGCGCCCAGCGCGCCCTGCTGGATGCCATGCGCGCGTGCCAGGAGCGCGGGCCGGGCGCGGTGGACTGGGACCGACAGGCCGTGCGCTTCCCCGAGGAAGTGTTGAGCGTCGCGCGCCAGCTGGCGGGCGGCATGCGCCGGCCCGACTGCGCCGCCGCGGGCTTCCGCGCGGTGCTGCGCAACGACCGCACTACGCGCGATCCACGGTGGTCGGCGATGGAGGGCGTGCATCACCTGCTGATCGCCCAGGGCGACCCGGCGCACGCGGTCGCGTTCGTGGACTCCCAGCTGGCGCTGGGGCGCCGCGAGGCGGAGGCGCTGCTCATCCTCGACGCGACGCTCGGCGTCGCGCCTGACGCGCGGGCCGCGGCGGTCCTCGCCCCGTTCCAGGGGCGCATCGACCACATGGCGGGCTACCTGCGGCAGTTCTTCGCCGTGTGGTATGTCCATCGCGGCGACCTCGTACGCATGGATTCTCTACGCGTCGCGTTCCGGGCGTCGTCGGCGTCGCACCCTGAAGACGTGGCGTGGGCGCAGGCGGTCGAGGCGCACCTGGCCCTGGCGCGCGGCGATACGGCCGGGGCCGTGTCGATGCTGACCTCACTGCGGCCGGTGGCGGGAGCGACCGCGGCGAGCTGGAACTCGCTCGAGCCGATGGCCGGCGAGCGTCTCCTGCTGGCTGATCTCCTGGCCGCGACGGGACGCCCGGAGGATGCGCTGGGTGTCGCGGACCAGCTCGACCGGCCGCTGATGGCGAATCTGGTGCACCTGCGCGCGAGCCTGGAGCTCCGCGCGCGTGCGGCGGCGGCGGGCAGATCCACGATGACGGAGCGTTACCGCGCCCGACTCCGGGCGCTTACCAGCCGGCCATAGCGCCGGCTTCACCGTGCGACGATGTCGCGCGAGATGGGGGGATGAGCATGGCCGACCCACTGAAGGTGACGAAGGCGGACCTTATCGCGTGCGAGAAGGCCTGCAAGAAGATGACCGCGGAGCAGATCTGCCTGTATCTGTGCAGCCTGCAGAAGTGGATCGACAGTGTGAACAAGTGCCTCAAGGGGCGCTGTGGGCCCGGAGGGGGTTCTCCGTCCGAGCCGCCGCCCTGGCCTCCAAAGTAGGGATCCGCGGAATCGACCGCACCGGACGGGGCGCGCACGCCGTGCCCCGTCCTCGCGGGGTTCACCTTGCCGTCCGTTCGTCCTCGTGAAGGGGGCTGAGATGAGTACTCGGAGGACCTTACGAGCTTCTCGGGCCAGGCTCCCGCTGCTTCTGGTCCTGGCGTCGGCCGTCGGTGCATCGGGGGATTCGCTGGCGGCGCGCGTCGCCTTCTACAACGTGCATCCCTGGGACGGACCGACGGTGGTCTACAGGGGTTGGCGCGACGGCGCCTGTGCTGACCCCTTAGTGGCCTCGGGGTCTCCGACCGTCAGCATCGGCGATGCCCAGACCCGCGGGGAGTGCCCGCCCGAGCTGGACGTCTTCACCCGCTTCCACGGTGCCTTCGCCACGACGAGCCCCGTGTGGGAACCCGTCGGCGGCGGCGCGACAGAGTACCGGATCGCCCTCCCGCCGATCAACCGGCTGCACGTCTCGGTCTGGGTCGTTCGCTGGTCTGATCCGACGCTCGAGAGCAGGGTCCAATGGGCGGTGTTCCATGCCCTCGCCGCCTACCTGCGTTTCCGCACTGGCCAGTGGATCGACGTGAAGGTCAACTACGTCAATTCGGGCAGCCCGCAGGCCGGGTACATCGGCACGGGATGTCACGACGCGCTCCGGGCGCGCACGACCTGGGCCCCCGGCGACAACCCCTACGTCGAGAACGCCCTGAACGTCTTCGTCGTCCAGACGATCCTGGACCCGGACGGGTCGGCAACAACGTGGATGGGCCTCACCTGTTCTTACATCGATGCGGCCAACGTCGCCTACCTCTCGTCGACGTTCAACAACGCCACGCTGGCGCACGAGATCGGCCATATGCTGGGGATGATGGCGCCGGAGGACGAGTGGGGCCACACCAATTGGCTCGACTGCGGCGGGGTGAGCTGCTTCTCGACCGAGAACCTCATGTACTCCGACGTCGTTGCCGTCAACGAACTCACGCTGGGCCAGGCCTACCGCATGAACTTCGATGCCCGATCGTGGCTGAACCGCGCGGCGGTGGCCCCGGCGCGCCAGCTGATACGGGCCTGCCAGAGCGACTGGCTCTGGAACTGGCCCTGCCCGCCACTCACCTTGAACTAGCTGGAGGCGGCTGATGAGAACGCGCGACCGGCTCGTGGTGCTGTTGCTGGCGGCGGTGGTCGGCGCCGCCGCACCGACCGACGACCTCACCGTCTCCGAACGGAGCTGGATCCGTCATTGGCTCGAGTGCCAGGAGTGCGTGAACCACGAACTTGATTCGGTGCGGGCGATCGCTCGGCGCAAGCCGGTCGAGACCATCGCGTACCTGGCCGGCTTCGCCCTGAATGGGCCGCCGCCGGACCGGCGGCTCGAGGTAACGCAGCAACTGCGCAGCGCGTATGTCCGGGACACCGCGTTCGCGCATGCCGGCGGCATCGACGTCCCCGCCATCGACGACACCCTGCAGGTGGCAACGTCGCTCATCGTGTTCGACCGGACGTACCGCTTTCGGGCGGCGACGGCGCTCGGGTGGATCGGCACGCCGGCCGCCGACTCGGTGCTCGATGCGGTCTGGCGCGGCAGCCACGATGAGCAGGTGCGAGCGGTGGTGAGGTCCGCGCGCGACCGCCGGACGCCGCAAGCGCCGCGCCGCCGGCCGCCCTGATGGGTTGCTGACACGATGCGCGAGCGCGGCGGGGCGACCCGCCGCGTTCGCACTTCCCGACCCCGGCTCCGACCGGTAACTTCGACCGGCTCCCTTCCTTAGAGGCCGTTTGACCGACGCCGTGCACCGTCTCTCGGCCGCCCTGGCCGACCGCTACCAGATCGAGCGCGAGCTCGGCGCGGGCGGCATGGCCACGGTGTACCTCGCGCACGACGTCCGCCACGACCGCCGGGTCGCGCTCAAGGTGCTGCGCCCCGAGCTCAGCGCCATCCTCGGCGCCGGCCGGTTCCTGGCCGAGATCAAGACCACGGCGAATCTGCAACATCCGCACATCCTCTCGTTGTTCGATTCCGGCGAGGCCGACGGCCTCGTGTTCTACGTGATGCCGTACGTCGAGGGCGAGTCCCTGCGTGACCGCATCACCCGGGAGAAGCAGCTGCCGGTCGATGATGCGGTCCGCATCGCCCGTGAGGTCGCCGACGCGCTCGACTACGCGCACGGGCACGGCGTGGTGCACCGCGACATCAAGCCCGAGAACATCCTGCTCCACGGCGGCCACGCGATGGTGGCCGACTTCGGCATCGCGCTGGCGGCTTCGAAGTCCGAGGGCGGGACGCGCATGACCGAGACCGGGATGTCGTTAGGCACGCCGCACTACATGAGTCCCGAGCAGGCCATGGGCGAGCGCGAGATCACGCCCAAGGCCGACATCTACGCGCTCGGCTGTGTGCTCTACGAGATGCTGACGGGGGAGCCGCCCTTCACCGGCCCCACGCCGCAGGCGATCGTCGCCCGCGTCATGACCGAGCAGCCGCGCTCCCTGACGCTGCAGCGGCACACCATCCCGCCGCACGTCGAGGCGGCGGTGTCGATGGCGCTCGAGAAGCTCCCCGCCGACCGGTTCGTCACCGCCGCCGAGTTCGGCGAGGCGCTCAGCCGGCCGGGCGTCGTGACGCGCACCGCGGCGGCGCCGGCCCCGGGCGCGCCGGCGCGCGCATCCCTTGGGTGGCAGGCGGCGGGCCGGCGCGGAGCGCCGTGGCTGGTCGCCGTGGTCGCGTCGGGCGTGGCGGTCTGGTCGCTCGCGCGGCGCGAGCCGCCGAGGCCGGTGTCGCGGTACGAGCTCGAGCTCCCCGCCGCGCAGGCGCCGCTGGTGGAGCGGGCGTTCGCGATCTCGCCGGATGGCTCCCACCTCGTGTACGTGGGTCCCGGCCCCGACGGCCCGCAGCTCTGGGTCAAGGCGCGCGACCGGTCGGATGCCGTGCCGCTCGTCGGGACGACGAGCACGACCTCCTTCACGGTGTCGCCGGACGGGGAGTGGCTCGCGTTCGTCCAGGCGGGCCAGCTCAAGAAGATCCCGTTCGTCGGCGGAGCGGCCATCACGCTGGCCGACTCGGCGGCCGGATCCGGCCTGGCGTGGCTCGACGACGGCGGGATCGTGTACGCGGCGCCGGGCGCCCGCGAGCTCCGGCGGGTCCCCGGGGTCGGCGGACCGTTCACGAGCGTGTGGCGGCCGGACTCCACGGACTCGCGCGCGATCGTGGGCCGCTTCCCCACACCGCTCCCCGGCGGCCGCGGCGTGCTGTTCAGCCGGTGCACGGGCGGCGCGTGCAACCCCGAGCAGGACCTGTGGGCGCTGGACCTGGGATCGGGGCGGGCGCGGCGCGTGGTGACGGGAGCGGCCATGGGCTGGTACCTCCCGACGGGACAGCTGATCTACGTGCGCCGGGACGGCGGGATGTTCGCCGTGCCCTTCAGCGTGCGCGGGCTCACCACGAGCGGCAATCCGGTGCCGGTGCTCGACAGCATCTCGCTGGTGAACGACGTCATCCCGCTGGTGGCGATCGGATCGGATGGGACGCTCGTGGTCCGCCTCGGCGCCTCGCTGTCCTCGCGCCGGCGGTACCTGATGACGTGGGTGGACCGCGCGGGACGCGCGAGCCCGATCGATTCGACGTGGGCGTTCCGGCTCACGGAGTTCGGCGGCAACAGCGGCTGGGCCCTTTCGCCGGACGGCCGGAGGCTGGCGATCGGGCTCGCCACCGATGCCGGCGACGACGTGTGGATCAAGGAGCTGCCGCGCGGGCCGCTGTCGCGCCTCACGTTCGACAGCATGCCCGAGTTCCGCCCGCGCTGGATGCCCGACGGCCGCTCGGTCCTGTACGTGAAGTACGACGGGACCGTCGGGGGTGGGCTGTTCCGCCGGCGCGCCGACGGCACCGGCACGGAAGAGCCGGTCCTGCGCCTGTCGCAGGGCATCTACGAGGGGCTCTGGTCGGCGGACGCGCGGTGGCTGGTGCTGCGCACCGGCGGGACCCTGGGCCAGACGGGCGGCCGCGACATCTTCGCGATGCAGCCGGCCACGGACAGCGCGCCGGCTCCGCTCATGGTCACCCCGTACGACGAGGCGGCGATCGCGCTCTCGCCCGACGGGCGCTGGCTGGCGCACGAGTCCAACGAGACGGGCCGGACCGAGGTGTACCTGCGGCCGTTCCCCGATATCCAGGCCGGGAAGTGGCAGGTCTCGGTCAATGGCGGCGTCGCGCCGCTGTGGTCGCGCAACGGGCGGGAGTTGTACTTCGTCAACGGAGACCGCGACATGGTCGTGACGTCGGTGACGGCCGGGCCCCAGGTGCCGGAGCTCGGCGAGCGCCGGGTCCTGTTCCGGCTCGCGAACGATCTCTACCTGGCGGACCACGAGAACTACACCCCGTACGACGTGGGTCCCGACGGCCGGTTCCTCATGGCGCGCCGGGTGCAGTCCGACGCCCTGCGGGCGGCGCCGCTGGTGGTGACGGAGAACTGGTTCGCGGAGCTGCGGCAGCGCCTGGGGAGGCGTTAGGTGACCGACGCCATCTCCCGTCTCTCGTCCTCCCTCGAGGGCCGCTACCAGATCGAGCGCGAGCTCGGCGCGGGCGGCATGGCCACCGTCTACCTCGCGCACGACGTGAAGCACGATCGCAAGGTCGCGCTCAAGGTCCTGCGCCCCGAGCTCTCCGCCATCCTCGGCGCCGAGCGGTTCCTGCACGAGATCAAGACCACCGCCAACCTCCAGCATCCGCACATCCTGCCGCTGCACGATTCG
>JBGPHD010000169.1:0-6317 GCA_041484135.1 Gemmatimonadota bacterium
GTCGAAGAGGTTGCCGTACCGCTCGGTGATCGTCTGCTTGCCCAGCCGCGCGATCGCGTCGCTGAAGTCGAGGTAGACGCCGCGGCCGCCCGGGCCGATCCCGCGGCCCTCGTCGCAGACCTGCTTCGCGGCTCTCGAGGCGATGTCGCGGGGCGCGAGGTTGCCGTAGCTGGGGTACTTCCGCTCCAGGTAGTAGTCGCGGTCCGCTTCCGGGATATCGCGCGCCGGCTTGCCGCCATCCTCCTTCTTCCTCGGCACCCAGATGCGGCCGTCGTTCCGGAGCGACTCGCTCATCAACGTGAGCTTGGACTGGTGGTCGCCCGTGACGGGGATGCAGGTGGGGTGGATCTGCGTGTAGCAGGGGTTGGCGAATCCGGCGCCCTTCCGGTAGGCACGCCAGATCGCGGTGGCGTTGCAGCCCTTGGCGTAGGTCGCGAGGTAGAAGACGTTCCCGTAGCCGCCCGTCGCGAGGCAGACCGCGTCGGCGAAGTGCGTCTCGATCGCGCCCGTCACCATGTCGCGCACCACGATCCCGCGGGCCTTGCCCTCGACGACGATCACCTCGAGCATCTCGTGCCGGGGGTACATCCGGACCGTCCCGGCGCCGATCTGCCGCTCCAGCGCCTGGTAGGCGCCGAGCAGCAGCTGCTGGCCGGTTTGCCCGCGGGCGTAGAAGGTCCGCGAGACCTGCGCCCCGCCGAAGGAGCGGTTGTCGAGCAGGCCGCCGTACTCGCGCGCGAACGGGACACCTAACGCCACGCATTGGTCGATGATCGCGACCGAGATCTGCGCCAGCCGGTAGACGTTGGACTCGCGGGAGCGGAAGTCGCCGCCCTTGATGGTGTCGTAGAAGAGCCGCCAGACGCTGTCGCCGTCGTTGCGATAGTTCTTGGCGGCGTTGATCCCGCCCTGTGCCGCGATGGAGTGCGCGCGCCGCGGGCTGTCCTGGTAGCAGAAGCAGCTCACCTGGTAGCCCAGCTCGGCCAGCGACGCGGCGCCGCCCGCGCCCGCCAGCCCCGAGCCCACCATGATGACGGAGTATTTCCGCTTGTTGGACGGGTTGATCAGCTTCATCTCGAAGCGCCGGGTGTCCCACTGCTTCTCGAGGGGACCGCTGGGCGCGCGGGCGTCGAGGTTCATCGGACCACCCCCGCCAGCACGGCCACCGGGAAGGAGATGTTGCCCACGGTGACCACCAGCGCGAAGAGGAGCGCCGCCGCCTTGGCGAGGCGCATGTAGCGCGGATGGCTCACGCCCAGGGTGCGCAGCATGCTCCAGACCCCGTGGTAGAGGTGGAGCCCCAGGGCGAGCATCGCCACGATGTAGATGACCGACGCCGGGACCTGCCGGAAACCGGCGACGAAATTGTGGTACACGTCCCCCGGCACGAAATCGGGATGGAGGTTGCCGAAGGTGAAGTGCTGGAGGTGGTACGCGACGAACAGGAAGATGATCACGCCGCCCCACCGCATCGTGCGGGAGGCGTAGGTGGAATCCCGCGCCTCCCACCGCCGGTACGCCGTGGGGCGCGCCCGCCAGCTCTGGAGGGTCAGCGTGGTCGCGGACCAGACGTGCAGGAAAACGGCCACCAGAAGGACGCTCCGCGCGATCCACAGGCCCCAGCCGTGGAGGAACGACCGGAGGAACACCGCATAGTGGTTCATCGGCTCCGGGCCGAGATAGACCTGGAGGTTCCCCACCATGTGGGCGAGCACGAAACCGAAAAGGATGCACCCGGTCACCGCCATCACCGCCTTGCGGGCGATGGTGGAGGTGAGGAGACCGGCGTCGGCCGGCGGGACGCGGGGAGGGGACACGGCGACGGCGGTGGCACTCATCGGGGACGACGCTCCGGTGCGGGCGGACGGCACGGCGAAGTATCGAGGCCAGCTTGCGGGAGACGCAAGGGCGTCCCTAAGCTACCTTCCGGCATGTCCACCGAACGCAAGATGATCATGGGGTGGGTGAAGGTGTGCGTCGCCGCGGAGGTATTCAACTCCCGGAGCGACGAGCACCTGCAACTGCGCGAGAAGGAATACCTCGCCGGGCTCCAGCGCTCGGGGGAGCTGATGCTCTCGGGTCCCCTCGCCGACGGCTCCGCCGGACTGGTGATCTACGACGTCCAGTCGTTCAAGGAGGCCGAGCGCCTGGTCGAGGAGCAGCCCATGGTGGCGGCGGGCTTGCTCTCCGTGGAGTTGCACGAGATGTTCGCGGTGACGTATGGCTGACCCACGGAGGTGAGGCATGCCGGCACCACGCGCCCTGGGGATCCCGCGCTACATCGTGCCGTTCTTCGTCGCCGACATCGCGCTGATCGTGTTCTACCTCGTCAACATGCTGCTGGGCCAGCCCTACGAGTTCCCCACGCAGCTGGTGGACCTCGACCGCGAGGCGAACCTCCCGACCTGGCACGCAGCCGCCCAACTCTACCTGTCCGGCGCCCTGCTCGCCGTATGGGCCGCGGACCGGCGGGTGCGCGCGGAAGGGAAGGTCGGCTGGGCGCTGCTGCTGCTCCCGGCCGTGTTCCTCTTCCTGTCGCTCGACGAGACGGCGTCCATCCATGAGTGGCTGGGCCGCGTGGGCGAGCGCGCCGAGGCACGGCTCCTCGGCAGGAGCGTCCACGGACCGCTCTGGGTCTTCATGACGGTCCCCCCCCTCGCGGTGTCGCTCTGGATCTGCGGGAGGATAGCGAAGCCCGTCTTCGCGGGTCGGCGGCGTCTGGTGACCATGTTCGCGGCCGGATTCAGTCTGCTCATCGTCTCAGCCGGGCTGGACATCGTGCAGTGGGCGGTCCGCGACATCCCCGCTGCGTTACAGACGGAGTTACTGATCGAGGAGTCGGGTGAGATGCTGGCGGGAACCTTGCTGCTCTGGGCCACGTGCGAGCTGGTGCGCTCGCACGGCGTCTGGTTCGCGTCGACCAGCCCGCCACCGCAGATCCCAGGCGCCAGCTCGGGGGCGACATGACCGATCTCAAGGACGATCTCAAGCCTGCGGGCTTCACCGGCGCCGCGACGGCGGTGCTGGGGACGGTGGGCGGGCTGATGCCCGCGGCCGTGCACAGCATCATCGTGACCGGCGGTCCTCTCGCCTTCGCCTGGATGCTCACCACCGACGTCATGACGGTGGCCGCGGTCGGTGCGGGGCAGGGTCTCGCCGCCGCCGCCACGGCCCTGGCGCGCGGCCAGGGCCAGCACTACATCAGTCCCAAGCGCGGCCTGGTCGGTGCGCTGGTGGTCGGGGCGTTCAACGGGCTGATGTACTTCGTGCAGATGGCCGTGCCGGCCACCGAGCTGGGCTGGACGCTGGACCTCATCATCCTCGGCGCGGCCGGGGCGGCGGCGGGCTGGTACGCGGTGAAGGTGCCCGCCAAGGAGCCAGCGGTCCCGGTCTGAGGACGAGCGGCGCGCGTTCGGAGGAGCGATGGAAGGCGGACCGAAGCGGCTGATCGTGGTGGGAGACCGGGTGCTCATCGCGCCCGAGGAGGGCGAGGAGCGCACCCGCGTGGGCCTCTACCTTCCCCAGACCGCGCTCGACACCTTGGCGGTGCAGGGGGGCCGCGTGCTCGCGACGGGCCCCGGCACGCCGGTGGCGGAGCCCGCGAGCCTCGACGACGAGCCCTGGAAGATCGTGGCTCGGGAGAGCGGCGGCCGGTTCGTCCCCATGCAGGCCCGCCTCGGCGACTACGCGCTCTTCTTCCGCAAGGCGGCCGTCGAGATCACCTTCGAGAACACCAAGTACCTCGTCGTCCCCCAGGCCGCCATCCTGATCCTGGTCCGTCAGCCGGCCCCCGAAGAAGACTAGGTGAAGTTCCCCCACCCGCTCGCGCTGCTGGCGGGCTGCATCCTGGCCGCGGCCGCCGCGAGCTACGTGCTCCCCTCCGGCCGCTACGAACGCCGCGACGACCCGCGGACCGGCCGTCCCGTTGTCGTGGCCGGCACCTACCACCCGGTGCCTTCTTCTCATGTCACGCCGTTCCAGGCGGTCGTCGCGGTGCCCAAGGGGATGGCGGACGCCGCCGCCGTCATCTTCCTGGTGTTCCTGGTGGGCGGTGCGTTCACCGTGGTGGACCGGACCGGCGCGCTCCGGCAGGCAGTGGACTGGCTGGTGTCCCGGCTCGAGGACCGCGCGACCCTCGTCATCCCCGTCGCGGCGGTCTTCTTCGCCACCGGCGGCGCGCTCGAGAACATGGCGGAGGAGATCCTCGCCCTCGTGCCGGTGCTCCTGCTGCTCACCCGGCGCCTCGGCCTCGACACCCTCACCGTGGTCGCCATGAGCACCGGGGCCGCCGCGGTGGGCGCCGCCTTCAGCCCCATCAACCCGTTCGCGGTCCAGATCGCGCAGAAGGTGTCGGACCTGCCGCTCCTTTCGGGTGGCCTGTACCGCACGGTCTTCCTGGTGATCGCGGTCGCCGTGTGGATCTGGGGCACGATGCGTTATGCGGCGCGCACCCGTGTGAAGCGGGAGACGGTCGCCGGCGCGGGCGCGGCGGCCGTGCCCCACGGGCGAAAGGGCGTCGTCCTGCTCGTGGTGCTCGCCACCTTCGCGGTGTTCGTCTACGGCGTGCTGCGGCTGGGGTGGGACTTCGACCAGATGTCGGCGCTCTTCTTCGTGATGGGCGTGGTCGCCGGCGCCATCGGCGGGCTCGGCGTCACCGGCACCGCGGACGCGTTCGTGGAAGGGTTCGCCTCGATGGCCTACCCAGCGATGCTGATCGGTTTCGCCCGGGCGATCTACGTCGTCATGGACCAGGGCCAGATCGTGGACACCATCGTCAACGCGCTCTTCAGCCCGCTCTCCCACCTGCCCGTGGCGCTCTCGGCGGTGGGGATGATGGTCGTGCAGACCGCGCTCCACGTGCCGGTGCCCAGCAACAGCGGGCAGGCGGTGCTGACGATGCCGGTGCTGGTGCCCCTCTCGGACCTCCTGGGCCTGCACCGGCAGGTGACCGTGCTCACGTACCAGTACGGCGCGGTGTTGTGCGAGCTGCTGACCCCGACCAACGCCGCCCTGATGGCGATGCTGGCAGCCTCGGGCGTGCGGTACGAGAAGTGGCTCCGGTTCGCCGTGCCGCTCTACCTGGCGCTCTTCGCGTTGGGGATCGTGGCCGTGGCGCTCGGCATCGCGACGGGTCTCAGGTGAAGCGCGGGGGGCACGCCATTGCCACGCCGCGTCCGGCCAGGGAGATTGATGTCATTCCTTCCGTGGGAGTCGCAGGGTGACGGTGGTCTACCAGCGCGCTGATCTCGGCGCGATGTATCTGCCCGCGGGCCAGATGCTGCAGATCGACCGTGTGGCGGCGGTGGATGCGCGGCACATCGTCTGCGAGATGGACATCGGCCCGGACCACTGGGTCTTCCCGCTGCACTTCCCGGAGGACCCGATCTACCCCGGGTGTCTCCAGATCGAGGCGGCGGGGCAGGTGGCGGCGATCTGGGCGTGGCACAACGGCCTCAAGGGCAAGCCGCGGCTCGCCAAGGTGCGCGCCGAGTTCGATCAGCCGATCGTGCCGCAGCCCGGGCCGCTCGTGTTCACGGGGACGGTCCGGCGCCGGCAGCACATCTGTCTGGCGACGGTGGAGCTCTCCGCCGACGGACAGCGGGTCTCGGTGGTGGAGCTGGCATTGGCGGTCGTGCCGAACGGCACCAGGCCCGGCACCAATGGGTGAGGGAACCGGGCTGCCGCCCATCAGAGGAAAGGGAACCGCATGAGGTCGCGTGATCTCCTGGTGGTCGGACTCTCCGTGCTCGCCGGCGCCTGTCACGGCGGTGGCGGCGCCGGGGCGGAGCAGCCCGCGCCCGCGGCCGCTCCGGCCGAGCGGCGGCCCGGCGCCGCCCTCCCGATGTCCCCGGCCGACACGAGGGCCCCGGCGCCCCCGGCCGCGGTGGCGGCCGGCCCGTCGCTCTACGAGCGGCTGGGTGGCGTGGACGCCATCCGCGCGGTGGTGGGCGACTTCCACGCCCGCATCATGACGGACACGGTCATCAACGCGTTCTTCCGCGGCGTGGACGACGAGGACCTCAAGGGGAAGCTCACCGACCTCATCTGCCAGAGCACCGGCGGGCCATGCGTCTATCGTGGCCGAACCATGCGCGAGACCCACACCGGGATGCACGTCACCGACGCGCAGTTCAACGCGCTGGTTGGCGACCTGGTCGCTGCGCTGGACCACTTCAATGTGCCGGTACGGGAGAAGACGGAGCTGCTGACCGCGCTGGGCGGGATGCGGGGGGATATCGTCGGACACTAAGACGGGTGTCGGGGGTGGGGTGTTGGGAAAAACGCGAGACCCCCCACCCCCCAACCCCCACCCCCCA